>NZ_AP025460.1:1892248-2207623 GCF_024347315.1 Vibrio atlanticus | reverse complement strand
CGAGCCGCTTCGATATCCACATGACGCTTAGACGCTTCAACGAAAATCAAACCACCGAACACCGCACCAGCTTGATAAGCCTTCGCGGCATCGTCAGAGTGAGTTAAACCACACACCTTGTTTTCACCGAGTGTTACTTTACGCACTGCAAGCTCTAGGTTCTTTTCAGCCATCAGAGAGCTGCCGATTAAGAAACCATCTGCAAACGTTGAAAGGTCTCGAACTTGTTGATGTGTGTAGATGCCAGACTCTGAAATCACGACTGCGTTTGGAGCCAGTTCGCGAACCAGCGGAGCCAACTCTTTAGTACGGTTCAAATCCGTCGAAAGGTCACGCAGGTTACGGTTATTAATACCGATCACTTTTGCTTTTAAAGCGACTGCGCGGTGAAGCTCTTCTTCGTTACTGACTTCGGTTAGTACACCCATGTTGAGCGAGTGAGCAACTTCCGCCAGTGCTTGGTACTCTTCGTCATCTAATACCGATAGCATCAACAAGATAGCATCTGCAGAGTAGTGACGAGCTAAGTAAACTTGGTAGGTATCAACCATGAAGTCTTTACACAGGATAGGCTGCTTAGCAATGCTGCGAACCTTAGGTAAAAACTCAAAGTCACCTTGGAAGTATTTCTCGTCTGTCAGCACTGAAATCGCGTTGGCGTGGTTGTTGTAAACCGATGCAATGTAGTCCAAATCAAACTCGTCACGGATTAAACCTTTAGACGGAGATGCCTTCTTACATTCAGTGATGAAAACGGTTTGTTCACCGCTCAGAGCATCATAAAAGCTGCGGTCTGTTGCGGTTAACGCCGCTTTAAACTCGTCCAGTGGTTGGGTCTGCTTACGCGCTTCAACCCATTGGTATTTGTCACGAACGATTTTTGCTAGTACTTCCGCCATTTCAGCTTCTTTGACTGAAACGTGGGTCGACAGTTTATCGGTAGTCTGTGTCATGTTCTTTGTCTCAATTCGTCGTTCGTTAGGCGTGCGCAGCAAGCTTTTGTACAAGCTCGTACGCTTTGCCAGAGTTCATCGCGTCAATCGCTTGCTGTGCGTTGGCTTTTAGATCTTCGTGACCAAATAGACGCATCAATAGAGCAACGTTGACGGCCACTGCGCCAACTTGAGCATCAGTGCCTTTACCCGTAAGGATATCGGTTGTGATGGCTTTGTTCTCTTCTGGCTCGCCACCCTTGATTGCTTCAAGAGGGTGAGTGTTCAAACCAAAGTCAGCCGGTGTCACGGTGTACTCGTGAATTTCGCCATCTTTAATTTCAGCAACGATGGTTTCGCCGTGAATAGCTACTTCATCAAGGCCGCTACCGTGAACAACTGCCGCGCGCTTCATACCCATTTGCAGCATGGTTTCCGCGATAGGGCGTACTAGCTCTTTGCTGTAAACACCCATTAACTCGATGTTAGGGCGAGCAGGGTTAATCAGTGGGCCAAGGATGTTGAAGATAGTACGTGTTTTCATAGTTTGACGAACAGGCATCGCGTGACGCACGCCACCGTGGTATTGCGGAGCAAATAGGAATGCTACGCCAAGCTCATCGACAGCCGTACGAGTGTCTTCCGCGGTCATCGCTAGGTTGATGCCAAACGAATCCAGTAGGTCAGAAGAGCCTGATTTGCTCGATACACTGCGATTACCGTGCTTCGCGACTTTTAAGCCACACGCTGCTGCTACAAATGCAGAAGTTGTAGAAATGTTGATGGTGTTGTGACCGTCGCCACCTGTACCTACGATGTCAGCGAAATCGTAATCAGGGCGTGGGAACGGGTTTGCATTGGCAAGCAGTGCTTTCGCCGCGCCAGCGATCTCATCAGGCGTTTCGCCTTTGATTTTCAATGCAGTCAGAGCAGAAGCCATCAAGATTGGGTCAAGTTCACCCTTGATGATCACATCAAATAACTGTTGGCTTTCTTCTTGAGTAAGAGACTGCTGTTCGTAAAGTTTATTAATCTGTTCCATGATCGTTTCCTAGTTAGTCTTTTGGTCAAGAGTCGCTGTCTTCTCAAGGGGAGAGCTTTTCTCTAAATGAATAGGTTTCTCAAGAGCCCATTCGATAGCGTTCGCAAGAAGCGTTGCACCGTAGGTCGTCATAATTGATTCAGGGTGGAATTGGAATCCACAAACCTTGTCTTGTTCTTGAACCACAGACATTACCAAATCATCGACTTCAGCGGTCACCGTTAGGCTATCAGATACATGCGTTGCTACTAAAGAGTGGTAGCGAGCGATAGCCAGCGGCGAAGGTAAGCCTTGGTAAGTCGCATGATTTTGGTGTTCCATCATCGACACCTTACCATGAATGATTTCGCCAGCGCCTGCAACGGTGCCACCGTAGGCTTCAACAATCGCTTGGTGGCCTAAGCAAATACCAATCATTGGCACTTTGCCTTTTAGTAGCTGAATCAGCTCAGGCATGCAGCCCGCATCAGCCGGAGCGCCTGGGCCTGGCGAAAGCAGTGCAACAGGGTTGTCTAGTTTGTTGATCGCCGCTTCAACAACCTTTGCCGGAATGTTGTTACGGTAAATTTTCACGCTGTGACCCAGTGAACGAAACTGGTCTACAAGGTTGTAAGTGAACGAGTCGAAGTTATCGATGAATACAATATCAGCCATGATTACGACTCCTTATTACTTGTTAGGTTTTTAGTATGAGCTGCTTGAATCGCAGAGATGACCGCTTGAGCTTTGCCGCGAGTTTCATCTGCTTCTGCTTGTGGGTCAGAGTCGAACACCACGCCCGCGCCCGCTTGCACTTGTGCTACGCCATCTTCAACGTAAGCAGAGCGAATTACGATACAAGTATCTAAAGTGCCTTCACCGGTTAGGTAACCGACTGCACCACCGTAGCTACCACGACGCGTTTTTTCTACGTCACGGATAAGCTGCATTGCGCGGATTTTTGGTGCGCCCGTTAGAGTCCCCATGTTCATACAAGCTTGGTAAGCGTGCAGAGCATCTAAGTCTTCACGGAGCTGACCAACAACACGAGAAACCAAGTGCATTACGTGGCTGTAGCGGTCAACTTGCAGTAGGTCTGCTACGTGGCGAGTGCCAGCTTCAGCAATACGTGCCACATCGTTACGCGCTAGGTCGACTAGCATCATGTGCTCCGCGTTTTCTTTCTTGTCGGTACGCAGTTCAAGTTCGATACGGCTATCTAGGTCGAAATCGATTTGACCGTCTGGGCGTTTACCGCGACGACGAGTACCTGCAATTGGGTAAATTTCGATTTGGTTGGTTTCAGTTTCGTACTTCAGTGCACTTTCTGGAGAAGCACCAAACAGAGTAAACAGCTCGTCTTGCATGTAGAACATGTAAGGGCTTGGATTACTTTGCTTGAGTTCTTTGTAAGCCGCCAGTGGAGCAGGGCAAGGTAGCGTAAAGCGACGTGAAGGTACCACTTGGAATACATCGCCTTTAACGACGTATTCTTTTAAATCACGAACCGTTTGGCAGAAGTCTTCATCTGAAACACTCGGTATAGCGTCAACGTTGTCGAGTGGCGTAACTTCGGTGATGGCTTTCAATGACTGACACTGTGTTTGAATGTCGGCTAGGCGCTCAGTTAATTGCGCTTTGATGCTTTCATCTTGAGCAAACAAGCTCGCATGAAGTAGGCCTTCGTTCTCTTGGTGGTCGAAACGCAACAGTGTTTCTGCAACGTAGAATACAAAGTCAGGACAATTGTTGGTTGCTTCAGCATCACCGAGTGGTTCAAAGTTTGCCACGATGTCGTAAGCGAATAGGCCCGCCATGAATAACGCGTGTTTATTATCCGCGTCTTGCTCAAAGCTGTGCTGAACTAAACGCAGTGCGTCGAATGAAGAGGCTTCTCTTAAACGTGAGTCTTCATCTAATTCATTGCTTGGCTCGACAAAAGTGAGCGTCAAAACGTTATCAGTCAGGTCAGATTTAATGTCTGCTTTAACGTTTTGAGTAAGGTGTTCAATTAGCGCTTGACCGTTTTCAGTCAATGCTTGAAAAGTTACTTCATGTCCGCGACATACGATGCGAACAGCAGAGTCGATAAGGAGTAGGCTTGTCAGGTTCTGTTTAGATTCAATCTCAGCCGATTCCAACAGCAAACTGTCTGTTTTGTTTTCACACAAAGTATGAAATACGCTGGTTGGATCTTGCGAGTAAGGAACGGATGAATTGATGACCTCAATAGTTCCCAGCTTTTTGATTTCAATGGCCTTGTTCACAAGACCTCCTTTATGATTCTTTAAATTCCCTGCCGTACATAGTCGCATAAAGATACCTTTCACCCAATCTAGAATATGGTCAATTCGATGATTTGTTAGTCAGTTGAATGTGAGATGTTCGACAAATTAAAAAGCCCGCTATGAAAGCGGGCTTAGTGATAACTTTTTTATAAACAAACTGTTTAACTAGAAGTACACGTTAGCCCACCAAGAACTTGTCCAAGTGCGCCACCAATTAAGCTCTGAACTTGCTTCTACTGAAGAAAGTTCTAAAACTTTATCTTTATGGTTTTGGTTAAATTCTTGTAACATGGTGAACCTATCAAATGTGATACTTCGTATTTGTGTACTAGTTAACTAGTTTTTCGCTTGCGGGTCAAGTGTGTTGACACAAATATAACGATAAAAATTGAAAACAATGAAAAAGAATATATGAGAATTGATCTACATAGTCATACAACAGCCTCAGATGGCCGACTTACTCCACCTGAGCTAATTGACCGAGCGCTTGGCTTTAACATCGAAGCGCTAGCGATTACAGATCATGATACGACTGATGGGCTTGCTGAAGCACGCAGCTATATTGCTGATAACAACCTTCCGATTCAGTTGATCAACGGCATTGAGATTTCGACTGTTTGGCAAAACAAAGATATCCATATTGTTGGGTTAAACGTTGATCCTGAGTCACCAGAACTCAAAGCGCTCATTGAACAACAGAAGCAACACCGTATTGGGCGTGCTGAGATGATCGCTCACCGTCTTGAGAAAGCGACTCGTGAAGGGGTGTTAGAAGAAGTTAAATTGATTGCAGGTGATGCACCAATTACTCGAGCACACTTTGCGAAATGGTTAGTCGACAATGGCTACGCGAAAACCATGCAGCAGGTGTTTAAAAAGTTTCTTACGCGCAATAACCCAGGTTATGTGCCGCCAACATGGTGCTCAATGAGTGATGCTGTCACGGCTATTCATGCGGCTGGTGGTCAAGCAGTATTAGCTCACCCTGCGCGATATGGCCTTACCGCCAAGTGGGTTAAACGCCTTCTCGCTGCATTTGTTGAAGCAAATGGTGACGCTATGGAAGTGGCTCAACCTCAGCAAGCGCAACAAGAAAGACGCACACTTGCGGATTATGCTATACAATACAAACTATTAGCCTCCCAAGGCAGCGACTTCCATTACCCATCCCCATGGATGGAACTTGGACGTAATCTCTGGCTACCTTCTGGGGTCGAAGAAGTATGGAAAGATTGGGAGTTTCAAACGGTTTCACCATCTGAATAGTCTTTAGGTGAACCAGCTCCTTCTGATGATAGAGTCGAGAGATTCGATAACGAGGATCAACAATGAGCCAGTTTTTTTATGTACACCCAGATAACCCACAAGCGCGCTTAATTACTCAAGCGGTTGCGATTATTCGCAATGGCGGCGTTGTGGTTTATCCAACAGATTCAGGTTATGCACTGGGTTGTCAGCTTGAAAATAAACAAGCACTCGAACGCATCTGTAAAATTCGTCGAATCGATGATAAGCACAATTTCACTTTGTTATGCCGTGACCTTTCTGAGTTGTCACTGTATGCACGAGTAGATAACGTGGCTTTCCGTCTGCTTAAGGCGCACACGCCAGGTGCTTACACGTTTATTTTTAAAGCAACAAAAGAAGTGCCAAAGCGTTTGATGAACGCTAAGCGTAAAACGATCGGTATTCGTGTACCGGACAACAAAATTGCCCTAGACCTTCTAGAAGCAATGGGCGAGCCATTGATGTCGACGTCTCTGATTCTTCCGGGTAACGAGACCACTGAATCGGATCCTGAAGAAATTCGTGACAGCTTAGAGCATGCGGTTGATGTCATTTTGAATGGCGGCTACTTAGGTGAACAACCTACTACGGTTATTGACTTCAGTGACGATGACGCCGTTGTTTTACGTCGTGGTGCCGGTGATCCAGCGCCGTTTGAATAATAGCGTTACTGATTAACAGTCTGTAACGAAACAGCAAACCTGCCAGAGTAAATAACAAGTGCTTTTTGGCAGGTTATTTGCGATAATACGCGACCGCGATTTGGTCGCGAAAAATTCATTCGACGTCTGTGAAGACGACAATTAGGTAGAAAAGAGTAAATGAGCGAAAAATTACAGAAGGTTTTAGCGCGAGCTGGTCACGGTTCTCGTCGTGAACTAGAAGGTTTAATCAAATCTGGTCGTGTAAGTGTTAACGGTCAAGTTGCGAAATTGGGTGAGCGTCTTGAAGACGAGAACTCAGTGATCCGTATCGATGGCCACACTATTACAGGCAAAGCCTCTGAAGAAGTGGTTTGTCGTGTACTTGCTTACTACAAACCTGAAGGTGAGCTTTGTACTCGTCACGATCCTGAAGGTCGCCGTACTGTTTTCGATCGTCTACCTAAGATCCGTGGTTCTCGTTGGATTTCAGTTGGTCGTCTTGATGCAAACACATCAGGCCTACTGTTATTCACAACCGATGGTGAACTAGCAAACCGCCTAATGCACCCAAGCCGTCAGGTTGAGCGTGAGTACCTAGTGCGTGTATTTGGTGAAGTAACTGAGCAAAAAGTTAAGAACGTGACTCGTGGCGTTCAACTTGAAGATGGTATGGCTCGTTTCGAAGATGTGGTTTACGCTGGCGGTGAAGGTATGAACCATACTTTCTACGTAGCAATTAACGAAGGTCGTAACCGTGAGGTTCGTCGTCTTTGGGAATCACAAGAAACAACAGTAAGCCGTCTTAAACGTGTACGTTACGGTGATATCTACCTTGATAAGAAACTGCCTCGTGGCGGTTGGAAAGAGCTAGATCTTCAAGAAGTAAACTACTTGCGTGAGCTTGTTGAACTTCAACCAGAAAAAGAGACACTGTTGGATCTTGATCCTGCAAACACTTCTCGTAAGCGTGAGCGTTCTCGTAGCCAGAAAATTCGTCGTGCTGTTAAGCGTCACGAAGAGCGCGCAAATGCTCCTAAAGGCCGTAGCAACCAGACTAAGCGTAAGAAGCCTGCAACTCGCGGTACTACAACACCTGATTCAGGTCGTAGTGCTCCAGCGACCAATGGTAAACCTCAGTCTACCAAAAAGCCTAAACTGAACAACGGACGCCCGGCTAAACCGGCTAAGCCAAGATCACGTAAGTAATTACGTGGATTCTGAAGCTTAATCCAACGTTTCGAATACAAAAAAACCTGCTAACTTAGCAGGTTTTTTATGTCTTGAATATGGCGCAGTTCAAATCATGTGGAAGTGCTTGATCAGGTAGAAGTGCTTAGCCAGCTCGGCTGACTTGCTACGATTGATATTAGGTCACTTTCAAATGATTAGAAAAATTATCACCCTTCGCCATGCGGTCATACAAAATAACATTGACCGCGGCAGCAAGGTTCATGCAGCCATTTGTCGGAACGTAGATGGTTTCACGACAGAAGTCTGTGATCTCTTTTTTCAGAGTCCCATCTTCAGGGCCGAAGATATAAAAAGCACGAGGTGGGTGCTTATAATCAGGCAGAGGCTTCGCGCCTTCTATCAAATCAACCGCGATGGGCACGCAGCCAACAGGAATAATATCTTTAAGATCTTCAACACCAATCAATGGCAACTCAAGATGCTTTTCTTTGGTGTCGGTATGAAATTGTCGAGCGTGGTCATAACGGGTACCAGTATAAAATACAGAGTTTGCTCCGTAGCAACCAGCTGCTCGCATTACTGAGCCAACATTTTCAGGGGTTTTGGGATTTACTAATCCAACACAGGCATAGCCTTTGGATAGGGTATCTGTCTTTGCTTTGGTCATAATTTTGTAGAGTTGCAGTTTGGTAAAGTGATGAGGCTATGAAGTCGTAAGAAAACCAGCTCAGTACTCTGAGCTGGTTTAAGAAGAGCCTAGTCGCGTTTCCACAACATGTGACAGAACTTGTGTTCAGGGTCACGGCTGATCAGCAGACGAGCGAATACGTCATCTAAGATATCATCAGCTTCATTTACAAGACCAATGCGTACTTCAGCGTAGATCTCTTTGTCGACTTCAAAGCCAACATGTTCAACCCAATCGTCACCAGTTTCAACAAGTTCTGCAGCGCCACGATCTTCAAACTGAGCCGTGAATAAGATCACGTCTGCAGGTTCAAGGTTGTCAGCAGCCATCTCTAGAAAGATGTCGTATGCAGTGTCAATTGCGTCGTCGTAAGACATTAGGTCGTTAGCTTCGGTCATAATCAGTATCTTAGCTTGCGCGGTTCATGTATTTACGTTCAGCTGTGTTCACAACAACTTTGTCGCCAGTTGCAATGTACTCAGGAACTTGAACAGTAAGGCCTGTAGACAGACGAGCTGGTTTAGTACGAGCTGAAGCAGAAGCACCTTTGATTGAAGGGTCTGTCTCTTCGATTACTAGCTCAACTGAAGTTGGTAGCTCAAGAGTCGCCGCAGTACCGTCGATAAGAATCGCGTACATACCTTGCGTATCTTCGTTGATGAACAGCAGTTCGTCTTCGATCATTTCACCGTTGAAGATGAATTGTGTGTAATCTTCGTTATCCATGAAGATGTACTCGTTGCCATCAACGTAAGAGAACATCACTGCACGCTTAGTTACGTCGATCGTTTCAACGATTTCGTCAGCCTTGTGACGAACTTCTGTTTTAACGCCAGTTGCTACATCGTGACCACGGAAGCGGTAAATCTTTTGACCGCCACGGCCACCTGGTGTTGTTACTTCGATATCTTTAACTAGTACTGTTTTGCCATCAACATTGATCGCAAAACCTTTTTTAATCTCACTTGCTCTAGGCATTTTGTGTTTGTCCTTATTGGGTCTATCCGGTGATTATATCTCGTAGACGCTATAAATAGGAATAGCTTGAATCATAAAGTCACCTAAGCGATCATAGAGAGACAGTTAAATCATTATTTTATTTACCGAAACGACCTATGCAGCTACCTGTTATTGACCCAACACAGCCATTTCAACCTGAATTTCAACCTGTGGTTAACGATCTGATTACCTTTCTAAAAGGTGGGCTAGGTTCTAATCTGCACAGTGTCTATGTTTATGGCAGTGTGGCACGCAAGCAAGCCGTTGTCGGTCGCTCGAATCTAGATGTGGTTGTGGTTACCCATCGTTCTTTCCCAGATCAACGAACCACGCTGCTGAATACCATTAAATGGCGCTTCCAAAAGAGCTTCCCTCAGGTCACTCAAGTGGCGATCAAAACTACCTTGGTGAGCGAGATAGTTGATTTCGACAATATCTTTACGTGGGGCTTCATGCTCAAGCATTTAGCCGTGTGTGTGCATGGTGAAGACTTATCAGATTGCTATGGTGATTTCGAAACGAGTTGGGAAATTGCCAAACATTGGAATATGGACACGGAAAATTGGTTAGCGGTTTATCGTAATAAGATTGCCCGAGCAACAACGCCAGAGCAGCAAGTCGCAGCGCAGGTGATTATTGCCAAGAAGCTTCTGCGAGCCAGTTACTCTTTGGTAATGTACCGAGACAAGAATTGGTTCGATGCACCTTTGGAGTGCGGTCAACAGTTCTTGAAATATCATCCAGAGAAAGAAGTTGAGATTCAAAGGTTGGGTATTCTGCTGTCTGGGCGTGCGATTCCCAAACGTTCAGTGATAGGGATTCTTGATGGTTTTGGTGAATGGTTGGTTAAGCAGTATCAGAAAACTGAGTTTCGAATCGGGTAGAGCTTCGTAAGCTATCCATTGATATGAAAAAGCAGAGCGAGTTAAGCACTCCTCTGCTTTTTTCGTTTTAATGTCTGGCTCGAGTTTTAATAGATATCTCGAGTCTAATGTCGCGTCGAAAAGAGAATTAAATCTAGAACAGGCCTAGTTGCTGCCCGCTGACTCTTTCAAAATCTAAACCAATGAAGGGCAAAATCGCTTCTGCGACCGGTTTAATCTGCTTGTCGATGTAATGTTGATAATCGATGCCACTCTTTAAGTACTCCTTGGGCTCAGGGCCACTCAGCGTAATCAAATATTCAATACGTCCTTTGTTTTGGTATTGAAGTGGGCGACCAAGCTGGGCATTGATCTCATCGGCTAATCTTGCTGCGCGAACCTGTGGCGGAATGTTCTTCTGGTATTCATGCAATTTACGGCGCAAGCGCTTTTGATAAACCAGTAGGTCATCGTGTTTGCCTGCGGATGTTTCATCGACAAACTGTCTAACATAATCACTTGGATTTTGGTCGTGAAAGACCATCTCATACAAGGTTTGTTGGAACTGTTGTGCGAGGGGCGTCCAATCGGTTCGGGCGCTTTCAAGGCCTTTAAAAATGATCTTCTCTTGGTCATCTTGATTGATTAGACCTGCATAACGTTTCTTCGATCCTGTCTCAGAGCCTCGAATGGTCGGCATTAGAAACTTGCGGTAATGGGTCTCGTATTCCAATTCAAGTATCGAGGTGAGGTTGTAGACCTCTTTCAGGTGATTCGTCCACCAGTCGTTGATGTAAGCCACAAGGGAGTGACCAATCTCGTCTGCTTGTTCTTGCTCAAAACTGCCATTAAGAGACACGAAAGTTGAATCGGTATCTCCGTAAATTACTTGATACCCTTTATCTTCTATCAGAACCTTGGTTTGCTTCATGATCTCATGCCCACGCATGGTGATAGAGGATGCTAAGCGAGTATCAAAGAAACGACAACCAGAAGAACCCAGCACGCCATAGAAAGAGTTCATGATGATCTTAATCGCTTGAGAAAAAGCTTTCTCGTTGTTTTTCTTTGCGACATCACGCGCTGCCCAGAGGTTTTCGATCATCTCTGGTAGAAAGTGCTTAGAACGGTGGAATTGACCGCCACGGAACCCAGCTACTGCTTGGTCTTCTTCAGAGCCTAACTCTAACTTTAGCCCTTCAATTAACCCCATAGGATCAATCAAGAAAGATCGAATTATCGATGGGTACAGGCTTTTAAAGTCGAGTACCAAAACCGAGTCATAAAGGTTGGGAATCGAATCCATCACATAGCCACCGGGGCTAGCGATCCAGTTCTCGGGTTCTAAGTTCGGCGCGACATAACCCGCTCGGTGTATCTGAGGCATGTATAAGTTAGTAAAAGCCGCGACAGAGCCGCCAACGCGATCAAGTTCAACACCAGTTAAGCGAGAACGTTCAATAGCAAAATCGAGTAGGTGAGTGTGTTCGAAGATTCGGTTTACGAGCACACAGTCTTGAAGGTTGTACTTGGCAAGTGAAGGTTTATCGAACTTAAACATTCGATTGATTTCATCCATGCGGTCATGAACATTATGAATGTCTTTGCCTTCGCCCAGCAACTCTTGTGAGACGGACTCAAGAGACCAAGAACGGAAATGGTAGGTCGCTGTCTTGAGCATGTCGATGCCATCTAAAACCACGCGACCAGGAATGGTAATGAAGCCCTGCTGGTTTTGTGCAGAACTACGGAAAAAGCTTGGTTGATTGTCTCTACCGATACTGAGTTTCACTTCGTTCCATTCCGAACGCTTGTGCAGCAGCCTAAAGTCGAAATCAATGACATTCCAACCGATGATGATGTCCGGGTCAAACTCGGAGAACCACGCAATCATAGCTTCAAGCAGCGCTTTCTCGTTGGTAACCCATTGGATATTGGTGTCTGCTTCTTGTAGATCGCCAATCATTATCACTCGGCTATCCATTGGACTGTCTAGGCCGATGGAATAAAGCACACCTTTTTCCGAACACTCAATATCAAGCGAAACCACAGACAAGTTTGGCAAGTAATCGCCAGCTCGACATTTTGCGTTCGATACTCTGCGATGCTGTCTTTTTGGGGTGATAGTCCCTGTGAATTCGATACTGCCTTTAATAAAGCGTTCCATTAAGAATCGATCGGCGAGTCGAATATCGCTTTCAAAGGTTTGGATTTCTTCACCGTTAAAGGCTTGAGCTAACCCGAAGCTGCTTCTCGATAAGGAAGTGTAACAAGCGGCTAAAGGGGTTTGGTCAAATGTCGCCAACTCTAAAGGCTTAAACTGACAATCTATGGCCTCTTTATCGGCAATAGATTGGCACGTTTCGATATCAGATTGAGCAACAAAAAAGACAGGCTTTTCATTTTGAATTGTCAGTAGAGTAGGGCCTTGAGGGGTGCTTAACCACAAGTCGATTTGTGTGCGCCCTGAAAAGTCTCTTGCTTGTCTTGTGAGTACAAAGCCTTGCTGAATATCCAATGTAGTAACCTATTGAAATTGGGAATCGAATACTACCACCTAGCGACCCTCAGCGCATAACCGGCAGCAAAAATACTAACTAAATTCTAGTTAACAGAGGCAAATAACGGGACTCTATAAGCAAATAAGTGAAATTGTCGCGAATGGCTATTCAATGGTATTGAAAATATCTTTATCTTGTGTAATTTTATTGGGTGTTGTTTTAACTGGTTGATTTTTAGAAAAAGCTTGTTGTTTTAGTTGGCTTGTTTGTTAATAAGTACTTGCTAAAGTTCGTGTTTCAGCACATATTCAACAGAGCTTTTTTTTAGTAATTAAGTTAAGATATACTCAATGCTGCGATTCACTGTTCCTTTGTTCAATTGTTTCAAACAGATGAAACGATACAGTGATTGCAGAGCCAATTAATAGTGTGGAGATACAAGTTTGATAAATGTTTTCCTTGTAGATGATCACGAGCTGGTTCGCACAGGGATACGACGTATTATTGAAGACGTCCGTGGAATGAACGTAGCAGGGGAAGCTGAAAGCGGTGAAGATGCTGCAAAATGGTGTCGTACTAACAATACTGACGTTATTTTGATGGATATGAATATGCCTGGTATTGGTGGCTTAGAAGCAACCAAGAAAATCTTGCGTTTCAACCCTGATGTTAAAATCATCGTTTTAACTGTTCATACGGAAAATCCGTTTCCAACTAAAGTGATGCAAGCTGGAGCTGCTGGTTACCTTACTAAAGGGGCAGGTCCGGATGAAATGGTAAATGCAATTCGAGTGGTTAATAGTGGCCAACGATACATTTCACCAGAAATTGCGCAGCAGATGGCTTTGAGCCAATTCTCGCCTGCGTCTGAAAATCCATTCGCAGACTTATCTGAACGTGAACTTCAAATCATGATGATGATTACCAAAGGTCAGAAAGTGACGGATATTTCAGAACAACTCAATCTAAGTCCTAAAACAGTCAACAGTTACCGCTACCGCTTGTTCAGTAAGCTGGATATCAGTGGCGATGTAGAGCTGACGCATTTAGCGATTAGACATGGAATGTTAGACACTGAGACCCTTTAACACTGAGATCGTATAGTGACCAACTTGTTTGACTCAGTCTCATTCCTCAAGACAGTAACAGAGCAGCCCGGCGTTTATCGAATGTATAACGCCGAGGCTGTTGTTATTTACGTCGGTAAAGCTAAGAACCTCAAAAAACGCCTTTCCAGTTATTTCCGTAAAAAAGTCGACAGTGAAAAAACACGCGCTTTAGTCAGCAATATTGACAAGATCGATGTCACTGTAACGCACACGGAAACAGAAGCGCTCATCCTTGAGCATAACTACATCAAGCAGTACTTGCCTAAATACAACGTACTTTTGCGTGATGATAAGTCGTACCCTTATATTTTTATTAGCGGTCACAAGCATCCTCGTTTGTCGATGCATCGTGGTGCTAAAAAGAAAAAGGGCGAATACTTTGGTCCTTACCCTGATTCCGGCGCTGTGCGTGAGACGTTGCACCTACTACAAAAAATCTTTCCTGCTCGCCAGTGTGAAGATACGGTTTATGCCAACAGAACACGCCCGTGTTTGATGTATCAGATTGGCCGTTGTGCTGCGCCATGTGTCAGCTCAATCATCTCTGATGAAGAGTACAGTGAACTTATCGACTACGTTCGTCTGTTCTTGCAAGGGAAGGACAAGTTAGTCCTTGAGACGCTCATCGAAAAGATGGACACAGCAAGCCGAGAGCTTCGCTTTGAGCAAGCTGCCGCGTTCCGTGACCAAATCCAAGCGATTCGACGCGTGCAAGAACAACAATATGTATCCGACGATTCAATGGAAGATATGGACGTGTTGGGCTTTGCTCAAGAGAATGGCGTAGCGTGTATTCATATCTTGATGATTCGCCAAGGCAAGGTTTTAGGCAGTAGAAGCCATTTCCCGAAAATCCCCAACAATACGGTGCGAGAAGAGGTTTTTTCGAGCTTTTTAAGCCAATACTATCTTGCGCATAATGAAGCGAGAACCATCCCAACTCGTTTGATTCTCAATGCCGATTTGATGGAAGATATCACACCGATTCAAGAAGCCTTGTGTGAAGTGGCGGGTCGTAAGATTCACTTTAATACCAACCCTTCAGGTACTCGAGGTCGTTACCTTAAACTGTCGAATACCAATGCATTGACGGCTATTACCACCAAGATTAATCACAAGATGACCATCAACCAGCGCTTTAAAGAGCTTCAAGAAGTGTTGTCGATGGATGCGATTAAACGAATGGAATGTTTCGATATCAGTCATACCATGGGTGAAAGCACAATTGCGTCTTGTGTGGTGTTCAATCAAGAAGGGCCGGTTAAACCCGAATACCGTCGTTACAACATCACCGGGATTACTGGTGGTGATGACTATGCGGCCATGGCTCAGGCTCTTGAGAGGCGTTACTCGAAGCAACTTGATGTCGATAAAATTCCAGACATCATCTTCATTGATGGTGGTAAGGGGCAACTGAATCGCGCTCACGAGATTGTTTCTCAATATTGGGGTGATTGGCCATTTCGACCAAGAATGATGGGTATCGCGAAAGGTGTGACCCGTAAGCCGGGTTTAGAAACCTTAGTTACTCTTGAAGGTGAGGAATTTAACTTGCCAAGCGATGCACCAGCGTTGCACCTTATCCAGCACATCCGTGATGAAAGTCATAATCATGCGATAGCAGGGCACAGAGCGAAACGAGGTAAAACTCGCCGAACCAGTGCTTTGGAAGGAATCGAAGGGGTAGGGCCGAAACGTCGTCAATCTTTGTTGAAATATATGGGTGGCTTACAAGAACTTAAGCGTGCAACTGTTGAAGAAATAGCCAAAGTGCCGGGCATTAGTCATTCTTTGGCAGAAAACATTTATCAAGCATTGAAACAATAGTAAAAATCCCGCACCATTAAAGCGCAATTGATAAGAGCCTAATAATATGCGTTTGAATATACCTAACATTTTGTCCTTACTGAGACTATTTTTAATCCCAGTATTCGTTGTTGTTTTTTACCTACCTTATGAATGGGCTCCTTTTGCTGCTGCAATGGTGTTTTGGGTAGCGGGTTTTACTGACTGGCTAGATGGCATGCTGGCTCGTAAACTCGGGCAAACGTCTCGCTTTGGTGCCTTTATTGACCCTGTGGCGGATAAAGTGCTCGTTGCTACTGCTCTTATCTTAGTTACCGAGCACTATCATTCGATCTGGGTGACTATCCCTGCGGTGACCATGATTGGTCGTGAAATTATCATCTCGGCGCTTCGTGAATGGATGGCTGAAATCGGTAAACGTGCAAGCGTTGCGGTATCTTGGGTTGGTAAAGTGAAAACCGTTTCTCAGATGTTTGCTCTTTGGGTACTTATCTGGCGATACGATGACTGGATGGTTTGGGTGGGTTACATTGCACTCTATGTTGCAACGGTTCTTACTTACTGGTCAATGGCGCAATACTTGATGGCCGCCAAAGATGATTTGTTAGACGAAAAACACCATTGATGAAGAAGCGAGCTGAGGCTCGCTTTTTTGATCTTTAACCTAGGGTTAAATTATCAATAGTGGATATCTAATGTGATATAGATCTCCTTTGAATAGCCTGTCCACAAAGTGCTTTGCACACAAAGTCAGCTATTTAGCCTGTTTCGTATAAAATCTATTCAAACGAATTAAAAATACAAAAATAATATTGACTCAAACGCTCGAATCCGTAGAATGCATCCCGTACCCAAGAGGATGGCAATAAGCGATTCGATTGGAGTTACTAAGGCGCCTTGGCAGAGTGGCTATGCAGCGGATTGCAAATCCGTGGACCTCGGTTCGACTCCGGGAGGCGCCTCCATTATCTCTTTCGTAGAGTAATGAAAATGCGATACTAGCTCAGTTGGTAGAGCGCAACCTTGCCAAGGTTGAGGTCATCGGTTCGAACCCGATGTATCGCTCCAAAATTTGTAATGTTGATTGGCGTCAGCATTAAGATGGTGTTTTACTTTTCAGTAATCGGCATTGCAATAAAGAATTGCGTGCCCTGGTGGTGGAATTGGTAGACACAAGGGATTTAAAATCCCTCGGCGTTCGCGCTGTGCCGGTTCAAGTCCGGCCCGGGGCACCATCTATTAAAGTCTACGTCTTAACGGATGTAGCAAATGCGATACTAGCTCAGTTGGTAGAGCGCAACCTTGCCAAGGTTGAGGTCATCGGTTCGAACCCGATGTATCGCTCCAAATTAAAAAGCCCGAACAGAAATGTTCGGGCTTTTTGGTTTCTGCTGTTCTGATTTTTATGCGTTATTCCTCTTTCTGTTTGAACACACCCAAACTTCCTTTTCTATCTCAAAATGTTGCTATCAAGTTCGTTTACATTACTTAGCTTTTAAAAGCGAGATTCCCTATGAACTCGTTCCTCGTGCTAGGGAATGACGGAAAGGCGCCACAGCCTCAAAGCCCTCACTAACACCGCCTGTATACCCATGTCGTCATCCTCGGGCGCGAGGAACGAGCGAACCGGGGATCTCCTTATCTAAAGATTAACTTGTCGATATTTTCAGCAATTTGTCAGTCACCGCTCCTATTTATCAAGCGATTATTAAAAACTATTGATCGTTCATTTCACTTTATGTTACTTTTCCGCGCAATCTCGGAATGAACAATGTTCAAGAAGAGCAACGATTGCTTCTGGGGGATACGCGTAGTGACCATTCTTGCTGATTGGGACATTACGTAGGGTAGGTATCAGCTAGCCTTTAGCTGATAGACGGGATACTTATGGCGCAATTCGCCATGCTAATGGGAAACCCAACATTGAACACACTAATAACAACATTGCTAATCAGCTCTGCATTTCCAAAAGGGTCAGTTCTTCATAGCTGTCCGATACTGCACAAATGTCCAATTCTTCAAAACAGTAGCATTACTGAACCTTGAGCTCACGCTAACTAATTTTTGCTGTCCTAAGACGGCCTAATTTCGTATTCGTCATTTGACTTATGCGAGCGTACAGCTATATCTCATTTCTAGACAATACGCGTGTTTCACTATGAATTCTCTCTAAATCAATAGAGGGACGGTGTGCAATTGCGTCTGATGGAGGTGAGTATGAACACATTCAAGGGGACTTTTATGACTACCGCCTTTGAAGTCGATATTAATACTATCGCAAATTCATTTTCAACTATGGTTCCTATCGTAGAGGGAACTTACGACCTAACACCCGACGCTATTTTGCTTGAGCAAGAACAGCATGAATCG
This sequence comes from Vibrio atlanticus, assembly GCF_024347315.1. Lineage (NCBI taxonomy): Bacteria > Pseudomonadati > Pseudomonadota > Gammaproteobacteria > Vibrionales > Vibrionaceae > Vibrio > Vibrio atlanticus. The sequence goes on along the minus strand of NZ_AP025460.1, from coordinate 2,189,924 downwards.
GATGTTCGTTCATACCCAAGACGCCTACCGATTGCTATTAAACGAGCATGTGGTGTTTTAGTTGAAGATACTCGTGGCCAACTCTTTCTCGATTGCTTGGCCGGTGCAGGTACACTTTCTCTGGGTTACAACCACCCTGAGATTAACCAAGCACTTAAAGACCAACTCGATTCAGGTTTGCCATACCAGACTCTTGATATTACGACTCAAGCAAAAGAGACGTTTATCAAGCGAGTGAAAGCTTTTCTCCCTCAAGACTTTTCAACGAACTCGGTTCTTCAATTCTGTGGCCCGTCTGGCGCTGATGCTGTGGAAGCAGCGATCAAGCTCGCCAAGCAAACTACAGGTCGTAACACCATGTTTGCTTTCCGTGGTGCTTACCACGGCATGACTAACGGCACCATGGGCATGATGGGTAACCTTGGCACTAAAGAACGTCGTAGTGGCTTAATGTCTGACGTACATTTCATGCCTTTCCCATACAACCTTCGTTGCCCGTTTGGCATTGGTGGTGAAGCGGGTGCTAACGCGAGCATTCGTTACATCGAGCGTATGTTGAATGACGATGAATCTGGCATCATGAAACCTGCAGCGATGATCGTCGAGCCTGTACAAGGTGAGGGCGGTGTGATTCCAGCTCCTGCATCTTGGTTACAAGGCCTACGTCGCATCTGTGATGAGCATGGCATCCTACTGATTTTTGATGAAATTCAGTGTGGCGTGGGTAAAACGGGTCATCGATTCGCGTTTGAAGAGTCAGGCGTTAACCCTGATATCTTATGTTTATCTAAAGCGATTGGTGGCGGACTGCCTATGTCGCTGCTTGTGTTCGATAAGAGCATTGATACATGGAAAGCGGGTGAGCACACCGGTACATTCCGTGGCAACCAATTAGCAATGGTGTCTGGCGCTAAGGCACTGGAAATCATCGAGCGTGATGGCTTGGTTGAGCACGCGAACATCGCAGGTCAATACTTACGTCACGGGCTTGAGAAGATTCAATCACGCGTTGGCTGTATTGCTGAAGTTCGCGGTAAAGGCTTGATGCTTGGCGCTGAGATCAAGCAACCAAACGGTGAGCTCAATAAATTTGGCGAGCCGCAATCAAACGGCGAACTGACTCTAGCGATTCAACGAGCAGCATTAGAGCGCGGTTTGATGGTTGAAAAGGGTGGTCGTGATGGTTCGGTCATTCGTTTCCTTCCGCCAATGATTATCTCTTTCGAGCAGATCGACTTTGCACTGCGTGTCATGGAAGAAGCGATCATCGCAGCGGGTGGCGGTTTACAACAAGACCCAGCTTCAAGCGAGCAAACTAACCAAGAATGGAATAAGCATTTCATCCAGACAGGTTTAGGCGGTAGCGACGAATTTGCTAGCGTGATGAACCAAACCACTCAAGCGATGAAAGCCGTTTTTGAACAGGTTGAAACCCCTTATTCGGGTTTAGATCCAAAAGTGTTAGAAGCAGCTATCAAAGCTGTCGACCTAGACAACAACCAACACGCTTTGGTTGATGTTGTAGATAGCACTGCAGACCTTGTCGCTGCAAACTCCATCTTCGTGCAACACCCTGACTGTATTGCACACCTTCATACTCCTCCTTTAATGGCATCGGTAGCGGCGGAATCCATTATTGCGGCACTGAATCAGTCAATGGATTCATGGGACCAAGCATCTGCTGCGACTTATGTTGAGCAGCGTGTGGTGGATTGGATGTGCGACAAATACCAACTTGGCGACCAAGCGGACGGTGTTTTCACCAGTGGCGGCACGCAAAGCAACCTAATGGGCTTATTGTTAGCGAGAGATTGGATTGCTGATAAACATGATGGTCACTCAATCCAAAAGCTAGGCTTACCAGATTACGCGAGCAAGCTTCGTATTTTGTGTTCAAACAAATCTCACTTCACGGTTCAAAAGTCTGCCTCGCTACTAGGGCTAGGTGAAGCGGCAGTGTGCTGTGTTGATACCAATGCCAATGGCACCATAAAGCCAGATTTGCTAGACGCAGAAGTCAAAGCGCTTAAAGCTCAAGGGTTGATTCCTTTTGCTGTTGTCGGTACGGCGGGCACAACCGATCACGGTGCTATTGATGATCTTGACGCGATTGCTGACATCGCCAACCAACAAGGCCTTTGGTTCCATGTTGACAGTGCTTACGGTGGTGCACTTATTTTAAGTAGCCACAAAGCTCGTTTGCAAGGTATCGAAAAAGCAGACTCTGTGAGTGTCGACTTCCATAAGCTTTTCTATCAAACAATCAGCTGCGGTGCGGTGTTGTTGAAAGACAAGGCGAACTTTAAGTACCTTCTGCATCACGCAGATTACCTAAACCGTGAACACGATGAGCTGCCGAACTTAGTCGACAAGTCTATCGCAACGACCAAGCGTTTTGATGCATTGAAAGTCTTCATGACTATGCAAAATGTTGGTCCAAAGCTGTTGGGTGATATGTATGACCACCTTCTTGAGCAAACGCTAGAAGTGGCAGACCTGATTCAAAACCAAGTTGACTTAGAGCTACTCGCGGAGCCTTCACTATCAACAGTGCTGTTCCGATTTAAGCCGAACAATAAGCAGTCAGCAAACGGTGAGCTAGATTTAGACAAACTGAATCAAACGTTAAGACTGGAGGCGCTGACTCGTGGCGTTGCAGTACTTGGTGAAACGGTCGTGGATGGTAAGAGTGCGCTTAAATTCACTATCTTGAATCCGTGCCTAAAGACGTCAGATTTCAAATCTCTAATTAACAAAATTCAAACTCTAGCCATTGAGCTAGCAGAACAACAAGGGTAATTAATACTATGGCTATTCTACAAATTGGTGCAGGCGGCGTGGGTTGGGTTGTTGCACATAAAGCAGCACAAAATAACGAAGTACTGGGTGATATCACAATCGCTTCGCGCACAATCGCGAAGTGTGAAAAAATCATCGAATCGATTAAAGGTAAAAACAACCTTAAAGATTCAACTAAAAAACTAGAAGCTCGCGCGGTAAACGCTGACGATGTTGATGCACTTGTTGCTCTGATTAACGAAGTGAAACCAGATCTAGTCATCAACGCTGGTCCTCCTTGGGTAAACATGGCGATCATGGAAGCGTGTTACCAAGCAAAAGTATCTTACTTAGATACATCGGTAGCGGTTGACCTATGTTCTGAAGGCCAACAAGTACCACAAGCTTACGATTGGCAGTGGGGTTACCGTGAGAAGTTTGCTGAAGCAGGCATCACAGGTATTCTTGGTGCGGGTTTTGATCCAGGTGTGGTTTCAGTATTTGCAGCGCACGCGGTTAAGCACTTGTTCGATGAGATTGACTCAATTGACGTAATGGACGTGAATGCTGGCGACCACGGTAAGAAGTTTGCGACAAACTTTGACCCAGAAACCAACATGCTTGAGATTCAAGGCGATTCTTTCTACTGGGAAAATGAAGAGTGGAAACAAGTACCTTGTCACTCTCGTATGCTTGAGTTTGAATTCCCAAACTGTGGTTCTCACAAAGTTTACTCAATGGCGCACGATGAAGTTCGTTCAATGAAAGAGTTCATCCCAGCTAAGCGCATCGAATTTTGGATGGGCTTTGGTGATGCATACCTGAATTACTTCAACTGCATGCGTGATATCGGTCTTCTTAGCCCAGATCCGCTAACACTGCACGATGGTACTGTGGTTCAGCCTCTACATGTTCTTAAAGCGCTGCTACCAGATCCAACATCTTTGGCTCCGGGTTACACAGGTTTAACGTGTATCGGTACTTGGGTTCAAGGTAAGAAAGACGGCAAAGAGCGCAGCGTATTCATCTACAATAACGCAGACCACGAAGTGGCTTACGAAGACGTAGAACACCAAGCAATCTCTTACACTACGGGTGTTCCAGCGATTACGGCTGCACTTCAGTTCTTCCGTGGCGAATGGGCTGATAAAGGCGTGTTTAACATGGAACAGCTAAACCCAGACCCGTTCCTAGCAACCATGCCTGAAATCGGTCTAGATTGGCACGTTCAAGAGCTAGAGCCGACACAAGGACTGCCTGTGATTCACAAATTGAAGTAATACATAGTTAGGTTCTTACCTCGCTTTGAATTACTGGGGGAATGACGAAGCTGATGGTTACTTCTTCCATGAGATGACTAAGAACATTGTCATTCCCTAAAGTGAGGGACGAGTGTAATAGGGAATCTCTAATACACTAAATATTTCCAATGTACTTACTTATATCGAGCCGATGCATTAGCGTCGGCTTTGTTCGATTATCATGTGCCCTCGTGAACTCGAGGGCCGCAAGGTATTAACATGCAAAACAACGAACTAAAAACGCCTTATTTCATGATCAACGAAGAGAAGTTGATTGCGAATCTAGAGAAAGCCAAGCAACTGAAAGAGATTTCAGGTGTGAAGCTGGTATTGGCACTCAAGTGTTTCTCGACATGGGGTGTGTTTGACATCATCAAACCTTACCTCGATGGCACGACAAGCTCTGGTCCATACGAAGTGAAGCTTGGTCACGAAACCTTTGGTGGTGAAACGCACGCTTACAGTGTCGGTTACAGCGAAGATGACGTGAGAGAAGTTGCCGATATCTGCGACAAGATGATCTTCAACTCGCAAAGCCAATTCGCAGCGTACCGTCATATTGTTGAAGGCAAAGCGTCGCTGGGTTTACGTCTGAATCCGGGCGTAAGCTACGCAGGGCAAGACTTGGCAAACCCTGCGCGTCAATTCTCGCGTTTGGGTGTGCAAGCTGACCACATCAAACCAGAAATCTTCGATGAGATTAATGGTGTAATGTTCCACATGAACTGCGAGAACAAAGACGTTGATGCGTTTATCGGCCTACTTGATTCAATCTCAGAACAGTTTGGTGAGCATTTAGATAAATTGGACTGGGTGAGCATGGGCGGTGGTGTGTTCTTCACATGGCCGGGCTATGACATTGAAAAGCTTGGTCTTGCGCTAAAAGCCTTCTCTGAAAAGCACGGCGTGCAGATGTACCTTGAGCCGGGTGAAGCCATCATCACTAAAACAACTGACTTGGTTGTGACAGTGGTTGATATCGTAGAGAACGTGAAGAAAACCGCTATTGTGGATTCAGCTACCGAGGCACATCGCCTTGATACGCTTATCTATAATGAACCAGCATCGGTATTAGAAGCCTCTGAAAACGGTAGCCATGACTATGTGATTGGTTCATGCTCATGTCTTGCTGGCGATCAGTTCTGCGAAGCTAGCTTTGACGAGCCACTTAAGATTGGTCAAAAGCTGCACCTGCTAGACAGTGCAGGTTACACCATGGTGAAACTGAACTGGTTCAACGGCCTTAAAATGCCTTCAATCTACTGCGAGCGCGCCAATGGCGACGTTCAAAAGCTGAATGAGTTTGGCTATGAAGACTTTAAACGTTCTCTGTCACAGTGGTCAGTTAAGTAACTGAGTCATAAGCTTCAGAACAATAAAAAGAGCAGCCGGTGAGCTGCTCTTTTTGTTTTTAGATAACTGTTACCAGAGAAAAGAGTAACGATAGAAGTGAAATGCTATCCGTTAGCTCTCAATCATCACTCGAGTATCTTCGCTGAGCGTTTCTAATTCATTCACGACATCATCAATCAAGACTTCAATTGGCAACTTCACGGCGATCTTGGAAGTAAATAGACTTGAGCTAACACCGCCACCACCAGCGATAAATACTCGGTGGCAATCCATATCTAGAATGCTAATCCCTTGTCTGTCTAGTACATGTGTCACTTCGTTGACGATACCCGCTCTGTCGTTAGAGTCGAGTCGTAAGTGATGTATTGTGTCTTGTGCGTTGTGAGTGTGGTCTGAATCAACAAACTGCACGATCAAGTCAGCATTGGCACTGAAAGCATCCTTAACAATTGATTCGTTGATGGCAGGAAGTTGAATCTTTAATACGCCTGCAACTTGATCTTCAATAAAGTTAACTTTACTGATGAGCCATTTTCCGTCGTTTTCGTGAGTAACCGCAGCAAGTTGCTTGATTGTTGCTGGTGATGCTTGTCCGATAAAGTTTACGATAAATGTACTGTTCATATCAGCCCCCAAAGTCTCAATTGTTCGTTGCTAATTAAATGTTTGATATCACGTGATAAAGTTCTTTAATTTCAGTGTAGAAGGTTACATCGAACAATGTTTGACCTGTGTCAATTTTTGAAACTAAGCTGTGATGCAAAAAAAGAGAATGAAGAGTAGGGCACAAAAAAAGCGGCTAGAGAGCCGCTTTTAGAAGAGTTGTCGCTTTTATTTGAAATGCAACAACTTAGAGTTCAGAGACTGGAAGCCGGTTTAAAACGTTACTTTAAAGTTCATACCAACAAACTGAGAGTCATATGTTGCCCCTGCATCGTAGGCGAATCGGGCTGCGTCTTTGTTATCCCACCAAGGGTTAGTATTCAGATTAACTTCTGCGTCACCACCCCATGCATCACTTACCCAGTAGTGGATATGGCCAACAGGGTTGAGGAAGAACAACGAAACATCACCCATGGTTTGAGAGCCCATCACTTCGCCACCTGAAGCAACAATGTCTTGCTCTGCTTCTAGCATCATTTCACCGACAACAGCCCCAAAGAATGGTGTAATAAAGATATCTTGCCATGACGGTACTTCAGCAAACGCTTCTACGCCGTATTCCCAGAAAAATGTCGACATTGTCCAAGAGTATAAGAAAGACTCAAACTCGTCATAACCAGCATGTCGAGCTGCGGTGTAGTAAACACCACCGAAATACGGATGCATTACGTAGTTTAGGAAGTGCTCATCACGGTCCCATACAGGGCCTTCAGAAACGTTATCTTTCCATTTTTTACCTAGTGCACTGATATCACGTTGGTCATCATCCCACTTAGTGATACTTTCAGGTAAAAGTGTCATTAGGCCAACGGTTGCGACACTTAAACCAAGAATGGTATAAGTTTGTCCCATGAGGTAATCCCAATCTTTGCCATCGCTAACGGTAAGGTAGAGTGGTTGTTTTTCGATCGTTAAATCATATTGGTCGCTTGTTTCGCTTAGCGCATAATTGTTACTAGGCTTATAGGTGTACAAGCTTTCATTAACACAGTAATCTTGAGCGCATTCATCCGAATAAGAAAGGTTGATTGGTTGGTCGAAGTCGTATTGGCTTGCAACCGAGTTAACTGACATTAGCATTGTAAATACAGCAGTAACCTTCGTTAGTAACGGTGATTTGGCCACAAGGGTCTCCATGAGAAGTTAATAATTGATCCGAGTCACAATTATCTATTAAATGCTTAGTTTAGGGAACTAATAATTTATTGCTTTTCCTAAGAAAACCTTAGATTAAGCATTAGTAATATTTGTGAAAAGGTGAATGACTCAAACTCAACCTTAGACTAGTTTGTAAATAATGCCGTGTCTTTTAATGGCCACAAGGGATATAAATATGACGAAAATCGCAATGTTAAGCACTGGTGAAGAAGTTCTTCATGGGGACATTGTCGACACAAACGCAGCTTGGATGTCTGCTGAGTTTTATCAGCACGGCTTTGCTTTGGCAAAGCGTTCAACTGTGGGCGACCAAATGAACGCTCTGATCGAAGAACTGCTGATGCTGAGCTTCAACTATGATGTGGTTATCGTCAATGGTGGTTTGGGGCCGACAACTGATGATATGAGTGCGGCCGCTGCGGCTGCGGCCTCAGATCAAAAGCTTGTCATGTTCCCTGAGTGGCTGACTCGTATGGAAGAGATGTTCTCTGGACGTGGTATGCCGATGCCTGACAGTAACCTTAAGCAAGCTTTATTACCCGCGAGTTCAGAGATTGTTGATAATCCTGTGGGTACGGCTTGCGGCTTCAAGCTGAAAATCAACGATGCGACTTTCTATTTCACCCCTGGTGTACCGAGTGAATTCAAACGTATGGTTACGTTTGAGATTCTTCCTGACTTGTCGCGTACCTACCCTCAAGTGGTTGCCTCTGAATGCAGTCGATTGTTTACGTTTGGTTTGTCTGAATCGGGCATATCGGATGTGTTAGACCAGCTTAAGCTTCCAGCAGGCTATGAACTTGGCTACCGCTCTTATCTGCCTTTTATTGAGGTCAAACTGTTTGGTCCTAAGGCAGACTTAGAAACTCGCGTTAAACTTCTGCAAATGGTTTACAAGCTCCTAGAGAGTAATGTCGTGAGCGTTGATGAGCCAATGATTGACCATATTGGACACATCATGGCGGAAAGAAAGAAGACATTATCTGTCTCTGAAGTGTCGACCAAAGGCGCCCTATCAGCGTGGCTGCAATTGAATGAGCAGGTTGAAGACTGCTTTGGGCATTCATGGGTCATGGCTGAGCCAAAAGAGAGCGAACTTGAAAAGAGTGATCCATTAGCCGCAACCTTTGCACTGGCTGGCGCTACAAGAGAGAAGTGCGGTACAGAACTGGCTTTGGTTACTGGTAAGTTAGAAGGCAATACTTTCAGCGTCGCATTATCGACTGAAGCCGGAGAGTGGGGACAGGTGCTTGAGTTTTATCGTCAGTACTCACGCGAAGACCAGCGTAACGTGATTAAAACTGTTGCCGCCGATATGCTGAGAAGACACTTAGACAACAAACCGATGTTTGGTCAATTCGCTTCACTTAAGCGAGTTAAAGAGCTGTTCATCCCTAAATCGGAGCTATAAACCAACTTGGCGCTTAAAACCAGCCCTGTACTATAAAACTAATTCGGTGCTATCAGCGAGTTGTCTGATTGAGCCAGCATGAAATACAAAAAGGGCCTGATAATGAAGATTATCGGGCCCTTAAATTTTTAAGCTTTCTGTTAACGATTCAACATTGTACTAATCGCGCTAAGTAGCTAAGTAGCTAAGTATAAGATCTAAGTACAAGCATCTAAGCACTTTTTTGCTTATTTCTGTGAATAACGTTACTCAGCGATAGTTCTGTTTTTGCTTTACAGATACAAGGCAAAATTTCATCGCCTTGTGTGTAAGCCATAGCAAAACCAACGTACTCGACTTCACCTGAATCCAACGTGCACCGACAAGCGCCACAGTGCCCATCTCGGCAGTTGTATTCTGGCTCTAACCCTGCTTGTTCCATTGTTTCCAATAGAGTATTTGAAGGGTTAGATTCAATAGAAGTCAGCTTGTTGATTTTGATTGTTGGCATTACAGCTCAAATCCTTCAAAGTCGTCAGCTTTTACTTCGTTGTCGATTTGGCCAACTAGGTAAGAACTGATTTCAGCTTCTTGTGGAGCAACTTGAACGTTATCTGAAGACAACCAAGCGTTGATCCATGGAATTGGGTTCGACGTTGCTTCTGGGTAAGCGGTACCTAGACCAACAGCCTGCATACGGATGTTAGTAATGTACTCAACGTATTGGCAAAGAATGTCTTTGTTTAGACCAATCATAGAGCCATCTTTGAATAGGTATTCTGCCCACTCTTTCTCTTGCTCAGCCGCTTCTTTAAACAGGTCGAAACACTCCTGCTTACACTCTTCAGCAATCTGCATGAATGCGAAGTCATCTTGGCCGTTACGTAGCAAGTTGATCATGTGCTGTGTACCAGTAAGGTGAAGTGCTTCATCACGAGCGATGAGCTTGATGATCTTCGCGTTACCTTCCATTAGCTCACGCTCAGCGAATGCAAATGAACATGCAAAACTCACGTAGAAACGAATCGCTTCCAGTGCGTTTACAGACATTAGACATACGTAAAGCTTCTTCTTCAGGTCGTGAAGTGAAATCTTAACGTCTTCGCCGTTGATGTTGTGGTTGCCTTCACCGTAGCGGTGGTAGTCAGCCGTCAGCTTGATCAAATCGTCGTAGTAAAATGCGATGTCTTTCGCACGCTTCAGGATCTCTTCGTTTTCAACGATGTCGTCGAATACTACGCCTGGATCATTTACGATGTTACGGATGATGTGCGTGTAAGAACGAGAGTGAATCGTTTCAGAGAATGACCATGTCTCAATCCAAGTTTCTACTTCTGGTAGAGATACCAATGGAAGTAGGGCAACGTTAGGGCTGCGGCCTTGGATCGAATCTAGAAGTGTTTGATACTTCAAGTTAGAGATGAAGATGTGCTTTTCATGCTCAGGAAGCTTGTTGTAGTCGATACGGTCGCTAGACACGTCTACTTCTTCTGGACGCCAGAAGAACGAAAGCTGCTTCTCGATAAGTTTTTCGAAGATTTCGAATTTTTGTTGGTCGTAACGTGCAACGTTTACCGACTGACCCAAGAACATTGGTTCTTTTAGTTGGTCATTTTTTTGCTGAGAAAAAGTACTGTAAGCCATAAATGCCTCAAATCCTTTAAAGACCCGTAATAAAACGGACCCTGTTAATGCTTTAAACCCAGAGAAGATAACTCTTCTCTGGGGTCTTAATGTTTATTGCGGTTTAGATCTTACAACCGCCGCCTTCACAATCTTCTTCCGGCACTTGAACTGCATCGCCTTGGTCGTCTTTAGCACCATCACGCGTGTTATGGTAGTAAAGCGTCTTAACACCGTACTTGTAAGCTGTTAGCAAGTCTTTAAGCAGCTGCTTCATTGGTACCTTACCGCTGTCGTAAACACTTGGATCATAGTTAGTGTTTGCAGAGATAGCTTGGTCAACGAATTTTTGCATGATACCCACTAAGTGCAAGTAACCATCGTTATTACCAATATTCCAAAGTAGCTCGTAGTTCTCTTTAAGATTTAGGAAGTCAGGAACTACTTGCTTCAGGATGCCATCTTTCGATGCTTTCACTGATACGTAACCACGTGGTGGTTCGATACCGTTAGTCGCGTTCGAGATTTGAGACGAAGTCTCAGAAGGCATAAGTGCAGTCAGCGTAGAGTTACGTAGGCCGTGCTCCATGATCTCTTCACGTAGCGTGTCCCAATCATAATGCAGTGGCTCTTCACATACTAAGTCGATATCTTTCTTGTAAGTATCGATTGGCAGTAGGCCTTTCGCGTAGTTGGTTTCGTGGAAAGATGGGCAACGGCCTTGCTCTTTCGCTAGTTCAACGGACGCTTTTAGCAAGTGGTATTGAATTGCTTCAAAAGTACGGTGAGTCAGGCCATTTGCGCTGCCATCTGAGTACTTAACACCATTCTTCGCTAGGTAGTATGCGTAGTTGATGACACCCACACCTAGAGTACGACGGTTCATTGTCGACTTACGTGCTGCTGGAAGCGGGTAGTCTTGGTAATCAAGTAGTGCATCTAGAGCACGAACAACCAATTCAGAAAGTTCTGCTAAGTCGTCAAGCTCGTTGATTGCGCCTAGGTTGAACGCAGACAGCGTACATAGTGCAATCTCACCTTCGTCATCTTCTACGTTAGAAAGCGGCTTAGTTGGTAGCGCGATTTCTAGACATAGGTTCGATTGGCGAACAGGTGCTACTTCAGAATCAAATGGGCTGTGTGTATTACAGTGGTCAACGTTCTGAATGTAGATACGACCAGTAGAAGCACGTTCCTGCATTAGTAGAGAGAACAGTTCAACCGCTTTCACAGTTTCACGCTTCACTGAAGGATCGTTTTCGTACTTAACGTAAAGCGCTTCAAAACGTTCTTGGTTTTCGAAGAACGCGTCGTAAAGTCCAGGTACATCTGAAGGGGAGAACAGGCTGATGTTGCCACCTTGAACTAGGCGAGAGTACATAAGCTTGTTCAGTTGTACGCCGTAATCCATGTGACGAACACGGTTCTCTTCAACGCCGCGGTTGTTTTTCAGTACTAATAGAGACTGAACTTCACCGTGCCATAGTGGGTAGAACACTGTTGCTGCACCGCCACGAACACCACCTTGAGAACAACATTTTACTGCTGTCTGGAAGTATTTGTAGAAAGGGATACAGCCCGTGTGGAACGCTTCACCATTACGGATTTCAGAACCAAGCGCACGGATACGACCTGCGTTGATACCAATACCAGCACGTTGAGATACGTAACGAACAATTGAGCTTGCTGTTGCGTTGATTGAATCAAGGCTGTCACCACACTCGATCAGTACACAAGAACTGAATTGACGAGTAGGCGTACGTACACCAGACATGATCGGTGTAGGTAGAGAAATCTTAAACGTAGACGATGCGTCGTAAAAACGTTTGATGTAGTCAAGACGAGTCGATTTCGGGTATTTAGCGAATAGACACGCAGCAACTAAAATGTAAAGGAACTGAGCACTCTCGTAGATTTCTTTCGTTACACGGTTTTGCACGAAGTATTTACCTTCGAGCTGCTTAACCGCTGCGTAAGAGAAGTCTAAGTCACGTTTGTGGTCGATGTACTCGTCAAGCTCTTCGAATTCAGCTTTCGTGTAGTCTTCCATAAGGTGGCTATCGTATTTACCCATATCAACCAGTTTTGCAACGTGGTCATACAGTGCAGGCGGCTCGTATTCGCCGTACGCTTTTTTACGTAGGTGGAATACAGACAGACGTGCTGCTAGATATTGGTAATCAGGAGTCTCTTCAGAGATTAAATCCGCTGCTGACTTGATGATAGTTTCATGAATATCAGTAGTGGTGATGCCATCGTAAAACTGAATGTGAGCTTTCAATTCTACTTGTGATACAGAAACATTGTGCAAGCCTTCAGCTGCCCAAGTGATCACTCGATGGATTTTCTCTAAATCGATTGTTTCTTTGCGCCCGTTACGTTTGGTAACAGTAAGTTGTTGGTTCATTCTGCTTAATTTCCCTAACAAAACTGAACAAAGCCGTGTTTTTGTGTATTTCTGTGTAATTTTTGTAAATTACGTTTCGGCTTTGTGATCTTGGTCTACCCATACATTGTAGTTCAAACACAACATATAGGGGTCATTTGTTTGTTGGGTTACAAGATAGTGCTACAGCTTATATTTTTCAAGGTAAAGAAATGGGAGTGCTTGTGGATAAGTGGTGGATTGAAAAAAAACTGTAAGTGACCACTAACTGACGAGGTTCGATGTGACTTGATTGTATAAAAATAGCCTTTTAAGGTTGCTTTATTTTTGCGCACACATAAAAAAAAATCCCTTGATCTTTGAGCAAAATGGGCAATGGATTTTGGATGATTAAAATTAAATCTAGGTGGTCAAAATGGAAGCGAGCGCACGAAATTTAGACTGAAAAAAGTCGTAAAGTTATGTTAATTACAACTCTTTTCAATCGTCTTTTTCTAAAAGATTTTAAGCTGGGGATATTAATAGTTATTGGGTGAGATTTTGCGTGTGGACTATGTAGTTAACATCTACATTTGTGCCCAAACGATAAGTGTCCGTTAACGGGTTGTAGTGTAGCCCTGTAATCCCCAATTCTTGCAGCGGAGTGTTGTCTATCATCTTGATAAGTTCCGCTGGGCGAATGAACTTTTCGTGGTCGTGAGTACCTTCTGGGACAATCTTAAGTAGCTTTTCTGCACCTACTATAGCGAATAGGTAAGACTTAAAGTTACGGTTCAATGTCGAGAAGAACACATGGCCGCCCGGTTTAACTAACTTTGAACAAGCCGAGATAACCGACTGTGGGTCTGGTACGTGCTCTAGCATTTCCATGCAGGTCACCACATCGTAAGTTTGTGGGTTTTGCTCAGCATGATCTTCAATGGTGCTTTGAATGTAATCAAGCTTGGTGCCGGTTTCTAATGCATGCAGACGAGCGACTTCTAGCGGTTCTTTACCCATATCTAAACCAGTGACTAGCGCACCTTCAACGGCCATGCTCTCAGCCAAAATACCGCCACCGCAGCCAACATCGAGAACTTTCTTGCCAAATAGGCCTTCGGTTTTCTCTAGAACGTAATTTAGGCGCAGTGGGTTGATTTGATGTAGTGGCTTAAACTCGCCTTCTAGATCCCACCAGCGCGACGCCATGTCTTCGAATTTTTTGATTTCTGCTGGGTCTACGTTTTGTGATTTAGTCATAATCGGCATTTCCAAGTTAAATAATGCATCCATGAAATTGCAGGCATTATAACTTGCCTTTTCCTGCTGACCAGAAGATCTACAATTTTGCTAGTTTATTGAGTGTAAAGTGACCATGTTTCAGCAAGATATGACGCTGAGGTGCAATTTCTCATCAATAGATTGGCTACAAGGGTCACAAGATGGTAAAAGGAGAGGGAAAGTGATGCCTCCGTAGGTAAATTTGTGTTATATTTTTCGGTCTTATACGTATTCAAAAATACGATCTGACTATAGAGGGAAAATGGCTCTATGAGCGATCTAGCGAAAGAGATCACGCCCGTAAATATTGAAGATGAGCTTAGAGGTTCATACCTAGACTACGCGATGTCCGTCATCGTTGGTCGTGCCCTTCCAGATGTGCGTGATGGCCTAAAACCAGTACACCGCCGCGTTTTGTTCGCGATGAATGTATTAGGTAATGATTGGAACAAAGCATATAAAAAGTCTGCTCGTGTAGTAGGCGATGTAATCGGTAAATATCACCCACACGGTGATAGTGCGGTATACGAGTCAATTGTTCGTATGGCTCAGCCGTTTTCACTACGCTATATGTTAGTCGATGGCCAAGGTAACTTTGGTTCGGTTGACGGCGATTCAGCTGCGGCAATGCGTTATACCGAAGTTCGTATGTCAAAAATAGCTGGTGAGCTATTAACGGATCTTGATAAAGATACGGTTGACTTCGTTCCTAACTATGATGGAACCGAGCAAATACCAGCAGTTTTACCAACAAAAATACCAAACCTATTGGTTAACGGTGCTTCTGGTATCGCAGTAGGTATGGCTACCAACATCCCGCCGCATAACCTTGGCGAAGTTGTTGATGGCTGTTTAGCATTTATCAATAATGAAGACATCACTATTGATGAGCTAATGGACTACATCCCGGGTCCAGACTTCCCGACAGCAGCATTAATCAGTGGCCGTAAGGGCATTGTCGATGCATATAAGACTGGCCGAGGCAAAGTCTACATGCGCTCGAGAGCTGAAATTGAAACGGAAAAGAACGGTAAAGAAACTATTATCGTTACTGAAATTCCGTATCAAGTGAACAAAGCTCGTCTGATCGAGAAGATTGCAGAACTTGTAAAAGACAAGAAAGTTGAAGGCATCAGTGCACTGCGTGACGAATCTGATAAAGATGGTATGCGTATTGTTATTGAATGTAAGCGTGATGCTGTCGGTGAAGTTGTACTAAACAACCTTTACTCACAAACTCAACTGCAAACAACTTTCGGCATCAACATGGTTGCTCTGAACAACGGCCAACCACAACTTTTCAACATTAAAGATATGTTGAAGTGTTTTGTTGATCACCGTCGTGAAGTTGTGACACGTCGTACTATCTTCGAATTGAAGAAAGCGCGCGACCGTGCACATATCTTGGAAGCTCTATCTTTAGCGCTTGCAAACATTGATGAAATCATTGAACTGATCAAGAACGCACCAACACCAGCAGAAGCTAAAGTTGGTCTAGTATCTCGTGGTTGGGATCTTGGTAATGTTGCATCAATGCTTGAACGTGCTGGTACTGATGCAGCTCGTCCAGATTGGCTTGAAGACCAATACGGTATCCGTGATGGTCAATACTTCCTAACGGAAACTCAAGCGCAAGCTATTCTAGAACTTCGTCTTCACCGCCTAACTGGCCTTGAGCACGAGAAGATTCTAGACGAATACAAAGCACTTCTAGAAGAGATCGCTGAGCTAATGCATATCCTTGCAAGCACTGAGCGTTTGATGGAAGTGATCCGTGAAGAACTTGAAGCGGTACGTGATATCTATGGCGACGAACGTCGTACAGAAATCACAGCAGCGGTTCATGACATCGACATGGAAGAGCTAATCGCTCAAGAAGACGTTGTAGTAACGCTTTCTAACGCAGGTTACGTTAAGTACCAAATCCTAAGCGACTACGAAGCTCAGCGTCGTGGTGGTAAAGGTAAGAGTGCAACTAAGATGAAAGATGAGGATTACATTGAGCGTCTGCTTGTTGCTAATACTCACGATAACATCTTATGTTTCTCTACTCGTGGTAAAACGTACCGCCTGAAAGTTTACCAACTGCCTCAAGCAAGCCGCACCGCTCGTGGTAAGCCTATCGTTAACATTCTTCCTCTAGAAGAGGGTGAGCGTATTACGGCTATCCTGCCTGTTTCTGAGTTCTCTAACGAGAAATTCATCTTCATGGCAACAGGCGACGGTACCGTTAAGAAGACATCACTGGATCAATTCGCAAACGTACGTGCTAACGGCCTAATCGCAGTTAACCTACGTGACGATGATTCACTGATTGGCGTTGATATTACTGACGGTAATAGCGACATCATGCTGTTCTCGAAGTCGGGCAAAGTTGTTCGCTTTAACGAGGACAAAGTACGTCCAATGGGTCGTACTGCCTCTGGTGTACGTGGTATGAAGCTAGCGGGTGACGACCAAGTGGTTTCACTGATTGTTCCTGTAGCATCTGTACCACAACCGAATAAAGTGAGTAACTTTAGTGGCACTAATGCTTTACTTACTCCAGCATTTAGAACACGAGTTGAAGGTGATGTATTGACTGTGACTGAAAACGGTTACGGTAAGCGTACTGAGCTGGCTGAATACCCAACGAAAGGCCGTGCAACGCAAGGTGTAGTATCTATCAAAGTCTCTGATCGTAATGGCCCAGTAGTTGGTGCTGTTCAGGTTGAAGAAGGCGATGAAATGATGATGATCACCGACGCAGGTACACTTGTACGTACTCGCGTAGCGGAAGTAAGCCAAGTTGGTCGTAACACTCAAGGTGTAACACTGATTCGTACTGCTGAAGACGAGAATGTTGTAGGTCTACAACGTATCGACGAAGTAGAAGAAGCGGAGATTGTTGAAGGCGAAGAAACTGAAGAAGCAAATGCTGACGCAGTAAACGCTGAAACGGCTGATGTTTCTGAATCAAGTGAAGAGCAAGCATCTGATGCTTCTGACTCTGAAAGTGATAGCGAGCAAGACACTGAGTAATCTCGATTACGTTAAGTAATTAAGCTTACCAATGAAAAAACCGAGCCTAAGTGCTCGGTTTTTTATTGCCTGTCATTCCACTTCACTTCTCTTCTCATGTGGCTTATGGTTTATGGCTTATGGCTTATGGCTTATGGCTTATGGCTTATGGCTTATGGCTTATGGCTTATGGTTTAGGTCTGAACACCAACCTTAACCCGTCGCTTTTATGCGAAAGTTTGAGCACTAAATCTCGAACGCTAAACTTTGATCAATAACGAGGCAGGGCGAAAACGATAGAGTAGGGGCAGATCTAAATAAAAGGGATGCGGAATGGATATCTGGTTGTTGGTTGCGTTGGTACTAATGAGTCTGTTTTTGATTGTGGTCGTTATTGCCGCGAGCAATAATGGCAGCCATCTAAAAGGCAATGTGGTGATTTCTCTTACTGCGGTGGCTTTGAGCGTGCTGGTTTGGTCTCAACTGAAACAAGAGTTACCTCAACTTCCTTTGGATGATAGCAATAACTACACGGCAACAGATTTCGAAGATGAGCTTCAACAAAGCCTCAAACAAGACCCGAATCAATCCGACTTGTGGTTTAAGCTTGGTGGTGTGTACATGCAGAGAGGGGAGTTTGATGCGGCATTCACTTGCTACGATTATGCGATTCGCTTAGATCCTCAAGCGCCTTCTGGCCTCTATGCTGCCAAAGCAACCGCACTTTATTATCTGAGCTCTCAAGCGATGAGTGATGATGTTAATGCGCTGTTGGAGCACTCAATGCAGCTTGATCCCAATGATCGTACGGCATTGATGTTGATTGCGACCGATCACTTCATCAGCATGCGCTATCAACAAGCGATCGATGCGTGGACTCAAATCTTAGATTCCAATCAAAAGGGCATTGATCGTGTCTCTATTATTCATTCGATCAACCAAGCCAAACAGATGATCCGTTAAGCTTGGCTAATTGCTAAAGAGGCGACCTTACTTAAGATCTCATTTCGAAGACTATTGGTTTTCCTGCATTTCGATTAAGCCACCAGCATTGTGGATTCGAGTAAACCCTTGAGCGCGCAAGAATTGATAAGCTTGCCCTGAACGATTGCCACTGCGGCAGTACAACACGATGGGTTGGTCTTTATCTATCTTAGCAAAGTGAGTAGCCACTTCAGAAAGAGGGTAGTTGATGGCGTTGTCTAGATGCCCTTGTTCGAACTCTGCAGGTGTTCTGACATCAACCACTAATGCGCCTTTCTCTATTAATTCCCACCCAGTCTCAGCACGCTCAGAGGCGTGAACGCTTGAACTGAGTAGTGCAATACATAATGCCGAAAGCGAAAGTAAGATTTTCATTGTTTATTCCTCGAATTGGCGAGTGGATCGGGGGTTTGATATTGATGTGTATTCCCCCAAAACCTAAAAAAACCAGCCACACAACAATAGTGTGACTGGTTTTTACTTAATGGTCTAATTGAAGAAACTAGTATTCGTAGTTGGCTTCACGCTTTTCAGCTTGCTCTTCCCATTTAGGAACAACCGTGTCTAAGAAGTGTTGTTTCTCAGCGTTCATCTTATCCATGTCCATTCCAAGGGCTTTTTGAGCTGCTTCTTTTGTCGAGATATCTGGAATCTCGATTGGATCGGTGATGCCTTTCTTCGCCAGTAGACGAACAATCTTAGTACGAGCATCCGCTGCGCGGTCAACGGCAGTACCTAGCACTTCTAGAGCGATTTCAGGTGCGTGCATGTGAATACCGTGAGACGCGATAGCGTAGTCCCAACGCCATTGAGCGTGACGGATATCGAGTAAGATAGGTTCCATCTCTTGCTCTGTCGCCCCCGCTTCCCATGCTGCGCCTGCCTCAAAGTGAGCAGCAACGATTTGTTTCTCTGCTGTCAGCTTCATGTTCAGTACTTGCGCTTTACGGCTTGAAACGATGTTACGCATGGTTTCTTTCGATTGAGTGTGACAGTTTGCACACGTATCTTCGAAGCGGTCGAATGGGTTACCCACTTTATGGTCGGTATAAACGGTGCCATCTTCTTTGGTCACTTTCGGCATATGACAGTCAGCACAAACGACTTTGTTCTTACCGTGGATGCCTTCGCGCCATGTTTCGAAACCTGGGTGCTGTGCTTTCAGCATGGGTGCTTTCGATACTTTATGCGTCCAATCTTTAAAGTTGATTGCATCATAGTAACGTTCCATGTCGCCAACGGTTGTACCTTGGTCCCAAGGGAATTTCACACCTTTGGTTGGCCCTGTGAAGTAGTATTCCACGTGGCACTGAGCACAAACAGAAGCTTGTTGGTCTAAGCGGCTTTGTTCATCAAACTTTTTACCAATCGTTTCAAATGCACGTTCAACATAAGGACGAGTCACCTTCAGTGCTGGCTCACCATTCTTAAAGCCTTCGCTTTGGGTGTCGTGACAGTCTGAACAGCCAATAGGGTTTATGATCTCGTTGCCAAGACGCGCCCATTTACCTTCAAAGTAACCATCTTCACCACGCTCTTCGATAACACGGGCGACATCTGGGCTCTTACAACTCCAACATGCCATTGGCATTGGGCCAGAGCTTTCGTCCGTTGGGCCGCCAGTACGAAGTGTTTGTCTTACATCGTCAATGGCATAAAAGTGGCCGCGTGCTTTGTTGTAATCTTTTGCGAAGCCGTAGCCAGCCCACATGATGACCATGTTTGGATCTTCTTTTAGTGCGTCTTCAATAACTTCGCTTTCTGAAGTTTGTCTCCATGAATGATATTGATCTGGGTGGTTTTGCTCGAACTGGTCGTTACGAGGGTCGCCAATTTCTTTTTGTTCAGACGCAGCAAAACTGGTCGCGCTTGCTAGTGATGCGCTAACCATTAATAGTGCTGTGACCGAATTACGTATCCAATGCTTTTTCACAGTGATATCTCCAATATACTGATTCTTATACCAAGCGTTGTGAGTTTGCTATTCAAATTAAGAACTGGAGAATTCCTGTTTATATTAATTCATAAACAAACACATTTTGTTACGTGTTGGATGTAGCTTGTCTTAGATCAATTAACGGTAGTGACTTCAATCACGTTGAAGTTTATATACCCCTAAAGTGGTATTGGTGGTTAGTTTAATTAGAATTTAACTGAGAATTATTATCATATATAACAACCGATTACCTAAATTGACCATGATATAAATAGGGTGATAGCGTTCACAGATTAACCTATCGAAATTTCGCATTACCTAATTAGAGGTATATTCTGATTATAGAAAGCGTTGTGGCTTATCCAAAATAAGAATTGATATCATTTAAGCGGTAATAATATCGTTTAAGGGTACTTTTGTTTAACCGGAATATTATTTAGTTGAGAGTTAAATAATACCGGTATAAGGAAAGGATAAAATGGGCAATATTAAATTGGCCATAGTCATAATGCTTAAATCCCTTCTAGCATTCTGCCTCTATGGTTATTCCATTCATGCTGTTGCTGAGCCTGCTGTTACGCCAGTAGGAGAATCAACAAGACATGAAGTCGAATTAATCCGCGACAAAGACTACAAGTGTGTTCAATGCCATAAAGATTCAAAAGAAACGGTATTGGGTTCACATGGTGAAAGTGCACACGCTTTACTTGGCCGTGAAGTAAATTGTACCGATTGTCATAGTTCAATTAGCCCCGATCACCGTGAAGGTGCACCTGAAGTGGTGAAGTATCGCGCGGCTCAATCACAACCAGGAACCGAAAAGGTTTTCCTCGATCCTAGCTTAATTTTAGATGCCAATAGCCAATGTATCGATTGTCACAAACCTGATGATCTGCGTGAAGCTAGCTGGACCCACGATGTTCACGCGCAAAACTTAACGTGTTCAAACTGCCATGATGTTCATGCGACTGAAGCAAAGGTGTTGGGCTTAGATAAAAAGCAAACCATTAAGCTGTGTGTGGATTGCCATTCAGACTTCAACCAGAAGAAAGAAGGGGAGTAATCTATGAGCTGCTCAAGAAGAAACTTTTTAGCAGGCGCTGGTGCCGTTATTTTTACCACGGGTGTAGCGGGAACTGCGGCGGTGACAAGTCGTAAAACGTTGGCCAATGTTCAAGAAGATGGTGCTAAACGTTATGGAATGATTCATGACGAAACCGCGTGTATTGGTTGTACTGCTTGTACAGAAGCATGTCGTGAAGTGAATAAAGTACCTGAAGGCGTGTCGCGCTTAGAAATTATTAAGAGTGAACCCCAAGGCGAATATCCAAATGTTGATTACCGTTTTACTCGTAACTCTTGCCAACATTGTGATAACGCGCCGTGTGTGATGGTTTGCCCAACAGGTGCTGCCTACAAAGATGAAAAAACGGGCATTGTTGATGTCCACAAAGAGAAGTGTGTCGGTTGTGGTTACTGTTTATTAGCGTGTCCATATCAAGTGCGCTTTTTCCATCCAGAGAACAAGTCAGCCGATAAATGTAACTTCTGTCGTGATACTAATCTAGCACAAGGAAAGTTGCCTGCTTGTGTCGAATCTTGCCCAACTAAAGCGCTGACATTCGGCGATTTAAATGACCCTAAGAGTGAGATAAACCAAGTACTTCAATCCGAGGTGGTTTACAGAGATAAAGCCTATCTAGGCACTCAACCAAAACTCTATAAAGTGCCACACCAAAAAGGGGAGATTTGATTATGAGTGCATGGGACGCAGCTTTTCAGTCTGGTACCGTGGTATGGGACTGGATTATAGCAATCTATTTATTCCTCGCGGGGATGTCGGCGGGTGCCGTAATGATCTCCATTTATCTTAAGCGCAAGGTTATTGAAGGCGATCCTGCTCATAATGGTGTGTTAAAGGCGACAGCTTTTCTTGCGCCATTTGGGATCATCTCAGGCTTGCTGATCTTGGTTTTCCACCTGACAAAACCGTTGTCATTTTGGAAGATCATGATCTTCTATAATCCAACGTCTGTGATGTCGATGGGTGTGATCTTATTCCAAGTGTATATGGTGATCTTGTTCCTTTGGATCGGCATTATATTTAGAGATCAAATTGTCGTGTTCTTGAATGACCAAACATGGTTAAAAGGACGACTCGACTTTGTCGGGAACTGGATTGGCAAATTAGAAGTGTTTGAGAATGCTCTGGAAATATTCCTAGCTGTTCTTGCTTTGATGCTTGCCGCTTATACCGGATTCTTGCTGTCAGCTTTAAATACCTTCCCACTATTGAATAACCCAGTACTGCCGATTTTATTCTTGTTCTCGAGTTTATCTTCGGGTGCGGCGGCGTGTATTTTATTCGGTGTGTTGGTCTTTAAAGAATCACCTCATAGCCCGAGTATTTCATGGATCCACGGATTTGAACGCCCGGTAGTGATGTTTGAGTTGTTTGTTCTTATCACTTTCTTTACTGGGCTGATCTTCGCTGGTGGTCAAAGTGAACAAGCAGTATGGAACGCAATTGGCAGTGGTTTCTGGGCGAGTTGGTTCTGGTATGGCGTCATCGGTGTTGGTATGGTTTTACCGTTGTTGTTGAATGCCGTCACACCAACCTCAATCCGCCATAGCTCGGTGTATATTTTCTCCGTGACTTCGCTAAGCCTAATGGGCGTATTAATGCTGCGGACTTTTGTCCTTTATGCAGGGCAGTTAACGATAGCTTAATTTCGCGCAAGTTTATTAGTGAGCAGATGTTGGATACTAGACATCTGCTTATTAATGAACATGCTTTTAGTAAACATGAGATGCGTGTTCAGATCGGCTCTGCTCTAGCGGAGCCTTATTGAGGTGATATGGTCGGTTCTTTGGGGCTGTTTAGTTTAGTGTTGGTTGCTGTACTCAGTAGCATTATTGGTGTGCATTCGTTTTATCAAATGCTAAACAAACGGACGCAAAATATAAGTTTAATCCGCAGTTTCTCTCTTTCAAGTGCATTGTTTTCTCTCACTTCTGTCGCATTGCTTGGTTATGCTTTTGTCAGTGATGACTTCTCTATTCTCTATGTCGCTGAACATTCAAATACTCAATTACCCTCATTTTTTAAGCTAGCAGCCGTATGGGCAGGCCATGAAGGTTCCTTGTTATTTTGGGTACTGACGATCAGCGTCTGGTCTGGCGTGATTGCCTTACAAAAACACTATTCGAATGAATACCAAAGCCGCGTGTTGTGGGTAATGAATCTACTGCTCGCGATATTTGCTTGGTTCACCTTATTCGCATCAAACCCATTTGAAATGAATTCGATCTTGCCGCTAGAAGGGCGTGACCTTAACCCAATGTTGCAAGATGTCGGCCTGATCTTTCACCCTCCATTACTTTACCTTGGCTATGTTGGTTTTTCTGTGGTGCTGGCATTTGCCGTTGCCGCTTTGCTGGTTGATCCTATTGAGTTTGATTGGGTTGCCCATTGTCGCAGTTGGTGTCTAGTCGCTTGGATCTTTTTAACCGCAGGGATCATTCTTGGCTCTTGGTGGGCGTATTACGAATTAGGCTGGGGCGGCTGGTGGTTCTGGGATCCTGTTGAAAATGCCAGCTTGTTGCCGTGGCTCACTTCGACAGCCTTGCTGCATTGTTTAGGTGTTGCCAAGGGCAAACAACAGCTTTTGAAGTGGTCTTTAAGCCTTGCTTTCATTACATTTTGTTTGAGTATCTTAGGCACCTTTATTGTTCGTTCTGGCGTACTTACGTCGGTGCACGCTTTTGCTGTCGACCCGACCAAAGGTATCGCACTACTACTTATATTGATGTTGGTGCTAGTGAGCTCTTTCTCTCTTCTTATCATCAGAGGGGAGTCTTTTGAATCTAACCCGATTACTAGCTTCGCCAGTAAGAGTTTTTTAAGTCTGGTCGCGGTGCTCATTTTTGTATTAGCGACCGCTGTTGTGGTGTTTGGTACATTTTATCCAATGGTCTTTGAGCTGCTTGGGCTGGGTAACATATCGGTCGGTGCGCCATACTTTAATCTGTTGATTGCGCCTTTGGCTTTGCTCGCACTTAGCGTGGTTGGCTTAGCTCCATTGCTTAGCATTAAACCCCAAGCAACCAAAGACGTTATTGCCTCGTTAGCTGTGGTGTCATTTGTGCTTGGGTACATTTGTTATTCATGGCAAGTGGAACAAGTCCAACGACAAGTGATGGTTCTGATGACATGGTCACTCGCATTTTGGGTTTTACTCACTCATGTTTATGGCTTAGCGGTAACGCGCAGTTCCAAGTTCCAACGAAAAGTCTGGGTGATGACATTTGCCCATGTTGGTGTCGCGATATTAGCGGTAGGTGCGGCAATGAATAGCTACCACTCGTTTGAGCGCAGCTATAAACTGAGCCCAGGAGCACAAGTAGAGTTCATGGATTGGACGCTTGCTCATGAAGATACAGAGCTTTATGTCGCCTCAAACTTTACCGCAGAGAAGGCGATACTTAAGCTAGAAACTGGTGAGCAAAGTTTTTCCATTACACCTGAAAGAAGACATTATCAAGTTCGAGTGATGAACATGAGCGAGCCCGCAATGAAATGGTTCTGGCATGGCGATGTGTATATCACCGTGGGTGAGAAAGTTGACGCTACCGCTTACGCCCTTCGAGTTCAATACAAAGCGTATGCTCGTTGGATATGGTTCGGTGGGCTGTTCTCAATTCTAGGTGCTGTGCTTTCACTGACCAATCGTAAAAAGAAAACCGTTAAGGCTGCACAGTATGCATACCAGCGTTCGTAATAAACTCATTGCTCTATTTTCAGTGGCTGTTGCTTTGGTCGTTGCATTTTCATATGCGCTCGACAGTAAGCAACAAACGACCAGCGTTTCAGAGCAAAAAAGGGCTTTCCCTGAATTTACGGCAGCAAAGCTCGTTACAAATGAACCATTCGATTCTGAAGCATTAAGTTCTGAAATATTAAGCTCTGAAACGGCTAAGCTTACGCTCGCTGATATTACTCAACACCCTTATCAACTGGTCAATGTATGGGCTTCATGGTGTGGAATATGTAAAACCGAGCATGCTTTTTTACTCGAACTGAAGAAGAAAGACATTCCAATTGTTGGTCTCAATTATCGAGATAACCCCGGTGCTGCGCTCAATGTATTGTCCAACGATGGCAACCCATACTCAACTGTGATCAGTGATCCTCAAGGGAAGTTGGCTTTAGAGCTGGGCGTAATCGGTACTCCTGAGACGTATTTAGTCGATGCTGAAGGCCAAATAGTGAAGAAGTTGCTAGGTGTGATTAATGAATCGGTTTGGCGTAAAGAACTCGCTCACTATTTTAAAGGTACAAATGGATGATGAAGTTCCTACTCAACATAGTGCTCATACTTAGCGCTGCTATTGTCGTCAACTTCCCTGTATTAGCTGAGGATTTGTTTACGGCGAGTGATAAAGATACAAGCATTCAGGTAGAGTTATTTGAGTTTGAAAGCCTTAATCAACAACAGCGTGCTATTAGTTTGGCAAAATCGCTGCGCTGCCCACAATGTCAGAATCAAAATCTGATTGAGTCGAACTCTCCCATAGCAAAAGATTTACGCCTTGTTGTATTCAATATGGTGAAAGCAGGGAAGAGCAACAATGAAATCACTCAGTACATGACAGAAAGGTTTGGTGAATTTGTGCTTTATAAGCCAGCAATGAGTGTTTCAAACATATTACTTTGGGTGTTACCGAGTCTATTATTTCTTTTGTTTGTATATTTATCAGTAGCGAGTGTTAGGAATGACTCATAAAAATTGTGTATTACTGTTTACCAATTGAGCTGTATTTTGTAATATTAACGGATTATAAAGGCTAAGCACTGTTATATAAGGATGTGTTTGTGGATAACGTAATCTCAAATTTAAAAAAAGAGTTCTATACTCATGTCCGTTCTGATAAATGGGCAGAAAAATACAGTGCAAAGTCGAGCATCTCTACACTGACACAAGAAGAGTTAAGTGAATTAGAAAATGCTTGGGTGCAGCTTGTTATCTGGAAGCAAACTCAACTAAGCTGATCGTTCCGCAAAAAGTGTAGTCTTAGCCGCAATTGATTGATTTATAACCCCATGTTGGTCATCCCAACGTGGGGTTTTTTGTTACCTAGAAAATTAATTGTTATAATATAACAATTTGTACGTGGTCGACCTTGAAAAAAATTGTTAACAGCCTCATAGTGTCTATCATTAGATAGTTAGCTACAAAATATTGCCTAGACATATAGTGTAGTGTTGTTAAATACATCGAATTTTCAAGTGAGTATAGCTATGGCGGAAGTGCGTGCCAGAATAGATTTCAAAGTAGGGGTAACAAGCAGTATTGATGCTGAACTTCTGTCTTTTCATGGATTGAAAACAGATAAAGAGCATGTTGCTGTGATATTTAAATCAGCGGATAAGACACAAGACATACCTCTTGTTCGTATGCACTCTGAGTGCCTGACTGGTGATGTTTTTCATTCTTCTCGCTGTGACTGTGGTGAGCAGTTAGATGAAACCATCAGAATTATGGGTGAGACGGGGGGAGTGATTCTTTACTTACGCCAAGAAGGTCGTGGTATTGGTTTGTATAACAAAATCGATGCGTACCGTCTGCAAAGCGAAGGCATGAACACCTATGAAGCGAATAACCACCTAGGTTTTGGTGATGATTTACGCGACTTTACCGAAGCGGCAGAAATGCTTCGCGCTTTAGGAACCACAAAAATTCGTTTGGTTACTAACAACCCTAAGAAAATCAATGAGCTGAAATCTTTCGGTATTGAGATTGAAGAAGTGGTGAATACTTCTGCACATATCAAGTCGGGAAATGAGAGTTACCTGAAGGCGAAAGTCTCACACGGTAAGCATAATCTGGATATTTGATAAGCTTCCTTTTATTGCTATAGCACAAAAGTATTTAAAGACCTCACAAATGTGAGGTTTTTTTGTATTTATCTTGCAATAAAATTGTAAGTTTGTATTATTCAAATCTGTAGTGTAAATGATAATGGTTTGCACTATTACTACGAATAATAATTCAAAGCTCAACAAGGATGCTTCATGACCATTAAATCTTTAGTGACAAAAGCCGTAACTTCGTCACTCATTTTTGCCTCTGCTTCTTCTTTTGCAGCAGTAACTCAAGATCAAGTTGTAGAACATTACGCCGATATTGCTCATGCAGTGTTTGCAGATTCAGTAATTACAGCAAAAGCGTTGAACTCTTCTATTGATACCTTCTTAGCTTCTCCTTCTGCTGGCAATTTCGAACAAGTAAAGCAAGCTTGGCTAGACTCTCGTGTACCTTACCAACAGTCTGAAGTATTTCGCTTTGGTAACGTTGTTGTAGATGATTGGGAAGGCCAATTAAATGCATGGCCGCTAGATGAAGGCCTTATCGATTACGTTTCGACTGATTACCAATATGAGCTTGGTAACGAAGGCGCTAGCGCAAACATCGTTGCAAATAAGACTTTCCAAATTGGTCAAACAACAGTAGACGCAACTAACATTACTCCAGAGCTAATTGCAGACCTGAACGAGATCGGTGGTTCTGAAGCGAACGTAGCGTCTGGTTACCACGCGATTGAATTCCTACTTTGGGGTCAAGACTTAAATGGCACAAACAGCGGTGCAGGTGAGCGTGCTTACACTGATTTTGTTGTTGGCGCTGAGTGTACAAATGGCAACTGTGACCGTCGTGGCGCATACCTAAAAGCATCAGCTGAACTCCTTATCCAAGACCTAGAGTGGATGGAAAAACAGTGGGCTGAAGGCGAAAAAGGCAACTACCGTCAAGAGCTACTTTCTGAATCTAGCGAGAACGGCCTACGTAAAATGCTATTTGGTATGGGCTCACTATCTCTAGGCGAACTAGCGGGTGAGCGTATGAAAGTTGCATTAGAAGCAAACTCGACTGAAGACGAGCATGATTGTTTCTCTGATAACACGCATAACTCTCACTACTACAACGAGCAAGGTATCTACAACGTATACACTGGCTTGTACAAGCGTGAAGATGGTTCTCTACTTTCAGGTCCTAGCCTGTTTGACCTCGTTGAGCAAAAAGACGAGCAAGCGGCGAAAGAGATTCAAAAGCAGTTTGACCTAGCACGTGCGCAAGTTGGTCAACTTGTTGTGTCAGCAGAGAAAAATAACCAGCACTTCGATCAGCTAATTGCTGCTGACAACGCTGCAGGTAACGCGCTAGTAAACAAAACAATTGTTGCGCTAGTGTCTCAAACCGCTGCAATCGAGCGTGCTGCTGGTGTTATTGGCATTGATAGCCTAAACCCAGACACAGCAGATCACGAGTTTTAAGAACCCGTGACGAAAATCATAAAGGGCTCTCATTGAGCCCTTAATTGTTTGTTATTCAAAAAAGTTACTCCCTAATAAAAACTAAAATCAAAAACACAGCAAGGCAATGTATGAAGTCGTATCTCTCAGCCTCACTATTAACCGCACTGTTTTTCTTATCTCCATTGCACGCCCATGAAACCTACTCTGGTGGAAAAACCACAGTAAAGAAAGAGGGAGCGAACGCTTTTTCTCTTCCTGCAGCCAACCTTCCAATGAGCAAACGCTTGGATTTCAGCGTAGGTAACAGCTTCTTTAGAAACCCTTGGGTTCCTGCGCCGTCATCAACCGATGCGCGTGATGGGTTAGGCCCACTATTCAATACTAACGGTTGTCAAAACTGTCACATCAAAGATGGTCGTGGTCATGCGCCTGAAAAAGATGACCAGAACGCGGTTTCATTGTTGGTCCGCTTAAGTATCCCTGCTGAAACGCCAGAACAGAGACAAGCCTTTATTCGTGATGGTGGTATTCCTGAACCAACTTACGGCGGCCAGTTACAAGATTTCGCGCTTCAACGTGTAAAACCCGAGGGCAAAGTGAACATCAGCTACACCGATGTTCCTGTTGAATTCAAAGACGGTACAGTCGTTACTTTGCGTAAACCAATTTTAAAGATTACTGATCTTGCCTTTGGCGAGATGCATCCTAAAACTGAGTTTTCAGCTCGTGTTGCGCCGCCAATGATTGGCCTTGGTTTACTTGAAAGCATCCCGCAAGAAACGATTCTCGGATTTGCTAAACAGCAGTTGGCCGACAAGCAAGGTGTTTCAGGCAAAGCGAACTACGTTCTTGATGTTCAAACTAACGAAATGGCGTTGGGTCGATTCGGTTGGAAAGCTGGCCAGCCAAACCTAATGCAGCAAAATGCGGCGGCGTTTAACGGTGATTTGGGCTTAACGAGTCGCTTATTCCCGAATGAAAACTGCACATCAGCACAATCAACCTGTGATGATTTTCCGAATGGAGGCGAGCCAGAAGTCAGCGACAATATTCTAGATTTTGTTGAGTTCTATTCGCAGCATCTAGCGGTCCCTATTCGTCGTAACGTAGACAACCCAGCCGTCGTGCAAGGTAAAAAATTGTTCAAAGACGTTGGTTGCCAGAGTTGCCACCAAGCCGAAATTCGCACAGCAGAGCGTGAAGGGTTACCTGCGTTGTCTAAGCAATTAATCAGCCCGTATACCGATATGTTGTTGCACGATATGGGGGAAGGCTTAGCCGACAATCGCCCTGAATATCTTGCCAACGGCCAAGAGTGGCGTACGACGCCATTATGGGGATTAGGCTATACCAAAGAAGTGAATGGTCATACATTCCTGCTTCATGACGGTCGCGCAAGAAATGTTATGGAAGCAGTGCTTTGGCATGGCGGTGAAGCAGAAATGGCGAAACAAAACGTTCTGTCTTTGAATGCCACTGAGCGTGAAGCACTACTGGCGTTTTTGAATTCGCTATAGTCGGTCTGAGATTCAGTCGTTCAACGATCGAGTTAACCCAAAGAACACAACCGCTGAATTTGTAGGAATACGAGGCCAGCGGTCGTTTGGTATTTGATGAACTCATATAATTAAAAGAAAAACTAGCAAGTAAGGTAACAGCATGACACATAAATTTTTGTTAATGCCTTTGTCGGTATTAATCATGGCAGGCTGCCAATCATCGGGTGAGCAAGTGGCTTCCTCTGAGGTTAACGGTGTGTCTTATCAAGCAGACACAACTGACCACATCAGTCGCAGTGTCTATCAACAAGAGTTTGATTCTGCAGTCCTATTCGCCAAGCAAGCCAACGAGCTAGAAGTCTTGATGCAGGGTTACTGCCAAACCAATGATGTTGAGTTAGATGCCTTGAAAAATCAGTGGCAGCTCACCATGAATAGTTGGATGGCACTGCAAGGCCAAGAAAGAGGCCCAACAGCGGCACTTGAAGAGAGCTGGAATATTCAATTTTGGCCAGATAAGAAGAACACCACCGGTCTTAAAATGCGTCAATTGACTCAGCAGGATAAAGTATGGTCTCAAAACGAAATCGCGCAGCAGAGTGTGACAGTACAAGGGTTAGGTGCGTTGGAGTGGTCGCTTTATGACGAGCAATCGCCACTGCTTCAAGACAAAGCACTAGGCTGCCAATCATCACAAGCGATTACTGAAAACTTAGCGGTTAAGTCATCTTCGATTGCACAGGCATGGCAGGTTAACCCTTGGTTAGAGTTAGACGAGACTCGTTGGGAGTCTGAATACATCGCTTTATTGACCAACCAACTTGATTACAGCATGAAAAAGCTGAGTCGCCCAATGGCTAAAATCGGTCATCCGCGTCCTTACTTCTCAGAATCATGGCGTGCACAAACTTCGATGACTCAACTAAAAGCGAATGTAGCAGCACTTCAGAATTTGTACTTAGCCGATGGTAATGGTCTTGATGGCTTGTTAAGAGAGAAGGGCTTAAATGACCTTGCTGACCGTGTTGCTGGCCAGTTCACGCTAACACTAGATACTTGGCCTACAGACTCAAGTTTGTTCGAGTTGCTGCAGAGCAAAGAGGGCTACCGAAATGTGCTGACTCAATACAACAAACTAGAACGTTTGAAGTACTTGATTCATGAAGAAGTGGCGATAGAGCTTGGCGTGGTAATAGGATTTAATGCTACCGATGGTGACTGATACTACACGAAGAACGCTACTCAAGGCTGCACTGGGTTGTGCAGCTGTACCTGTACTTCCGTTTGGCTGCGCTAGTCGCTCTGGCGCCGCAAGCACATCTAATGATCCTCAACTGATCGGCTGTGCGCTTAATGGTCGTGGCCAATATTCAGCGGTTGTGGCTGACGAATATGGTATGCCGCTGAGTCAACTGCCGATCCCCGATCGTGGGCATGGCGTCGCGATTTGCCCAATATCATCACATGCCGTGGTTTTTGCTCGTCGTCCTGGTGACTATTTTATGGTGTTTGACTATAAAAGCGGTGAGCAAATCAAGTTAGTTGTGAAAGGGAAAAATCGCCACTTTTATGGTCATGGCGTTTACTCATTAGATGGCAAGTTACTGTATGCCACGGAAGGGAAAACCGACAGCAGCCAAGGTGTGATTGGTGTTTACGATGTCGCACAAGGCTATCGTAAGGTCGAGGAGTTCACTGGCTTTGGTATTGGCCCTCATGAAGTGATCATCATGCCGGATGGAAATCTCGCGATTGGTGTTGGCGGCGTTCATACTGACGGTAGAACACCGAAAAACTTGAATTCAATGCAACCGAGTTTAAGTTATGTCTCACCTGAAGGTGCGCTGCTTGATCAGGTTGAATTGCTAGACAAGAAGCTGAGCATTCGACACTTAGCCCATGATGGTGCTGAAACCGTACTATGTGGTCAGCAATATCGTGGTGAACCAGATGAGTACCCTTCACTTTTGGCGATGCATACCAAAGGCGGGCAGTTTGAATCACTGAACGCAGAGCCTGAACAATGGGCAAGGTTCAATCACTATATCGCCAGTATTGCGGCGTCAGATGATTGGATTATTGCGACTTCGCCAAGAGGCAACTGTTATGGTATTTGGTCTAAAGAGACTAAAGAACTGGTGGAACTCTCTGCGCTGTCTGATGCTTCTGGTGCGGTGCTGCTTGATGGTGAGTTTCGACTCAGCTCTGGAGCGGGCAGTGTGGTGAGCCAACACAAGCCTTATGAGAAATCAACCCAGCAATCATCGGTCCAGTGGGATAACCACTGGAGTGCAATCTAATTCATAAAACTCCTTAAAAAATAACATGCTTACTCCTATTTCTTTGCCATACTTATGAGATGATTGGTGATGGGGTTAAGCATGTTAGCAAAATACTTCTGTGGATTATTGGTGTTAGTTTCTGTGCATGCATGGAGCTATACGAGTTCTGACGAGAGCCGATTTATTCCGGCTGATTCAGAGCTCTCTTTTATGCTGATT
Source organism: Vibrio atlanticus (assembly GCF_024347315.1). Classification (NCBI taxonomy): domain Bacteria; kingdom Pseudomonadati; phylum Pseudomonadota; class Gammaproteobacteria; order Vibrionales; family Vibrionaceae; genus Vibrio; species Vibrio atlanticus. Next base: position 2,157,775 of record NZ_AP025460.1, on the reverse strand, counting down.
TATCCAGAGCTAACCCAGAGCATTTATCAAGACTCTTCTCTTCCTATTCTTTGGGATTCGCCTGAACTTGTTAAGGCGTTTGAATTCCAGTTGTCGCTTCTCGAACAAGCGCAAATGGCCCCGCTTTTTGAACGACAACTTAAGCAAATCCGCCACTATCAAACTCGTGGGCAATGGCAAGAGTTGGACATCTTATTAACCGATACCTTTATTTATTACCTAAGCTACGTTGAGAATGCACCACTTGCCGGTAAAGAGTGGTATTTCTCGGGCAAGCTGCATTCCAAGTTGCCTGCGCCTTCTCCACATATCCTGATGAGATTGAAAAGCAGTGTCACCAACGATTACTTATTAGAAATGGTATTGTCCTATGCGCCGCCTGTTGGGGATTTTGACCAATTCAAGGCGACCTACTCCGTGCTAGAAACTGCGTCTGAACTCAATATAGAGCGATACAGACAGAAAGGATTGAAACGCTTAGGTGATGAGCTTTCAGACAAAACTATTCTTGTTGAGCGCATTGCTTTGGTTGGTGTTGATACCTCGATGATCGCGGTCGATTTCCCTGTATTTGACCAAGATCTGCAAACAGCGATTAAGTCTTTTCAGCGAATGCACGGCCTTACAGACGATGGGATCGTTGGGCCGGATACGATCAAATGGATCAACATGAGCTTTGATGAACGATTGACTTCGCTGGCTCTCAATGCCGAACGTGTTCGTTTGTGGCCAAGAGACAGAGACTCTCTCATCGTCGTCAATGTTCCTAGTTTTGATATGAAGTATTGGGAAGATGGTGAAGAGGTCTTTGAGTCCAAAGTTGTCGTGGGCAGAAAGTCGCGAAAAACACCGCTTTTAGAGATAAACCTAGATTCGGTTATCTTAAATCCTACTTGGAACGTACCATGGAAAATCATGGTCAAAGACATCTTGCCTAAAGTAAAAGCGGATGAAAGCTACCTAGAGACACACAACTTCCAAGTGATTGATGGTTGGCGCACCATGGAAACCGTCGACACCACAGATATCGATTGGCAGACCATCAATTTCAATTCGTTCCCATATCGAATGCGTCAACAGGCAGGCTCACGTAATGCACTAGGTTTGTACAAGTTCAACACACCCAACAAGCGAGCTATCTATCTGCACGATACGCCAAGTAAAGGCCTGTTTAATGATGACTTCCGTGCTTACAGTTCAGGTTGTATACGTGTCGAACATGCAGAGGAATTGGCTGAATTGTTGTTTGCCACCAAGGTAAGGAAAGTACCTAACCAAAGTAACGATCTTGCTCCTAATACTAAGGTTCGCCTCAAGAAGCGAATCCCCGTGCATATCATCTATCAAACCGTGCTGTTTGAAGAAGGGGGCATACAGTATCGTGGTGACATCTACCAATATGATAAAGAGGGTGGTTAACCATCATTGAAGCCAATAAGGGTGATCTTGACCAAAAAATGACAACCAAGCTTCTATTGATAAAATTATAATGTGGATCAATAACTAACCGTGCAAAGGTTACAATTACTAACCTTTTGGGCGGTTTTTGTACGTTGACGCAGCAATTTCCATTATGTATCGTGCATTTTTCGTTCGATCTAATTGGTTTTTTTGCTGTATGTCTCAAAGTTTATTTTCACGCCGTCAGTTTCTGACTTACGCTGGTGGTACTGCTGTTGTCGCCTCAATTACTCCTTCTATCGCTTTTGCTTCATACCCTGATCAACCAAGAACGATTAGCATGAACAATCTTCACACAGGTGAACGATTAGAGACCTGTTATTTCGATGGTACTAACTATGTTGGTGATGAAATGGCTCGTCTAAGCAAACTGTGCCGTGATTTCCGTCGTAATGAGATTCATCCAATGGATAAGAACCTGTTTGATCAGATCACTCAGATTCAAAATGTACTGGGTATTCAAAAAGAAGTTCAAATCATCTCTGGTTACCGTTCTCCAGCGACCAATGAAGCACTGCGCTCAAAGTCGAGTGGCGTAGCCAAGAAGAGCTACCACATGTTAGGTAAAGCGATCGATTTCCGTATTGATGGCGTTAACCTAAAAGAATTAAGAGACGTTGCTAAAAGCTTGAATGCGGGTGGCGTCGGTTATTATGCACGTAGCAACTTTATCCATATTGATACAGGTCCAGCACGCAGTTGGTAGTGTTAAGCTGAATTTACGAGCGAATGCTAGGTACTTGTCAAAGTAGACATCCAATGTCATAGTTTGCCCAAATTTCAGTTTGCCCTCTAAGGTTTGTATATGTCTCTTAAGTATCAAGTTGTCCCTGTTACCTCGTTCTCTCAAAACTGCTCAATTGTGTGGTGTGATGAGACAATGGAAGGCATCGTTGTCGATCCGGGCGGTGATGTTCAGCAACTGGCTGCTATCATCGAAGAGTTAGGTGTTAAAGTGGTGAATTTGGTATTGACTCACGGTCACCTAGACCATGTGGGCGGAACAGTACCGCTTGCTGAAATCTTGAACGTGAACATTGTTGGCCCACATAAAGACGATAACTTTTGGCTTCAAGGTTTAGAGAATCAAAGCCAGATGTTCGGCTTCCCACTGTGTAAAGCCTTTGAACCAAACACTTGGTTAGAAGAGGGCGACAAAGTGACTTTTGGTAACCAAGTGATCGATGTGATTCACACGCCGGGTCATACTCCGGGTCACGTAGTGCTATTCAGTGAGCAAGCGCGTATGGCGTTTGTTGGTGATGTTTTATTTAACGGTGCTATTGGTCGCACGGATTTCCCGCAAGGCGACTTCAACACGCTAATTGCTTCAATCAAGACTAAACTTTGGCCGCTAGGCAGTGACGTGACATTTGTACCGGGCCATGGTCCAGAGTCTACATTTGGTCGTGAGCGCGCATCAAATCCATTCGTTGCCGACGAGATGCCTCTTTATTAATTAAATCTTTGATTTAATATAAGAACGATTGAAAATGAAGCTTAGCTTTTGTTATGGAAGCTAAGCTTTTTTATTGTGTTCGGTTTTACTTTAAACCAGTTTAATTTTAATCAGAAAGACGTTCGGTTGCCGCCAAGTAGCGTCGAGCCAGTCCAACAAACTCCTCCCCACTGATATTCAGATCATTGGTTGATATGAAAATGTCATACCCGTGGAAGCCTCTTTGATATTTCATTCTGTTGGCAAGCATCGCCTGTAATCCAGAATAGTCTTTAATCACCGCGTTGTGATTATTTGCTTTATCGGATGAATCCGCATCCATTTGCGTTTGTTGAGCGCTGAAACTCACTTCGTCGGTATTCTTTGACTCTTTATATTGGCTTAATTCCACACACCCGCTTTCGGTACAACGAGTGTGGTAGTGTGATGAGTCTAAAACCATATCTTCAAAGTTCGATTCTTTACCCGCTTGCTTCGCTCCCAAGTACAAAAGTGCTCGTTGGCTGAGCAATAATTCGCAGGTTATTTTTGGGCAAATAGAGTCAAGGTAGGGCGAGTAATCTTTCATTTTAATGCCGACCCAAGGGAGAGGTTGATGCCAACCCTCTTGTTCGTAGGTACACATGCCAATCTTTTCAATATTGCTCCACTTTAAAACCCATCCACCTTTATAAAAATGCTGTTGAAAGTGAGTGGGGGTGAGCGTGAACATCACTCTGCTACGAAGCATCAAATAATAGCCCGTGCCCAAAAGTGCGCTAATGCAAAATGCACCCACGATCAGTAATTTTGAGTTATCAATGTATAACGCCATGATTAGGCAAGCGAATCCTAAAATGATGGCGATAATTCGATATGATGGCGATAATTCGATATGATTGCGTAAATGCAGGCAAAGAGAAATTTGTAAGGTGACGAGTGTCCATAGGCAACACCAAGTTTTCATATTTTTGTCTGGATGGATAACCAGTGTATATGACCCTGAATTGATAAGTCGATGATTAAATAATAGACGCTAGTAGACAATATCGGTATTTTTCGTCGACTTTCGACGCTTCACTCTACAAATAGCTCCGGTTTTTTGGTATAAATCGCGCTTCAAATTTTCACCACTGCGAAAAGAGCAGTGAACTGGAGAAATATTCAATGAGACTTGCTCATAAGCGTAAGGTGCAGGCTAAACTGCAGAAACGCACTAAAGCGGCTGTAGTTAAAGCAGTGGCAACGCCGAAAAAAGCGAAGCCTGTCGCAGAGAAAGTTGTAGCAGAAAAAACTGTAGCAGCAAAACCAGCGGTAGAGAAAGCAGTAGCAGCAACTAAAGAAGTTGCAGTAGCACTGACTCCTAAGCAACAACAAGTTCTAGACATCGTTGTTAGCAATGCTGAAGGCATTAACCCTAAAGGTATCGGCCTAGCAGCTGGTCAAGAAGACGCGAAAGCAGCTTCATGGGCAACAGGCGCATTGAAAAAACTTCTTGAAGAAAACCTAGTAGCGAAAGAGCAACTTGCAGGTAACAAGGTTATCTACAAAGCTATGTAATCCCGCGGGATGACATTCGCTTCGTTAAAGTTTTTAAGCCTCGATTATCGAGGCTTTTTTGTATCTGGCGGATCATGATAACCCTAACCCTAACCCTAACCCTAACCCCATACACACATTCAAACCTAGCCCCAGAAGCCTTTTCCCAATCGGCTGGCCCCTTCCGTTATTCACCTGTCTTTCGCGTGTCCCATGTTTCGAATCAGTAGGTACCAAAGTAGGACGTCTAATTCTCTGAAACTTTGATTTATATGGATAAATGCATTTAAGTGCGTATTTGATGTGTGGCGAGAATAGAGCTTCCTCACGAAATGGAAATCAATTGTTAATGCAGTTTCACTATAACTACTTAGGTATTTATCAATACTAATTACCCTAATGAATCTCCCAGATCCTTTAAAATCGACATCGCTAAATTATCTCCTACGTAGTTCTACGTAATCCTTTGGTCTAATACGCAGTTTATGTGAGTCCGTCGTGCGTGCTCTCCCTGATATCTTGTTGCTACATCACGGTGCACTCTTATGTTGAATCATAAAAAATGCTCATAGAAAGAGTGTTAACCCAACAAAGGACGTGAACATGAGTCTCATTTCTAACTCCCTCACACGAGTTTTTAAAAACGTTGCAGTTACTGCAGTGGCTTGTTTAGCTTTGGTCGCTACTGGTGCAACTGCTGCTGATAAGGTTTATCGCTTGAAGCTTGCTGAAACATGGGGACCAAACTTCCCTGTATTCGGTGACGCGACGAAGAACATGGCTGCGATGGCTGAGAAAATGTCGAACGGTCGACTGCAAATCAGAATCGATTCTGCGAACAAACACAAAGCACCGCTTGGCGTTTTTGACATGGTTAAGTCTGGTCAATACGACATGGGGCACTCAGGCTCTTACTACTGGAAAGGTAAAGTTCCAAACACGCTTTACTTCACTTCTATGCCTTTCGGTATGACGCCTGCTGAACAATATGCGTGGTTCTATCACGGTGGTGGTATGGAGTTGATGGAGCAGGTTTACTCTCCACATAATTTGATGTCGTTCCCAGGTGGTAATACGGATATCCAGATGGGCGGTTGGTTTCAAAAAGAGATCAACAGTGTGGAAGACCTACAAGGTCTGAAAATGCGTATCCCTGGCTTTGCTGGTGAGATTCTAGCGGAGCTAGGCGCTAAACCTACCAATATTGCCCCAGGTGAGCTTTACACGTCTCTAGAGCGTCGCACAATCGATGCACTAGAGTGGGTAGGCCCATCACTTGATCTGCGTATGGGCTTCCACAAGATCGCGCCTTACTACTACACAGGTTGGCATGAGCCGGGTTCAGAGCTTCAATTCCTAGTGAACAAGCGTACATGGAACAAGCTTCCTGAAGACCTACAAGAAATCTTGCGTGTTGCAATGCGTACAGCGGCTTACGACATGTACACACAAGCAACGCACGAAAGTGGAAAGAACTGGGTTTCAATGAAAACAGAATACCCAGACGTACAAGTTAAAGATTTCCCACCAGAGGTTATGTCTGCACTGAAAGAAGCGAACGATCGCCTACTTGCTAAGCACGCTGAGAAAGATGCATTGGCAAAAGAGATTCAAGCTTCACAAGCAAGCTACCTAGAGCAAGTACGTTCATGGACAGATATTTCACACAGAGCTTATTTAAATAGCCAAGCGAAATAATCGACTGTTGTTGAACTGAAGTGAAATGAACCCAAAGCTTTTCTTATTGAGTATTTAAGAGTGAATAAGCTGAGGGTTCATTTTAAATATAATAATTAAATGCCCAAGAACCCTTTCTACGTCGTGCCTATTGCTAGCTATAAACTGAATCGTTTTTAGTTTGGGTTAGTTGTGCTGCGCGATGTCTTTTCAAATTCCATGGAGTCGGGAATGCGAAGTCTAATTTATATTGAACGCCTGTTTAATCGTATCGGTGATGCACTGGGATGGCTTTCCAGTATGTTGTTTATTCTACTTATCGCTAACGTTGTGTATGACGTTGTCATGAGATATGCCTTCAATGATGTCTCAATCGCCTTCCAAGAGATGGAGTGGCACCTCTTCTCAGCCGTTTTCCTATTAGGTGTTCCTTATGCCATCAAGGCTGGTGGTCATGTGCGAGTGGATGTGTTCTACGAGCAACTAAGCTTCAAGGCACAAGCGATTATTGACTTGCTCGGCACACTGATCTTTCTGATGCCTTTTTGTTTGCTGGTTGCTTGGTTTGGAATCGATGTTGCGAAAGAAAGTTATAACCTTGGTGAAACGTCGGGCGATCCCGGAGGCCTTCCTTATCGATGGATCATTAAAGCGATGATTCCACTTTCATTTTTCTTGATGGCACTCAGCGGAGTCGGTTTGATCCTGCACTCGTTGAATAAGATTTTTAATCCCCATCTCATCCATGCAAACAATACTCATACAAAGAATAAGTAGAGGCTGAACATGATTGGAATAGTAATGTTTTTCGTAGCCTTGTTTGCACTTTTACTTGGCTTCCCAGTGGCGTTCACCTTTGGTGGTATCGCGTTAATCTTTGGTGTTTGGGCTGAAGGCATCGAAATGTTTGCCTTCATGCCATATCGAATTCAATCAATCATGGAAAACACGGTGCTGATGGCCGTTCCATTGTTTGTCTTCATGGGGCTTGTTCTACAAAAGACCAAGCTTGCTGAGCAGTTGCTTGAGTCAATGGGGCGACTGTTTGGTGGTGTGCGTGGTGGTATCGCAATCTCGACAGTACTCGTAGGTTCACTGCTTGCCGCTTCAACCGGTGTGGTAGGCGCTTCTGTAGTTGCAATGGGGCTTATCTCGTTGCCCGTCATGCTCAAGTACAACTACGACAAAGGTTTAGCCTGCGGTACCATCTGTGCGTCTGGTACGTTAGGGCAAATCATTCCGCCATCCATCGTCTTGATTCTATTGGGGGACGTATTGGGTGTTCCGGTAGGTGACTTGTTCCAAGCCGCGATTTGGCCGGGCGTGATGTTAGTGGGGGCTTATATCGTTTATATCTTAATATACGCGAAGCTTAACCCTGAAGCCGCTCAACCAATTGAGCGTGATGATTCCATCAGCCGTAAACAAGAAGTCATCAACGCATTGAAAGCAATCATACCGCCACTCGCGCTGATTATTGTCGTATTGGGCTCTATCTTTGCGGGTGTTGCTACGCCGACAGAGTCTGCTGCTCTGGGTGGTGCGGGTGCGATGGTACTCGCTTTGCTCTACGGTCAGTTTAGTTGGTCGATGGTGTATGACGCCTCTAAAGAGACGGTCAAAGTAACGGCAATGGTATTTGCTATCTTGTTGGGTGCAACGGCATTCTCAATGGCGTTTACTTATACTGGCGGTGATTATCTGGTTGAAGAATGGATGCTGCAGTTGCCGGGTGAGAAGTGGGGTTTCTTGATCATTACCATGTTGGTGATTTTGATTCTGGGTTTCTTCATCGACTTCGTAGAAATCTGTTTCATCATTGTGCCGATTATTGCGCCTGTTGCTGAACTGATGGGAATCAACATGACTTGGTTCGCAATCCTTATCGCGATGAACCTTCAAACCTCATTCTTGACGCCACCGTTTGGCTTCAGTTTGTTCTATCTAAAAGGGGTGGCACCAAAAGGTGTGACTACCAAGGATATCTACCGAGGCGTGATGCCTTTCATTTTGATTCAAATCCTCGTACTTGGATCACTTCTCGCTTTCCCATCTTTCTATGGAATGTGAGTGAAGCCTAGAATGTGAATGATATGTTTCAACGGCTATCCATAAATTGATAAAGTAAAACGGCTTATTGATGTTCAATAAGCCGTTTTTTGTGAGGAAAAGGAATGCCTCTAAAAGTTAAGCTGATTTTGCTGACGCTACTCCCGTTGCTGATTGTAACGGCGAGCATTAGTTGGATCTCGTTACACCAAACTAAGACGTTGGGTGAGAAAGAGGTCGAAATCTTCCGAGACAGCTTAATTAAGTCGCGTGAAAACGCCCTCAAAGACACTGTTGATCTCGCATTTGATGCCATCGAACATATCTACAATGATCCCGATATCCAAGAAGCACAAGCCAAAAGAGAAGTTCGAACCATATTGTCTAAACTAAGGTATGGCTCTGACGGTTACTTCTTTGCGTATGATCGCCACGGAACCAATTTGGTTCATCCAATCCAGCCAGAGTTGATAGGGCAAAACTTACTTCAACTGCAAGATGAAGATGGCGATTTCCTAATCGAAGCGTTGTTGAAAGAAGCGCAAACCGGAGGAGGGTTTCACCAATACCTGTGGCAAAAGCCCTCGACCGGAGAGGTGGTGTCTAAGTTGAGCTATGCGGCTTGGTTAGAACGTTGGGATTGGATGATTGGCACGGGTTTGTATATTGAAGACGTGCATCAAGAAGTGGCTTCGATGCAGGCTGCGATCAACAAAAATATTGAAACCACGTTCTTTTCCATTGTGGTCATTTTAAGCGTGACCGTGGCGGTGATCATCGTGTTGACCTTAGCCATCAACATGCACGAGCATCGAATCGCGGATAACAATTTAAAAGAGCTCGCCCATAAAACGGTGATGTTTCAAGAAGACGAAAAGAAGCATCTAGCGCGTGAGTTGCATGATGGTATTAACCAGTTATTAGTATCAAGTCGTTGCCATTTAGAACTGCTTGGTAATAAGTTACAAAATGAAGACCTCAAGGCGCATTTGAATAAGTCGCAGCATTCACTGATGCGGGCAATCGAAGAGGTGAGGCATATTTCGCATCAACTTCGACCAAGTTCATTGGATGATATCGGCTTAGAAGCGGCGTTGTCTTCGCTGTTATTAGACTTTCAGGCGCACTCGAGCATTGAAGTGGAAACCTTGTTTAATACGCAGCCGGGAAAGTTGAAATCAGAAGCTGCGACGACTTTATATCGAGTGGTGCAAGAGTCACTGAATAATATAGAGAAACACGCACAAGCGACCAAAGTAACGGTTATCGCACAGCAAATTGGAAATGTGTTGCAGTTGCTCATCCAAGACGATGGAGTCGGTTTCAATACCTATAAAGCAATGGAAAAGCGAGGTATTGGGTTACGTAACATGAGAGAACGGGTGGAGTTCATCGGTGGTGACTTTGAATTGATGAGTGAGGTTGGCTTTGGAACGGAAATTACAGTGTTACTGACACTAGAGGGATTAGTGAATGAGTGAAGTTATTCGAGTTGTGATTGCAGATGATCACCAAGTGGTACTGGATGGCTTTATGGCGAGATTAGAACTCGAGCCTGATATTAGCGTGATAGGTACAGCCAGCAATGGATTAGAAGCCGTTGAAGTGGTTAAAGACTTGCGCCCTGATGTGGTGTTGATGGATATCAGCATGCCTATCATGAATGGTATTGATGCCACTCACCTGATTAAAGAGGAAGATCCTCAAGCTAAGGTGCTGATGCTGACCATGCATAACAACCGTGAATACATCATGAAGGTGATGCAATCGGGTGCTGTCGGCTATATGTTGAAAGAAATTTCGGCTGAAAAAATGGTGCAGGCAATCAAGACGGTCAATCAAGGCTCAACCTATTTCTGTGAAAAAGTGACTCAGAACTTGTTTACTCAGCCTATTACTCCCACACAATCTGTGAAGAACCCATTGAGTAGGCGTGAGGAAGCTGTGTTGAAATTAGTGGCTAAAGGGGAGAGCAGTAAAGAGATCGCGAAGGGATTAAATATCAGTTACCGAACGGTTGAAACCCATAGACAAAATATCAAGCATAAGCTCGACATTCACTCTACGGCAGAGCTTGCCAAGTATGCTGTTAGCTCTGGGCTTGTTGAGTGATGTTACGCTAAATTACAGTGAATGTGTAATTTAATTACCAAATGTGCCGTTTACACCCGTTTTTTGATGGTTTTTTTAGTATTTTTGCGACGAGTTGTTATTCTTCCTTTCGAAATTTAAGTGCCAAATGCAATGTTGCAAATTGTGCGCTACTAATTAGAGAGGATGCATGGAGCCTGTAAAGGATAGGTATAGTATTGATAATACTGATTATACCGTAGGACAAGATAATGTTCAGAAATGGGGTTTTGATGTTCATAACCCTGTATTTGGAATCAGCGCTGGGGCGATAATTGCTTTCCTGATTGCGCTTTTGGTTGCAGAACCTGAAACAGCTAAAGCGGCACTTGATGGCGTTAAGTGGAAAGTCATCGGTAACTTCGATGGTTTCTTTATGTGGGCTGCGAACCTTTTCGTATTTTTCTGTTTTGTCCTCATTATCTCCCCTTACGGAAAGATACGTATAGGTGGCGATGATGCTAAAGCAGAGCACTCTAACCTATCTTGGATGTCGATGTTATTCGCCGCGGGAATGGGTATTGGTTTGATGTTCTGGGGTGTGGCAGAGCCAGTAGCTTACTTTACCGGTTGGTATGAAACACCGCTCGGTGTTGAAGCGTATTCTCCTGAAGCGGCTAAGTTGGCACTAGGTGCAACCATCTACAACTGGGGCTTGCACGGTTGGGCAATCTACGCCGTTGTTGCTTTGTCTCTTGCCTTCTTTACTTTCAATAAAGGCTTACCGCTTTCTATTCGCTCAATCTTTTACCCGCTACTCGGTGACAGAACTTGGGGGTGGTTTGGTCATATCGTTGACATTGTCGCAGTACTTGCAACATTGTTTGGCCTTGCAACATCACTTGGCCTAGGTGCACAGCAAGCCGCAAGCGGTATTAACCATGTATTTGGTACCCATGGCGGTATTGGTATGCAGCTTATTGTTATTGCAGTGGTAACACTGTTGGCAACAATGTCGGTGATTCGCGGTATTAACGGTGGTGTTAAGGTTCTCAGCAACGTCAACATGGTTGTTGCGTTAGGCTTGCTGATCTTCGTAACTATCGCGGGTGGCATGGCGGGTATTAAGGCGATACCAACCGCGCTAATGGGCTACATTGAGAACTTTATTCCTCTTAGCAACCCTCATGGTCGTGATGATGAAACATGGATGCAAGGTTGGACGGTATTTTACTGGGCTTGGTGGATTTCATGGTCACCATTCGTAGGCATGTTCATCGCTCGTATCTCTAAAGGTCGTACAATTCGTGAATTTATCGTTGCAGTCTTATTTATCCCGACGTCTGTCATTATCATTTGGATGGCTATTTTCGGTGGTATTGCGATTGACCAGGTGGCGAATAAAGTGGGTGAGATTGGTATAAATGGTCTGCAAGATATTACACTTTCTCTATTCCATACTTACGATGCGTTGCCAATGAGCTCAGTCCTTTCCGTGGTATCGATTGGTTTGATTATGGTGTTCTTCATCACCTCATCAGACTCAGGTTCATTGGTTATTGATAGCATTACTTCTGGCGGTAAAGTCGATGCACCTGTTCCACAGCGTGTATTTTGGGCATTGATGGGCGGTGCGATTGCGGCGGTTCTACTGTGGGTTGGTGGTACTGAATCTATTCAGGCATTACAAGCTGGAACAGTCTCAATGGCATTACCATTTGCCTTCATATTATTGCTTATGTGCCTAAGTTTGTTTCTTGGTTTACGTACAGAGAATCAATTGGTTAAGCAGCAAAGTGCTTTGAGCTAAAAGTATTTTTCAAATAGAGGCCGACTTAGTCGGCCTTTTTTTCGCCGCAAACATAAGTGATTATCTATATTTTGTTTGAAAATCCATCGAACTGATTCTAGTTTACTGAAAACAATAAGTTAACCTGCTAAACTTCAGACATCCAAGTATTTGAATTATCGTGACAACAGCTTGTACTACTTGGATCGTATGTTCGAGTTTGTGATTCAGTCACAGGAAAGTAAGGGATATGAGGTCAACAGACCTTATAAGTATTCCGTAGAGAGGAATAATGACTAAAGGTATAGATAAATACAGTATCGACAGTACGGATTACACTGTTGGTCAAGATAACGTCCAAAAATGGGGTTTTGACGTTCATAACCCAGTGTTTGGTATCAGTGCGGGACTCATCACTTTGTTCTTGATCGGTGTGCTGCTTACAGATACCGCTTCAGCGAAGTCAGCATTGGATGGTGTTAAATGGCAAATTATCAATTCATTTGATTGGTTGTTCATTTGGTCCGGTAATATTTTCGTTATTTTTTGCTTAGGCTTGATTGTTTCTCCGTTTGGTAAAATCCGCCTTGGTGGTGTTGATGCAACGGCAGATTACTCATTCATGTCTTGGTTATCGATGCTGTTTGCTGCAGGTATGGGTATTGGCTTGATGTTCTGGAGTGTTGCAGAACCAGCGGCTTACTACACAGGTTGGTATGAAACGCCACTTGGTGTAGAGGCAAATACACCAGAAGCTGCAAAATTAGCACTCGGTGCAACCATGTATCACTGGGGCCTACACCCTTGGGCGATTTATGGCGTAGTAGCGCTTTCACTGGCTTTCTTCTCTTACAACAAGGGATTACCGCTTTCTATTCGTTCTATCTTCTACCCAATTTTAGGTGATAGAGCGTGGGGCTGGGCTGGTCACATCGTTGATATTCTTGCTGTACTTGCAACCCTGTTTGGTTTGGCGACATCGCTTGGCCTTGGTGCGCAACAAGCGGCAAGTGGTATTCAGCATGTATTCGGCATTGAGGCAGGCTTAGGGTTACAAGTCATTGTTATTACCGTAGTAACTTTGCTAGCGGTCGTATCCGTACTTCGTGGTATTGATGGTGGCGTTAAAGTTATCAGTAACATCAACATGTTGGTTGCTTTCCTACTGCTTATCCTAGTAGCTCTAATCGGCTACGCAGTGACTCTAGGTTCAATCCCTACAACATTGATGGCATACATTGAGAACATCATTCCGTTGAGTAACCCTCACGGTCGTGAAGATGAAGCTTGGTTACATGGTTGGACTGTATTCTACTGGGCTTGGTGGATTTCATGGTCTCCATTTGTCGGTATGTTTATCGCGCGTGTTTCTAAAGGTCGTACTGTTCGTGAGTTCATTACAGCGGTACTGATTGTTCCAACGACAGTGACTATCATTTGGATGTCAGTGTTTGGTGGTATGGCAATTGATCAAATCGTGAATGAGGTTGGTACCCTAGGTCAAAATGGCTTAACTGATGTATCACTGGCAATGTTCCAGATGTTTGATGTATTGCCGTTTGGTACTCTGCTTTCAATCATCGCAGTTGTACTGGTTCTTGTATTCTTTATTACATCGTCTGACTCGGGCTCTTTAGTTATCGACAGCATTACTGCTGGTGGTAAAGTTGATACGCCTGTGCCTCAACGAGTGTTCTGGGCGTTCCTTGAAGGTGCGATTGCAGTAGCTTTATTGTGGGTTGGCGGTACTGAAGCCGTTCAAGCTCTGCAAGCGGGTGCAATCTCAACCGCATTGCCGTTCACCATCATCCTATTATTGATGTGTGTGAGCCTACTAATGGGTATGCGAACAGAGAAAAGATAGACTAGCTACTATTCGATTTTTCATTTTTTGATGTTGAATACAAAGTAAAACAAAAGGCAGAAGAGGAAACTCTCCTGTCTTTTTTTATCCATTTTACAGCCTGTAACACTGTATATATCGTAGGAATCGTCGTTGAAATGGCGCCTTGAATTTGGCGAAAAGCCAAGTAATTGGCGAAAGATAAGTTTTTGGTTTTATTGCAAATATAATGTGATGTGAAACTGTGAAATAGCTCGAATCGTTTACTTAAATTGGGTAGTATTCGCTAGATTTTCCATCACTCGTGAAACTTACTAATGAAATTAACACTTAAGCAGAAGTTGATAGGTGCTAGCCTATCTGCTGTTATCGTCATGGCAACAGCCTTGACTTGGTTATCAGCAAACCAATTATTTGAAGAGACTCGTAATGGTGTATACCAACGAGCTGAAAGCGTATCTGAAGCAGCATCTGAAGGGATTAAAAACTGGATTGATATTCGCACGGATATCGCATCAGCATTTAATGACTTTTCACGAGAGGATGATGTTGTTCCTTTCCTTAAGCAAGCTCGTGTAGCGGGTGGCTTTGACGATATCTTTTTAGGTACTCCAGAAGGCGGAATGTACCGTTCACATCCTGAACGTAATCGTGCAGATTACGACCCTCGTCAACGCCCTTGGTACCAGGAAGCAAACGCAGCCGGTAAGCAAATTATTACAACCGCTTATCAAGATGCGATTACCCAAGCGCTTCTAGTTACGATTGCTGAACCTGTTCGTCATAACGGTAAGCTTGTTGGTGTTGTTGGTGCGGATGTACTTATTGATCAACTAGTCAACGATGTTATCAGCTTAGATGTTGGTGACAACGCTTACGCAATGCTCATTGATGCCTCTGACGGCACATTCCTAGCACACCCAGACTCAGCACTGAGCCTTAAGCCTGTAAGTCAGCTTTCAAACGACATTTCTATGCCTATCATCGAAAACGCAGTGCGTACGGGTAGCATCGAGATCATCAAAGAGCGCGGTGCTGAGAAGCTGCTTTACTTCACTAATGTGCCTAACACGAACTGGATTTTCGCAGTTCAGATGGACAAAGCAACAGAAGAAGCGAATCACTCAATACTTCTTACGCAACTCATTACTACAGCGGTTGTAATTACTCTGATCGTTATCGTGTTGGTTTCTATGTTGGTTAGTTTCCTATTCCGCGACTTAAACCGCGTTTCAGCGGCACTTGAAGAAATTGCTTCAGGCGAGGGCGACTTGACTCAACGTCTTGAGCTTAAAAGTGATGACGAAATTGGTAAACTTGCGGCAAATTTCAATCATTTTGTGGGCAACATGCACACCATGGTACTCAAGCTAAGTGAAGTGTCTGCTGCATTGGGTAACCAAGCACGTCAAACAGCTTCTCAAGCTGAAGAGCGTAGTGCTCGCATTCAGATGCAACAAGACGAAATCAATATGGTAGCAACAGCCGTGAACGAAATGGCTGCAGCAACACAAGAGATTGCGGGTAACGCTGATCAAACTGCACAGAATTCATCTGAAGCTGTTGGCGCTTGTGAACACGGTACGGGTCAAGTTACACAGACTCAAAGCTCAATTCAAAATCTTGCACAAGAAGTTCAAATTGCAACAAACGTGATTCTTGAGCTGGAAGAGCACGGCAATAGCATCAACGCTATCTTGTCTAACATTCAAGGCATTGCTGAACAAACTAACTTACTTGCACTTAACGCGGCGATTGAAGCTGCCCGTGCTGGCGAACAAGGTCGCGGTTTTGCGGTTGTTGCTGATGAAGTGAGAGTTTTGAGCCAACGTACACACGGTTCAACTCAAGAAATTCAACAAACGATTGAATTACTGCAAGGTACAACGGGCAAAGCGGTAAGTATCATGAACGATAGCCGAACGCTTGCTGAAACCAGTGTTGATGACTCAAACTCAGCGGCCGCTAGCTTAACGCAAATTCATGCTGCTGTTGAACGTATCAGTGATATGGCGACTCAAATCGCTTCTGCTGCAGAAGAGCAAGCGTCAGTAACGTCTGAGATTACTCGTAACACTGAAGGAATCCGTGACGTATCTAACGAGCTAGCAGGTGAAGCGCACCAAGCTGCAGAACAAGCTGCTCAGCTTTCTGAACTGTCTAATGAACTAGAAAATGAAATCAGCCGTTTTAAGCTGTAATTATAGATAGTTAGTTAGATAGATAGATAGATAGAACGAAGCCCCAACTTAGGTTGGGGCTTTTTTATGTTCGCTTTTTAGAAGAAGCAAAATGTCGTGATCTAATCATGCTGGGCTATTGTTTATTGAAGGTTAAACAGCCCGAGCGTGACACCGAATATGTTTTATTATGGCTTCTAAACCTTGACTCCGACTGGCGCTAAGCTGAGATTTTAGGTCTAGCTGGCGGAACCAGTCTTTAATATCGAATTCTAGAACGCTCGCGGGTTGTTGGTTGTTATAGGCGATCAACACCAATGCCAGCAAACCTTTAACTAATGAAGAATCGCTGGTCGCTTGTATCGACATTTTGTTCTGTTGACTGATGGAAAGATCTAGCCATACATTACTTTGGCAGCCTGCGATAAGATGTGTTTTATTCATCTTTGTCACAGGGAAGGGCTCTAATCGGTCCCCCAATTCTATCAAATACATATAACGTTCTTCCCAGTCAGCGCATCGTTCGAAGTTTTTCTGGAGCTTTTCAGGGGACATAAGCTACCTTAACAGTTGGTGGATTCGTTTTAGTGATTGGCACAAGGCGTCTATGTCTTTGGGCCTTGTGTACATGCCAATCGATGCGCGACACAGCGAGTTTTGACCGAGTCGTTTTATAAGGGGCATTGCGCAGAGATGTCCGGTACGAATCGCAATACCATATCTATCTAAGAATGAACCCACATCAAAAGAGTGTTGATTTTTCATATTAAAAGCCAAAACGCCCGTGCGGTTATCATCATCGCCATAGAGCTCTATTTCTGGTATCTGTCTAATACTCTCCACCAAATAATTCATTACATTTTTTTCATAGTCAGAGATCTCTTTGAAGCCGATAGTTTCTATGTAGTCTAGAGCGGCGCCTAAACCTAAAATGCCTGCAATATTCGGAGTGCCCGCTTCGAACTTCCACGGAGCTTGGCCAAACGAGGTTCCCAAAGGCAGTGTCACTTGATCGATCATGGCTCCGCCGCCTTCCCATGGCACCATGTTGTCGAGGTGTGTTTTTTTTGCGTAAAGCACGCCGATGCCTGTCGGGCCATACAGTTTGTGCCCAGAGAAGGCGTAGAAATCACAATCGAGGTCCGTCACATTGACTTCATCGTGCATGACAGCTTGAGCACCGTCGACTAACACGGGGACTTTTGCTTTATGTGCAGCTTTGACTATCGTTTTAATTGGGTTTATGCGGCCTAGAACATTCGATACGTGGCTAATCGCCAGCAGTTTTGTCTTTGTATTCATTAACGAGACAAGGTCGTTGAGATTCAAATAGCCATTTTTTGCCATTGGCCAAACACGAATGTTGACATTATAAATTTCAGAAAGCATCTGCCAAGGAACAAGGTTGGCGTGATGCTCCATTTCCGTCACGATGATTTCGTCACCCGCTTTTAACCTAGGGCGCAAATAGCTATTCGCAACGAGATTGATGGCCTCTGTCGTCCCTTTGGTAAAAACAATAGTTTCTCTGGATTTAGCTGAAATGAACTGAGCAAGTTTTTCTCTTACTTGTTCCATTTCTTCGGTTGCTTTAGAGCTTAGGTAATGGACACCGCGATGAACACTCGCATAATCATGTTGATAAAACTGAGTCATGCGGTCGATAACGACTTGAGGGGTTTGGGCCGTTGCAGCACTGTCTAAATAGACCAAAGGCTTGTCGTAAACTTGAGTTCTTAGAGCTGGGAAGTCATTAAACCAAGGGCTTGTCTTTTCGCTCGAATCAATCATTTGGACATCCTTTATTGAGTGACGCATTGATTTTATCTATCGCAGATTGTCTTAGGGCGGGGTGTTTAATTCTCTCGGTAACGTCAATGACAAACGCAGAGGTAATCATGTGTTCGGCTCGTTCTTTTGGGATACCTCTAGAGCGTAAATAATTGATTTGGGTTGGGTCTATTTGCCCTGTTGTTGCACCATGGCTGCATTTGACATCATCGGCATAAATCTCTAATTGAGGTTTAGAGTTTACTTGGGCGTCATCGCCTAGAATCAGACTGTGGGTGTCCATTTGCCCGTCTGTTTTTTGCGCAGCAGGGTCAACATAGATCATGCCGTCGAAAACAGACTTAGATTGGTTTCGAGCGATGGTTTTATGATTTTGCTCACTTTGGCAGTGGGGAGAGTTGTGCTTCAAATAGGTGCGAGTATCAAAAACTGACTCACCTTGAGGTAGGGAAATACTGTCCATAGCGACAAAACCTTGTTCGCCAGTCAGTTCTGAACTTACTTGATGTCGTATCAATTGGCCGGAGTAGAGCAAGCAACAAGAGTAGGCGCTAGCATGCGCATTAACTATCAAATCGTTGTGACCGAAGTGATGTTGGTTTAAGGCCTCTTCGACAATTTTAGTGTGATGATAGTGAGCACCACAACCAACGTGTTGTGTTAAGCGAGATAATGTTACGCCTCTACCACTACCTTGTGAAACATGGTGTTCGATGACGGTGACTTCCGCATGATCTGCGACTTCAATATGGCTTCTGTAGCTTGATACATCACCTTGTTTTCCGGAATTGATATGCAGAAGATAAATAGGTTTCGATACCTGCGTATTCGCTTCGACTTCGATTAATATGCCACTTGAAGCGGTAGCATCAGTAATATAGGTAAAAGCGTCTGGCTTTATTGAACGAGACAGCTCATCGATTTCAATTGGAGAGAGCGCGCAGATGGGAGTCACTCGAACTTTTGGAATCCAGTCGGAGTATCGAGCTAAAAAGAAGCCGTCGACGAAGACTAATCGATAAGCATCAATGTCTAAACTGAATTTATTGTATGGCGTGTTAGCTGTCGACTGCTGTGGTGCGCTGCTTAGCTCTAGTTCGTTTAATCGGTCAAGAGACGTGTATTTCCAGTCCTCATGTTGAGGGGACGGTAGCTCAACCCCAAGCAATTTAGACCATTGTTTTTTTTGCCACTCATGCGGTCGAACAAGGGTTTCAAATGAATCAAGCAATGAATGTTTATTGTTCATCAATGATCCACCCATAGCCTTTCTCTTCTAATTCTTGAGCTAACGTGTGGTCACCAGATTTTACAATCTTTCCTTGGTACAACACGTGCACGAAATCTGGCTTGATGTAATTGAGGATACGTTGATAGTGCGTGACTAAAATGAAAGCTCGTTGTTCATTCTGGAGCGCGTTTACACCTTCAGAGACGGCTTTAAGGGCATCAATATCTAGACCTGAGTCAGTCTCGTCTAGTATACAAAGATCAGGTGAGAGCACCGCCATTTGTAGAATGTCATTGCGCTTTTTCTCTCCACCAGAGAATCCCTCATTGACAGAGCGTTGGAGTAAATTTGCTGGCATCTTCAACAATTGCGCTTTTTCTTCCAATAGATCTTCAAAGTCAAAACGATCGATCGGTTCTAATCCTCGATATTCACGAACCTCGTTGAGAGCTGTATTTAGAAAGAGTTTGTTACTGACACCTGGAATTTCGACAGGGTACTGAAAGGCTAAAAATACCCCTTCACCGGCTCTTTGTTCTGGATCTAGCTCTGTAAGATCTTGACCTTTGAAAACAATCTCACCACTGACGACCTCGTAATCATCCTTGCCTGCCAGTGTGGCGGATAGGGTACTTTTTCCTGAACCGTTCGGTCCCATAATTGCGTGAACTTCACCAGGTTTAACGGTTAGGTTAATACCTTTTAGGATAGTATTTTCTTCAACGCTGACATGTAAATTTTTAATTTCTAACATTTTATCCCACACTATGCTCGAGGCTGATTGATAGAAGTTTTTGCGCTTCAACAGCGAATTCGAGTGGTAATTCTGAAAATACGTCTTTACAAAAACCATTGACGATCATGGATATGGCGTTGTCTTCACTGATCCCTCTTTGGGTGCAGTAAAACAGTTGATCTTGGCCAATTCGAGAGGTCGTTGCTTCGTGTTCAACGTGAGCAGACGGGTTTTTGACTTCGATATAAGGAAAAGTGTGAGCCCCACATTCGGCGCCGATTAACATTGAATCGCACTGAGTGAAGTTTCTCGCACCTTCTGCGTTGGGGGTGACTTTAACCAGCCCTCGGTAACTGTTCTGGCTTTTGCCTGCTGAAATCCCTTTTGAAATGATGGTAGAGCGAGAGTGTTTTCCTATATGAACCATCTTAGTGCCGGTGTCGGCTTGTTGAGCGCCATTCGTTAAAGCGACGGAGAAAAACTCACCGACTGAGTAGTCTCCTTTGAGAATCACGCTTGGGTACTTCCACGTTATCGCAGAGCCTGTTTCTGATTGAGTCCAAGACATTTTGCTGTACTCGCCTTCGCAAACCGCACGTTTGGTTACGAAGTTGAGTATGCCGCCTTGTGAATCCTCTGCTCCCGAGAACCAGTTTTGCACAGTGGAATATTTAACTTCAGCACGCTTGTGAATGATGACTTCTACGACGGCGGCGTGAAGTTGATAAGTATCTCTCATCGGGGCAGAGCAACCTTCAATGTAGCTGACGTATGAGTCCTCATCAGCCACTAAGATTGTTCTTTCAAACTGGCCTGTTTTTGCTTGGTTTATTCGAAAGTAGGTAGAGAGTTCTCTTGGGCATCTCACACCTTTAGGGATGTAAACAAAAGTGCCATCAGAGGCAACAGAGGCATTCAAAGCCGCAAAGAAGTTATCTTCAGGTGGAACAACGGTGCCTAAGTATTGCTGCACAAGTTCAGGGTATTCTTGGATAGCTTCGCTGAATGAACAGAAGATGATCCCGAGTTCTTTCAGTTCGTTTTGATAGGTAGTGGTGACGGAAACTGAATCGAAGATTGCATCAACAGCAATTTCTGAACCTTCTCTAACTGGAATCCCCAGTGTTTCAAAGGCTGTCTCGACTTCTTCGGTTAAAAATTCATTCGAGCCATCATCACTATCTTTGTCACAACTATCTTTGTCGCAGCTAGAGCAACTTGGGGCGGAGTAGTAACTGTAATCTTGGTAATTCAGGTCTGGATAATCGGCTTTTAACCAATGCGGTTCCTCCATTGTTCGCCATTTACGGAATGCTTTGAGGCGAAACTCCAACATCCATTCGGGTTCGTTACGTTTTGCGGAGATTGCTCGAACGACTTGTTCGTTGATTCCCTTCGACAAAGTATCTGAAGATAACTCAGTGTAGAAACCTTCACGATAGTGATTGCTATGCAGTAACTCTGTAACTTCAGGCTGCGTGTCAATTTCAGGTCGCGTTTTAGCTTCAGACTGCATTTCTAATGCGCACATGGTTAAACTCCAAAACTCTCGCCACATCCACAAAGGTTCTTCACTTTGGGATTGTTGTATACAAAATTACTGTTTAAACCCTGACGCACAAAGTCGATCTCTGTGCCATCGATCATAGGTAGGGCTTTGAGCGCAATATAGAAAATGACGTCATGTGATTCGTACTTGATGTCGTCATCGGATGGCGAATCGATCAGCGCCACTTCATATGTAAACCCCGTACAGCCAGAGGACTTAACCGTGAGGTGGAAGTGCTTTTGCCCATGTGATAACTGGGAAATTCTGTTTGCGGCACTTTCACTTAACGTAACGCCTTGCCACTCCATATCATGTATGGATATGTCATTAGAACCGGAACTCGAAATACTCACCTTACTGCTCCATATTTGACTGGTGATAATAGATGATATTGATTATCATTTGCATATCAACCATGTATTGTCTATGGTCTTTAGATCGGGGATCAATATGTTGACAAAACATAAATCCCAAATACTATATGTGCCATTATTTATTAATAATGATTATCATTAAGATTTAGTTGAGGTTGTATAATATGGATGTCATCGTTTATTCCAAGCCACAGTGTGTGCAATGCACAGCAACGGTTAAGGCGTTACAGAGCAAAGGTATTGAGCATACAGTTGTTGATTTAACGTGCGACGAAATCGCAATGGAAAGAGTTCAATCAATGGGTTATCGACAAGCTCCCGTGGTTGTGGCCAATGACCGCCACTGGTCTGGTTTTAGACCTGACATGATCAGCGCGTTGGGTTAATGATTGTTTATTACTCTAGCGCTTCGGGGAATACGAAGCGGTTTGTCGAACAGCTAGGATTACCTGCGATTAGGCTTCCTACTGAGGCCAATGGAAGGACGCTAGAGATTGAGCAACCATTCGTACTCATATGCCCGACTTATGCCGATGGTGAGGGGCGAGGAGCTGTGCCTAACTCTGTTATAAGTCTATTGAATAACCCGAATAATCGAGCATTGATTAAAGGTGTGATTGCATCGGGAAATCGAAACTTTGGAGCTCTTTTTGCTCGCGGAGGTGCCATTGTCGCTGAAAAATGCAATGTGCCGCTGTTGTACCGTTTCGAACTATCTGGAATCCAGAGCGATATTGATATCGTGACAAATGGGTTAGAACAATTTTGGAAACATCATGAATAACCACTTTGAGAACGAGTCCCTTGACTACCATGCTTTAAACGCAATGTTGAATCTACTTGATGAACAAGGGACGATTCAGTTTGAGGCAGACAAGCAAGCGGCTCGACAGTTTTTCTTACAACACGTTAATCAAAATACCGTTTTCTTTCATAATTTAGACGAGAAGATCGACTATTTGCTCAGAGAGGGATATTACGAGGCTCAAGTTATTGAGCAATATGATCGCAGTTTTCTTCATCAAATCTGGGCAAACGCCTATCAAGCCAAATTTCGATTCCGAACGTTCTTAGGTGCTTATAAGTTTTTTACTTCCTATGCACTGAAAACTCGTGATGGTAAGCGATATTTAGAAAGGTTCGAAGACCGAGTGGTTATGACTGCACTGTTACTGGCTCGTGGTGACTGTGAATTTGCACTGGCACTAATGGAAGAAATCATTCATCAGCGCTTTCAACCGGCTACGCCCACTTTTATTAACTCCGGCAAAAAGAGCCGTGGTGAATTGATCTCCTGCTTTTTGTTGAGAATTGAAGACAATATGGAGAGCATCGGTCGTGCGATTAACTCATCGTTGCAACTCTCACGTCGTGGCGGTGGTGTAGCTTTACTTCTGACGAATTTAAGAGAGCAAGGTGCGCCCATTAAGGGGATCTTAAATCAAAGTTCAGGTGTCGTCCCTGTGATGAAATTGCTTGAAGACAGTTTCTCGTATGCAAACCAATTGGGGTCTAGGCAAGGCGCGGGTGCTGTCTATCTCAATGTTCACCATCCAGACATCATGCAATTTCTTGATACAAAAAGAGAAAATGCAGATGAAAAAATCAGAATTAAGACCTTGAGCCTTGGTGTTGTCATTCCCGATATTACTCTGGAATTAGCCAAGCAAAACAAAGATATGTACTTGTTTTCTCCCCATGATGTTGAGCGAGTGTATGGCGTACCTTTCTCTGAAATTAGCGTGACGGAGAAGTACCATGAAATGGTGGACGACCCGAGGATCCGCAAAGGGAAAATGAGTGCAAGAGGGCTTTTCCAAACGCTTGCCGAGATCCAATTTGAGTCGGGCTATCCATACATTATGTTCGAAGATACGGTTAATCAGGCTAACCCCATTCAGGGGCGTGTAAATATGTCTAACTTGTGTTCGGAAATATTGCAGGTCAACGAGGCGTCAAATTATGATGATGACTTGAACTATAGTCATGTAGGGCGAGATATTTCGTGCAATTTAGGCTCGATCAATATTGCTAAAGCCTTGGATGGAGGTCGACTATCTCAAACCGTTGATACCGCAATTCGAGCATTAAATGCAGTGTCAGAGATGAGCGCAATCAACAGTGTTCCTTCGATAAGAAAGGGCAACGATGAAAGTCATGCTATTGGTTTAGGTCAGATGAACTTGCATGGTTTTTTGGCTCGAGAACGCATTCACTATGATTCACCAGAGGCCATTGATTTCACCAGCAGTTATTTTGCCTGTGTTTTATATCACTGTCTCGTGGCTTCCAATAAGTTGGCACAAGAGAAAAAGAGTACGTTCAAAGGGTTCGAAGATTCTAGTTACAGTGATGGGTCTTTCTTCGACAAATATTTGCAGCAGGATTTCTCGCCAAAATTGGACGTGGTCCAAGATCTCTTTAGCCGTTTAGATATACGAATACCCACAGTGTCTGAGTGGAGCGAATTGAAACAACTCGTCATGAGCTCAGGGCTATACAACCGATACTTGCAGGCCATTCCTCCTACAGGCTCAATTAGCTATATCAACGACTCTACCGCTTCTATTCATCCCGTTACCGCTAAAGTGGAGATAAGAAAAGAGGGTAAAATTGGGCGAGTTTACTTCCCTGCGCCGTATTTGAATAACTCCAATTTAGAGTACTTCCGTGATGCCTTTTCCATAGGCCCTAAGGCAATAATCGATGTCTATGCGGCGGCCACTGAACATGTTGATCAAGGCCTTTCATTAACTTTGTTTTTTGACGATGAGGTAACGACGAGAGATATCAACAAAGCTCAGATCTACGCATGGAAAAAGAAAATTAAAACGCTTTACTACATCCGAATGCGACAGAAAGCATTAGAAGGTACTCAAGTCGAAGGGTGCGTGTCGTGCTCACTGTAATAAAGGGATAAACGCAATGAAAAAGATGGAATCCGGCCCCGTTCAAGCGATTAACTGGAATCGTATGATTGATGGCAAAGATCTAGAGATTTGGAATCGCCTGACGGTTAATTTTTGGCTGCCTGAAAAGGTACCTTTATCCAATGATATTCAAACATGGAAGCAACTAACTGAAGAAGAGCAAACGCTAACGATTAGAGTTTTTACCGGTTTAACGTTACTCGACACGATTCAGAATACGGTGGGTGCGCCAGCCTTGATGGAAGATGCGAGAACGCCTCATGAAGAAGCGGTATTAACCAATATCGCTTTTATGGAAGCCGTTCATGCTCGTAGTTACTCTTCTGTCTTCTCAACTTTGTGTACTACGCCGCAAATTGATGAAGCGTTTCGCTGGGCTGAAGAGAACCCTCTGTTACAGAAAAAAGCACAGATTATCCTCGACGATTATTTGGCTGAAGGCGACTCGTTAAAGAAAAAAGTGGCCAGTGTTTTTCTAGAGAGTTTCTTATTCTATTCTGGGTTTTATCTACCCATGCATTGGTCGAGTCGGGCAAAACTGACCAATACAGCGGATTTGATCCGTCTGATTATTCGTGATGAGGCGATTCATGGTTACTACATTGGATACAAATTTCAACTCGCTTACCAATCTCTTAGTGAGGAAGAACAGGCGAGAGTTAAGGATGAAGCTTATTCATTAATGTTCTCTCTTTATGAAATCGAAACACAATATACCGAATCGCTTTATGATCCTGTTGGCTTAACTGAAGATGTGAAGCATTTTCTACATTACAATGCCAACAAAGCATTGATGAATCTCGGGTTTGAAGCATTGTTCCCGGATGAGTTGTGTCAGGTTAACCCTGCTATCATGGCCGCCCTGTCGCCAAATGCTGACGAAAATCATGACTTCTTTTCTGGTTCTGGATCTTCTTATGTCATAGGTAAAGCTGTCGCGACCGAAGACGATGACTGGGATTTTTGAACGAATAGCCCGAGTATGAACTCGGGCTTGAAAGAGGATTACTTACCCTTGAATCGACATCATCGTTCTAAGGCTTGCCGTTTGAAAATTAGGTCACTCAGACGGCAGATTTTGCTTTAACTCTAAAAGCATTTTATAAGCACTTTCGCCAGACATTTCGTATGGGTTAAATTGATCCGAAGTCGAAAATTGTAAGTTCAACAGTTCAGTCAAATTAGACTGCGGAATGTCTCCCATTGACCAATCTCCAAACTCTCGACAATCAACTTCCTTAAAATACAGTATGGTCACTCTCTCGTGCCGCTTATCGTTTAGGATGTGATTGTAGGTATGGTTTACCGCCTCCCTAGAGCCTTCAATGCATTGAAGAAAGTACTTTTGATTATGACTGAGAAGCCCTGTTAGATGGCTCTGCCGATTGTGGTCTCGTGAGATAGTGAGTATTTCATCCAGTGCTTTGGAATCACAACATTCGGAAAGTGTACTGACATAAATTAACCGAGTTAGGAACATAGGCATCATTTCGAATTTTTGTTCAAAGGGTATTAATAAATATAAGCCAAGCTCATGGAATTGCGAGTTATTGGCCTAATTGTCACTCGGTGGCTTTTGGAAGAGAGGATGGTGATGAAGTAGCAAAGGACAGCTAGCAAGATGCGCTAAAATGAGCCGAATGTTGTTCATTCAATCATTCTAGCGACCTGCTTGCATCGAGTCTCTCGTTAGTCGTTAAGAACCGAAATCGATTCGACGTTGGAAGATGCATCGAATCGAACATTGACCAATACGCTTTCACGTTCAAAAGTCACATCATCAAAATCAGTGGCTGCGATCTTAAATCCATTCCTTGCGAATAAACTGGTCACTGTTGTTCGTTGTTTCTGTTCCATGGCGCTTGTCAGTAGTTCGTTCATTGTGATCTCCATTAAGTAACCGTGTGCATAGTGTAAGCGTACAGGGTCTAGGTTATGAGTTCAATTGCTTAATTAATAAGCTGTGTTGATGAGTTCAATTGAATGATTTTGGTATTCCAAAATGTGATAAATAAGAGGGTGGATGGCCGTATTACCTATGATAAGTATGGTGTAATGTGACCACCGTTCAGTAGACTTTTGGGTAGGGGTTTATTTAAAAAAATTCAATGTAATAAGTGGTTACAAATCGAACTAGTGTGGTTTGTGGTTTTACGTTTTTTCGAAATTACTTTGTATTGGTTCAGGTTATTGCGATGTCGCATCTTCGGCATCCTGTTTTAATCTTTAGCCATAAACGGACTTGATGACTTGATGGATTAGTAATTCTGCCGTTGCTTTTTGGATGTTGGGGTTTTTCAATTTAAGCGATAAGTCTTTGATCTAATGAGCAAGAAGGAACGTATTTCTGTTCATTTAATTGAAGATGAGTAGGCAAAGATGTTATCTAAAGAGACTGAATCAAGAATTATTGAAATGGCGTGGGAAGACAGAACGCCGTTTGAAGCAATAGAACTGCAATTTGGTTTAAATGAATCAGAGGTGATTCGCTTGATGCGCAGTCGTTTGAAGCTTGGCAGTTTCAAGTTGTGGCGTACTCGCGTTTCTGGTCGCTCTACCAAGCACGTAAAACTTCGTAGCTCAGATGTATCTAGAGGTTATTGCCCTACTCAGTATAAGCATCGTTAAATTGATACTTACGTAGATTTGTAGCCTCAATGGATATCCCTGTATGGAAAAGAAAGGAATAAAAGGAATGAAAAAGTTTATTACTCTATTTTTGGTATTGCTCTGCTTTGGTGTCAGCCATGTTCAGGCCAATGATGCGCGACTTAAGCAAGCTTACCAAAATCACCAAAGTGATGTTCAAGTACGTGGTTCGGGTTTAGTTTCACGATTGCTTCCAGACGATAATAAAGGCTCTCGACATCAGAAGTTTATCTTAAGACTCGACAGCGGACAAACTTTGCTGGTGGCACATAATATTGATTTAGCTCCTCGTATTCAGGGATTGAGAAAGGGCGATAGAGTTGAATTTTATGGGGAGTATGAATGGAACAAGAAAGGTGGGGTGATGCACTGGACCCACAAAGATCCTCGGAATCACCATGCTCATGGCTGGCTAAAGCATAATGGGAAAATATACGAGTAGACGCACTTGGCATGGCATCTCTGCCATTAAAGAGTATCTATAGAGTGTTAGAGATAGGCGGTGGAAAGCATGTCTCTCACTGGGTTTTGTTGTAACTTGGTTTTTAGTGATTTAATAATTTGAGGCTTTATGATTGAAGTGAATTATTTAGTTCAAGTCGTGAGTATTCCTGATGATCTCATTGAAGCATCACAGAAAGCGGGTTCAGACTTGTATATGACCTACAAGCTTTATCAGCTGCTTGTACAGTCTAATCTTTTTGTGGCGAGTTTGGTATATCGATGAATTTGGCAAAGTTTGGCTTGAAGTCAATTTGGTTAATGATGTGGGTGACCCAGAATTTCATACGATAGCTTTAGATCAAGGTACTTATCTGAAAATAGACACTGAATGCTATGAAGTGTTGGATGAGTTGAAATAGACGAAAAAGCCGATGGTTCGGCTTTATCATTGGCTCTCGATAGGTCTATTTGTAAGCTAACTTCGCTTGGTTATTTTTACATTAAACCCAACAGGAGACATCGTGAACGCAAACTGTTCAACCACAGCTTCAGGGGCTTGTTGTGGCTCGATGCTGAATTCTTTAAACAATGTATGAAAGGCGAGTTTTATTTCCATCATGGCCAATGAGCGTCCAGGGCATAGCCTTGCTCCTCCACCAAACGGCTGAAGGTTAGAGAAGGAAGCGCCATCTTTTTCTACCCAACGATTCGGGTTAAACGTTGTTGGATCTTCAAATAAATCAGGGTCAAAACCATTCGCGTGTAGCATTACAAAAACAGGTGTGTCTTTTTTTACTTCGATGTCACCAATCTGAGTGTCTCGTGTGGGTTCCAAATAAAGTTGTGGTGCTACCGGCTTTAATCGCATGGCTTCATACATCACCGCTGTCATATAAGGTGTTCGAGGAAGCGGCCATTCTAAGACCTTTCTCTTCCCTAGGGCGTCAAGTTCATCTTGTAAGGCCAACTCACTACTGCGATTGCCGCTGACTAAGAACGCCATCCATGCCAGTGTATTCGCTGTGGTATCTTCACCCGCTAATAGAAGGGTAATCGCATTAGCCATAATATCTTGGTCAGTTAATGAGGAATCTTGTTCTTGTTCCAATAACATGATTTGCAGCATGTTCTCTGGTGAATCTTTAAGGACTGGTTCGTGAACCAGACGAGCGCGTTGTTTTTCAATACACCCATAAACGAAATGCCCAATGTCTTCCAAACTGGTATCAAACAGCTTGTCTTTTTTCGTTTTGAAAAAACGCCACAATGGAATTGGAGAACTACAGCGTTGATTTATTACCGGAAATACGTTTTGTAAGCTTTTACTTAGTGGCACCGTTGTTTGTTCTATAGAGTTAAAGTCTTCCCCGAACGCTAGCAGAGATGTTACATCGACAGTGTATTTTTTAAATTCAGAGACTAATTCGACCACTTCTCCTGATTCCGCTAGCATTTCAAGGTGCTTTCCCAAACGCTCTGTAATCACGCTTAACTGAGGGTGAAAATGTTTAAGGTGACTCGGTTGAAACATCGGTTCTGTTAATTTTCGTTGATGCTTCCAACGTTCCTCTTCAGCAGAGAATACGCCATTAAGACCGATTTCATCAAAGACACTCTCGATATTCTTTAGGCGGCGAAACTCATCCGGTCTCGATTTCAACACTGATTTGATTTGAGCTGCATCAGACAATACAAGTACATCTTTCATGCCTAGTTTTAAACGAAAATGAGCACCGTACTCTTTAATCCAACACAACATTTGTTGATGAACATTGGACTTTTTTAAATAGCTCACATGTCCTAAAACACCAGAAGTGGGTGGCATTGGTAGTTGCTCAATTCGCTTCATTTGCATTTCCTTATGTATATCATTGATGGCGCGTAACAATACGGAAGTTACGGCTAGAGCGATAAGTAAAAGTCACCATTTAATTTAGCAAGTTTCCTGGTTTGTTAAGTAAAGGTATGTAAGTGAGTGGTTAGCCGCTAAGTTTACGAAACCTCGGAACCCGAGATTCCCCGACAATTACTTAACGAATATTCTTGATAGTGGACTAATTACGCCGTTGGCTCCTCTATCTATGATGTGAGTATATATTTGCGTTGTTTTTAGATCGGTATGTCCAAGCTGTTCTTGAACTGTTCTAATATCAGCACCGCTTTGAAGAAGGTGCGTCGCAAATGAATGCCTTAAAGTGTGGCAGGAAATGTTTTTCTCAATGTCGGATTTTTGGCTAGCGACCTTAATGTGTTTTTGTAGCGCTGTTGGATGAATATGATGCCTACGTAATTCACCTGTTCGTAAATCGGGGGCCAGACGAGCAGAAGGAAAAAGAAATTGCCAATTTAAGCTTCTTTCTGCACTCGGGTATTTTTTAGCTAGAGAGTCGGGCAGGTATACGCCAGAAAAAGCTTTATCATGTATATCTTGCTGATAGTATTCTGCGGATTTCTGTTGTTGTAACTTGATTGCGGGAAAAAGCTCGGGGGCTATTGTCACTATACGGTTCTTTCCTCCTTTTCCTTGCCACACTCGCACTGATTTGTAGTCATAGTCGATGTCTTGCATTCGTAAGCGTAGACACTCCATCAACCGTAGGCCTGACCCATACATTAATTGGTAAGGTAATTTGAAGTTAGGTGAGCAGTGGTTAAAGAACCTGCCAATTTCTTCTGGAGTCATAACCGTTGGCAACTTTCGGGATTTGTCTGAACGGCGAAACTGCATATCAAGTTCAATGGGTTCTTGGATGATTTCTTTGTATAAAAAGACTATCGCATTGAGGGCTAGGCTCTGCGTTTTCTGTGCTGACTTCCTATCAACAACTAAGTGCGTCAAGAAGTCTTCTACATGCCTTGAAGTCAAACTTCTGGGATGCTTTTTATTATGATAAAGAATGTACTGGTGAATCCAATAAATGTACGCCTGTGTAGTACGAAGAGCATAGTGTCTCCCCAACATATACTCTTGTATGTAGGCTAGAAATGGTGATTTTTGCATTTTAATTTTAACTGGTTATATATACATGAGTTTCAGTTTGGCACATCAATTCATTCTATATAGAAAAAATCTGTATTTTGGGATTCAGGCAGATGCTCGTAGTGCTTAAGTTGCTGTTAGTTTTCATAAAAACGGGGTATGGTTAACTTCATCAAGATACTAGATAGAAAAATTCTACATTTAAATGCAGAATTTTTCTGTCTAAGAGCTGTTAACTGGCATTAATAATTTTGAGGTGATTGTGAAACAAGCAGATCAAATAATAGAGTTATTGAGTGATACGTCTTTTCCTCAAGTAGTTTTGCTAGATGGAGGATGGGGTAGTGGCAAGACGCATTTTATACGTAATCACTTAATCGAAAGAATTGAACAAACCTTTTCACAAAAAGTTTATTTCTTTTCTCTGTATGGGATTTCAAGTATTGATGACTTTAGAGATAAAATAATTTCGTTGTCGCTGACAGATCAAGAAGAAGCGTCCGTATTTGCTAAATTCTTCGCCAAGGGGATTGATGGTGCGGCAAACAACTTAGGTGAAAGAGGTGTTGGAGCTGTTATAAGTGGTGCTGCAGGTGCATACAAGTATAAATTGTATGGTGAGCTTAATAATTGTGTCTTAATCTTAGATGATTTAGAGCGTGTAGCCGATGAGAAATTGGTTAAAAATATTTTAGGGGAGTGTTTAAGTTTAGCTGAGTCAAAAGACATCAGAGTTGTGTGTGTAGCTAATGAAGACAAACTAGATTGTAAAAGTGACGTAGAGAAAGTGTTTGCTGATAAGTACAAATTTAGTTTTACTCACGAAGAAGTGGTCGACATCCTAAAAAATACTTATGAAAGTATTGATGAACAATTAGCTAATGAACTTCTTTTAAATATAACATCTATTGATTCAAGAAATATTCGTGTTTTAAAACGAGCTATTGCAAAATTCACCCGTATTAAAAGCGAGATTGAAAATATTGATAATTTTATTTTAGACCAAGCACTATCGAGGGTATTGGGGGAGATCATTAGAATTTGTTGTGCGAAATTTGAATATGGATTTTCTAAAGAGCAAATTATTGATGCTATTGATACCCGAATTATTCGTCAAATGGCCGAAAATACTGAAGAATCTGAAAATAGTAAATATGAAAGGCTAGACAATATTTTTAGTGATAACTTCTATGGTGTAAATAAAAAATTAATTTCTTATTGTTGTGATGGGCTTTTTGAGTTTGATTCTTTAAAAGAAGAGCTTAATTTACCAATAAAACAAACACTTCTTGATTCAATGAAATCAATATGGGCACAAAATCAACTGTCAGTGGATGAATTTACAGCAGGTGTTACGTTACTTGAAGAGAATATGTCAACTGTAACTGATATTGATTCTTATCAGTGGTTTAGCATGTGTGATATATACCTTTATATGCTAGATAATAAAATTATAGAGTCGTCTAAATATTCTAAAGAAGAATTATTGGATATATGCAAAAGTGTCGAAATCAGTCGTTTTACTGTGCCAATTGAAAATGGCACATTCGATCATGATTACAGAACTAATTTTTATAATGAAGAAGTAAGTAAGGCATATTATGCAAAAAAAGATGAGATTGATATCTTATCTCGGAATAATAAGTACACAGATTTTTCTCAAAGATTTATTAAGTCGTGGTCTAGTGTTCAAAATGAAGCCCATCAAAGCTTAATGCATACAGCTATCTATCAAGATATTGGCGTTGAAGTAATTAGGGATGCCATCCTTTGTTGGTCTAATGAAGAGTTGTTCCAGTTCGTTAGGTTTAATCGACATCGGTACAGGTTTGCTAATATTCAAGACTTTTTTCAACTTGAGATTGAGACTCTTAAGGAGATATCTGCAATGCTTGTTGTCTTAAGTGGTGAGCTAGGTTTTGGGCTTAAGGTTGCTAGCATAGAAGAACTTCATACTTGTTTTGTAGACGCGTGTAGACGAATGGAAACTAATCTAGGTATAGCAACGGTTCAATCGTAGAAAATGCCAGTTAACAAATGCATCAACACGATTTACTACACTCGACAATCTCAGTTTGCC
The DNA here is from genome assembly GCF_024347315.1 of Vibrio atlanticus. Taxonomy (NCBI): domain Bacteria; kingdom Pseudomonadati; phylum Pseudomonadota; class Gammaproteobacteria; order Vibrionales; family Vibrionaceae; genus Vibrio; species Vibrio atlanticus. The sequence continues at coordinate 2,124,965 of NZ_AP025460.1, read as the reverse complement.
GAGTGTTTCTCGTTTTAAGCCGTCAATATTAAGTATAATTGCTTAGTAGTAAACGTGTTATGCAGGCGTTAGCACTCACAACAAATCGATAGTTTAGGAGCAAATTTAGAATGTATAAAAATTTGATGTGATATAATATTCTGATTTATAAGAAATTAAGAGTTGTTCCACAAAGGTTAGGTATTTTGAAAACAGATCAAGAATTAAAAGAGGCTGGTTTCACACTGTCAGGAGTTAAGCGATATCAGTCCACCGTAGGTGACTATGCAAATGTGCTCTATAAAAAATCACTTAATTTTGGTGATGCAGCAAAAGCAGAAGATATGCCAAGAGAAGTTACACATGATCACGTAAGGTCTTCAGCCAATGTCATAAGCAATACATTTGGAACAGAAAAGACGTCAAAATGGTGGATTTTGTGTCAAGTTTCAGAGTATGTCCTTACAGCTATTTCTGCCTACGCTGCTGCTAATTTGTCTAAAGATTGGGGAACTCCGGTTTTTGTCGTTGCAGTTGTCCTAGCTGGCGTTTTGGTAGCAACCCGTATTTCCAATGCAAAGTCGAAGTAGAGTAAATATAAAATGAAAGTTATTTATACAGAATCTGGCTCTCAAGCACTAGAAAACTATCAGTTATTACGTAAGCGAGAACTTGAAGAGTTTCTTCGAAAGAGGAAGTATGTGTTTGGTGACGACTTTGTTGAAATTACAGCGACGGATATCAAAAATGCTGAAAAGGAAATAACCTACGTTAAGCCAAATAGAAGAACATCTCTGCCAATGACTGCGACTTTGCTCAAGGTATATATGTTTGTAGGGCTTATCATGGTTGTTGTTGGTGTGTTTTATGAACAAATCATGGAGCTTATTTATGGTGGTGCTACCCAACAAATGTTGTTTATTTTTGGTGGTATAGCTTTAAGTTTAGTATCAGGGCTAGCTCACTATTATATTCAAAAAAGAGATGAAAGAAGAGCCATGCAAAAAGCTCTTGAAATTAAAGCTAAGAAGTTCGAAATATCGGAAGACTGAGTGCTAACTAATAAGGATTAAGGTGTTGCGTAGCCAACACTAAATCCCAAGTGTTGAACAAGCCCGAAGCCACTTTATTAAGTAAATTGTACGATTGAACTTGAAGGGCACATCGCTTTGAGGCTTTTCTCAAGGCGAGCGAGGTCAAGATAAGGTTGCGATAGCAATCTTATCAACCAGTTAGCTGTTTTTCGTTTCTTTCGTTGTCACATCTCCTCTGTTTTCGTCAATGCCATTCTCCTTATTATCAAATGCCTTTCGGCTACATGGGTCGGCTTACTCCAACGCACGCCATCTCATGTGCACAGCAAGGGCAGGTTCGTATCGCTTTGCTCCTTACCGGTGCTGGCACTGGCGGCATCCTATAGACCAAGTTCAACAGCAACAGCTGAATACGAACTCTTAAGGCTTGTGCTTGACCACGTAAAAATCCGTAGTCTCGAACTCGTTGTAGCCCTTTGGGGAGCGCGTGCTGCAAAATGAGCAGCAAGAACTTAAGGATGGGCAAAGTGCGCGTTCGCCATGCATTGGTCTGGCTCTCTTTATAGCGGAACGTGACCGTATCATCGGTGATATGGATGATGTCTTCATCAGGCAACACGCCACGATAGAGATAGCGAGCTAAATAACTCAGTGCAGCCTGACCATAACCAACCTGCCTACAATCGACCACCCATTGCTTGGGTATGCCACTCGGCAGCCACAACGTTGTATGCTGATTAATGGCCTCTAGCATTCTTGCTCGCCATACTTTGGCCAAAGCAAACGCGTTAAAAAGGTAATGCTTGTTGCCTTTGTGCCACGTTCGCCTTGATGGGTCGTATTGACCTGCCGCCACAATAATGTGCAGGTGTGGATGCAAGTTTCGTTGTCGGCTGTGGGTATGCAGCACGGCGGTAAAACCAAGTTCACCTTGCATCTGTCTTTTCGCAAAGTCCTTTAAAACCCCCGATGCCACCTTAAACATACCGTTATATGTCGCTCTAGGTTGATGTCTTGCTAAGACTCTTAGTTGATACGGCAAAGTGAAGGTCACCATGAAATAGTGAACAGGTAACCGCTTTTGCTGCTGACGTTGTAGCCAGTCAGAAGTGGTGCGTTGTTGGCATTGAGGGCAGTGTCGGTGACCACAAGAAAGCGGTAATCGGTCGTCGTGATGGCAGTGGCTGCAAAACCACTGTGACCGACCTTGTTGCTCTGTTTTGCAACGGAGCATCGCCGCAATGGCCCGATGCATATCGCCATTGAGCTGCGCATGATAGTGACGCTTAAGCGTAGAGTGGTGTTGGCGAAGCAGTTCAATAAAGGTACTCATGTAATGCTCCCCGTTAAGTCTAGAGCGTCAGTTAAATGGTTGATGGCCATCGCAGCATCGCGTTGTTTTAGCGCAGTCATTCGGGTGTAACGGGCTGTGGTATTAAGGCTTGCGTGACCCAGCAGCGTTTGCAGTGAACGCAGGTCAAGCCCTTGCTCAAGCAAGTGCGTTGCAAAGCAGTGTCTGAGAGAGTGGGGGCTGGCGTGTTTTTGGATGTCACACTCTTTGAGCACAAGCTTCATGGTTTTTTGAATACCGCCTCTGTCCATCGGTGCGTCGTCACCTTTTCCAAGCCCGGGAAACAGTAAGTGAGGGTGCTTGTGGCTGAGCCAGTGTGTGCGGAGTGCCTTAAGCGTTCGCAGAGGAAGCGGCACCATTCGGTCTTTGCCGCCTTTTCCTTCGCGTATGTGAACCCGCATCGTTTGGCTGTCGATATCGTGAACCGTGAGGTTGAGCCCTTCACCAAGGCGTAATCCCATGCTGTAAAGAGTTAAGAAGAAGACTTGATAACGGGCTTGTCGCGTGTGGTTAATCAGTGAGCTGACTTGTTGCGGTGTGAGTATGTCGGGCAGTCGTTTCACTTGTGGCGGCTTCACGATATTGAGCCACTCCCACTGTTTACCCAGTGTGTAGCGATAGAAAAACTGCAAGCCATTACGATCGAGTTTAATGGTGCTCCACGAGTGGGTTTGGATAAGAGACGCGAAGAACTGTTTGAGATCGGCCGTGGTTAATGTGTCAGGGACGCGATCGAAATGAGCGGTGATCCGACGAACCGCACGAGAATAGGCATCAATGGTCGCGGGTCGTTTACCTTGCAGCTTTAGGTTGGTAAGGTGTTGTTCATAAAGGGTGTTGTAGCGTTCTAAGTCGGTGGCATTCATAAGTTACTCCTGTCAACGACCATCAATATGATGGTGTTACAAGAGTATGGCTTGCACTCGCTTTACTCTGCCGCGCAGCGGCTTCGTTCAACAAATTGCTAAAGACGGACAGCCAACGCGTGGCATTTTCAGTTCCAATTGGATTTGTGTTTAAGGTGCGTTGCTTTAGGTTAAGTGTTGCGTTGTCTGCCACTTAGCAAAGCGTTATATTTTTCTGAGGTTTCGATGGAACAAATAATTTCTAGATCATTTGATGAAATGGTAGCGACTTACACCCGAACGCTAACAAATTTTTATCCAGCGCGAGGGAGTACTGGTTTCACAGAAGCCAACCAAGTTCATATCTACGTAAATGCCCTAATGAAATGTCTCGATGATGATCGAGCTGTATCATGGCTTGAGTTTCCGTGGGTTGAGAAAAAGCAGCACATTGATGGTTTTGTTTTTTCTCCTAAGCACAAAGCTGTTTTTTTCATTGAGGCAAAACGTTTATCTCACACAAAGAAAAAACAAGAAATTATAAACGATATTGAGCGTCTACATCATCGAGACAAAAAGTTCCTTCATGACAATGGGGTTACCGGTTTCGAAAGTGAATACGTAGTTGCTTTATCTGATGTCTGGCTTGAGACAAAGTGGAAACGTTCGATGCCTGAATGGTGGTGTGGACTAAACAATGTACCAGCGCAAGTTGTGGCACATGGTTCACTTAGTACTCCAGATAGTACAATTCACAATAGCTTGGTTGATCTAAATTGGCACCGAAGTACCCCATTTGCATACTGGATGGGTGAGCATTGTGAAAGCGTAAAAAACTACTGTTTACTGATGGCGGCATCAAAAATATAACAAATAAGGATTAAGGTGTTGCGTAGCCAACACTAAATCCCGAGTGTTGAACAAGCCCGAAGCCACTTTATTAAGTAAATTGTACGATTGCATTTGAAGGGCACATCGCTTTGAGGCTTTTCTCAATGCGAGCGAGGTCAAGGTAAGGTTGCGATAACAATCTTATCAACCAGTTAGCTGTTTTTCGTTTCTTTCGTCGTCACATCTCCTCTGTTTTCGTCAATGCCATTCTCCTTATTATCCAATGCCTTTCGACGAACCGCACGAGAATAGGCATCAATAGTTGCAGGTGGTTTACCTTGCAGTTTAAGGTTAGTAAGGTGTTGTTCATAAGGAGAGTTATAGCGTTACAAGAGTATGGATGGTAGCTGTTTTACTCTGCCGCGTAGCGGCTTCGTTCAGCAAACGAGTATGGCTCAGACGGGCAAGGATATTTTCGATCACATTGAATCAATATATTTTCTTCATATCTCGATAAAAATTTTCGTGCGAGCCGAGAGCTATTAGTTCGAGAGTTACAGTACCATCTTCATAGCTATAACCGAGCAATGTTAATTGCTTAACCATCTTAAATTTATGCACTCTCAAGAAAAACAGGTCACCTTTCTTCTGCTCACCAAGATGCGGATCTTCCATAAGGGCTCGAATAGCATTATCTAGATCCGTTTTTTGGTTCTTGTGTAATTTCTTGACCGCCTTCTTAAAAGTAGGTGTCTGAAGAATGTTGGTAATCTTAGTCAAAAGAGTAAGCCTCTAATTTACCTGCTTCCTTCTCAGCTTTTGCTATGACTGCTTGCTTTACGAACTCATAAGGTAGATCAGGGTTGTCTTCCATCATTTTCCCGATTTTAGCCCAGTGCTCAATTTGTTTTGGTGTAGTGCGGTTTAGTGCTTTAGCCATTATCGCAGCCTTATCAAAAAGATCTTGGTCAATACGTACACTTGCAGTAGCCATAATATGTCTCCTAATTTAGTTTGTATTTATATTGTAGTAAATCGCCACAGGTGTTGCAAATTGCGCCATGACAAGCATTTAAGCAGACTGTTACGCTTGTAATTTTCTACTAGGATTAGTTTCAGTGATTTCGGTCGTAGGTTTGAGTGTATAGGTAGTGTTGTCAGCGACTCAATTAGGCATTATGTGCTTCAGGCAAATTATCTTATGGAGGCAATAGTGAAAGATCCAGATGTCGAATTTTCCAAGTGGAAGCTAGAGAGGAAGAAAGGGAGTCTCAGATTTACTGCTCGTACATCATTTCCAGCAATCTTAGGCGTGATGGTAGGTCGAAGTATTGAACCGTTGTTTATGTCAGAAAGTGTTTGGGGCTGGGCGCAAACTACCGATGTATTGATGAGTGGTTTTTGGGGGTCGATAGGTGCTATCCCGTTAAGTTATGCAATATGGTGTTGGCGTGAGAAGAAGTATAAACATCATGTCGCTAATCTTCAGCAACGCAGATAACAAGCATTTAAGGCGGATTCTTATATGTACCTCTGGCCAAATTTTATGCCTGTATTTCTTAGCATCAAGTGAAATCGAAATTACCAGAACAAGGGTATTGGAAGTCGGCTACTAGTTACAGCTATTGAACACTCAGAGCTAACCTTTGCACTCAAATGAAAGAATAGATTTCGTGTTAACAGCGCTCTGTTTACTATTGGGTAATCGTGTCGTTCACGTTTTTTAAACGCCGTAATGTTCTACCCTAAGAAGTAACACTTTGTGGAGGTCTGTATGAATATCAAAGAGTCTGATTGGAAAATCTTTTGCGAGATAAAGAGTGAAGCTGCGCAACTATTTTGTACTCGTCAGCTAAATGAAGCCATCAAAACGATCACTGATGAATCAGAATCTGTAGGGGAAAGGTTTCACTTTATGTGCGAGTACTCTAAAGAATCTCAAAAGCAAATGAAGCTTATTTTTGATGGCCATTCTCGAAGCCGAGCATTTATCCAACTCATGCAAATGTGCGAGGAAGGTTTGGTTGTACCAAAACAATTCGAACGCCTTTCAGAGGAGCTCAAAAAAGACATTACGAACGCTCTAGAAAGAAGATCCTAAGGAAAGTCGGGTAATCAGGCCGCTTGACCTAGTAAATGTACGATAACCTTCCAAGATAAACTGCTACAACCATCCTAATATTACTCCTCTTTATTCGCTAATTCGGAATCGAATCCATGACTTTTGGCCAGGGAGGCTCAGTGTTATGTTTTGAAAAGTGAGTGTGCGAGCCTAGCGAAAAAGCGGTCTAGTCTTTGTGTTAGAAAAACTACTGTATAAGTCCACCTTTCGTCCACCCTTAATCCACCCAAGCAAGGCTGGGATAAAGTGGGGAGAGGAAAAGTTGATTATTTTCAGTGTATTGCGCGAGATTTGAGGCGTTTTTGAGGGCTCAGAAACGGTGAAACCCCGATGTTGGTAGCATCGGGGTTTCGAATTTCTAGATTTCTCGACTGGTAAGATCGATTATCTTTTCTATGCAGAAGGCTGGATTAATCCAATCTTATTCCTTGGTAGGGAACTAGATACGGATGAAGTCCATGTGCTCAACTTTAGGCTTGAACGCGTGACGTTGAACGTCTTGCGGCTTAACCTTAACTTCTGCGCCGTCAATCACTAGAGTGATTGTTTCGTAGAATTCAGGCTTATCCATTTGGTTGATCACGTCAGCGTGAACAAGTTCGATAGCTACAGCTGCTGCTTCGCCACCGTAGATTACAGCTGGGAATTTACCAGCGTGACGTAGGCGGCGGCTCGCACCTTTACCTAGTTCAGTACGTACTACTGCTTCAAATTTCATAGTTTTACTCTCAAATTAGTAAAAATTAACTTCACACCTCAATGCGACCTTGAGTATGTGGTAAAGCTTAGGCATAAACGAGTTCATGCTTAAGCGAGCGCGGATACTAACATCACATTCAAATCTGAGCAAGTCAGAAGCCCATCTCAAAGTGAATTTCCTTCGATAAATGATTCGTTTGGAGATAAAACGTTCACTAGCGCTTATTTACCCCATTTTATCGTCTTTTACATTGCCTATCTTATCTATTTATAGCGTTGCTAAATCATCAAGTTAATGAACGGAAAATGAATGTTTGCCTAAGACTTGGTTAAGGCTTGGTTGGTTAATCTTAGTGTTAATTAAACAGCAGAATGAATAGGTGAAAATATGGAACCGGTAAGCATTGTCGTAATTACGCTAAACGAAGAGAAACGCATCAGCCGCTTAATGGAAGAGTTGAGTGTGCAAACCCATCAAGAATTTGAGGTGATTGTTGTCGACTCGAACAGTGAAGACAACACAAGGGACGTTGCGCAAGCCTATGAAAACGCGTTGCCAAAATTAACGGTTCATCATATGGAAAATCGTGGTGTGAGCCTTGGACGAAACACAGGTGCTTCATTGGCGCAATACAACCGAATCCTTTTCTTAGATGCTGACGTGAGTTTGCCTCGAAACTTCCTTGCGAAAGCGCTTTATGAATTGGAGGAGAAGAAGCTTGAAGTGGCGGGTGTGTACATGAGTTCCAAAGGTCTGCCGCTTGTACACAAGTTTGGTTACGGGCTATTTAACGCAGGCTTATTTACTACCCAGTTCTTTTTCCCGACGGCGATTGGCGCCTGTATTTTTTCGACTAAACGAGCGCATGATGAGATCGGCGGTTTCGATGAAGAGATCGTCCTGTGTGAAGACTGTGACTACGTAAAACGTGCGAGCAAAACATGGCGATTTAGATTCCTGAATATGACCTTTGGTTTTGACCCACGTCGTTTAGACCAAGATGGCGTTGTGAAGACAGGCTCAACTTATCTTAAAGCCAATGTAAGACGCTTCTTCAAAGGCGAAATGCGTAACAACGAGATGAACTACAAGTTTGGTCACTACAAAGAACAGTAAGTATTGAGGTTGTTATGTTTGATGGACTAGGGCTGTTTCTGGGGGCATTGGGTGATGCTCTCATTGGCCCAAACCTATTTGTACCGGGAGAGCCCTTTTTTGTTGCAGCGGGCTTTCAACTGTATTCAGGAGCATGGATGGCGTTGGTTTTGGTCATGTTAGGTGGTTTGCTTGGTGACCAACTCAGTTATTTCATTGGCTATAAATACGGTGCGAAAGCACAGCGAAGGCTCATTAAGTTTCGTCCCAAAACCAAAAGATTAATTGCGCGCTGCCGTTACCTAATTGCTCGCAAAGGCACATACATCATTCTTTTTGCTCGCTTATTAGGGCCTATCGCTTGGGTTGTGCCATTTATAGCGGGCTCACATCGTGTACGGTGGCGCAATTTCAGTGTGTTGGCGTTTATCGGCTTGGCTCTTGGTGGTGGACAGTTCATTGCTTGGGGCATGTTACTGGCGCACGGCGTTGAAAACTTCCCGTGGCTTAATAGCCTTAAGATATTTATCTCTGAGCATAATAGTTTGATCGCCGGTGTGTTCACGGTATTGGTTTTCACCATTATTGGTTATCGAATGAAGTGGCGACGCTTGGTGCTTAAATCCAGTGCGTTGCTGTTGGCGTGGGTATTGTTTGCGAACTACGCACACTTTTTCTGGAAAGCGGATGATTTTAAGAATCAACCAGAGACGGCTCAAATTGACAAAGTCGACTGGAATTCGGTTACCTATAAAGCGTTCCCAGGCAAATCTTCATTCTACTCGGCACAAGCTATCAACGTACTATATGTTGGAGCAACCCCAAGAGACTTAATGAAACAATTGGGCTGGATAGAAAATCAAACTTTCTCTCGAAATGAGATTGAATGGGCTGGCTATCTCGCATTGCTTAGAGACAAAACGCCGCCAGTGTCCGATTTGTATTGGCGAGACAAGCCACAAGATATGGCGTTTCAGTTGCCGGGTAATTTGATGAAGCGCAGCCACATTCGCTGGTGGCGCGCTGGTGTTGATGTTCAAACTAACCAGCCTCAGTGGTTAGGTGCAATCAGCTATGATGATGGCCTTAAAGTCACCCCTTACTCAGGCATTGTGACCATACTGCATAACATTGACCCTAATGTTGATGAAGAACGAGATAGGCTTGCTAATCAGATACGAACGTCACTGCCAGATATTGATCTAGACAAGTACCCATTAGCTACGGTGGAAGTGATCGATGACGATCATGACTATTATACTGATGGCAGGATTTTGATGATCGGAGTAGCAACCTACCGCGATGATTCACAAGCTTTGGATGTTGCTGTGAACGATATATAGGGTCGTATGTAAGGTCGATTGAACTAAGCCCTAGCGTTGTGCTAGGGCTTATCGTGTTTACTTGGTTTACTTAGCGCGTTTAGCTTACTTAACCTTTGCTTAGTTTTAGCACCAGAGAGGCTCTTAATCCGCCCATTGAACTCTTGCTGAGCGTTAGGCTGCCTCGGTAGCTGTGCGCCATTTCATTCACGATGTTAAGCCCTAAGCCTGTTCCTGGCGTGGTTTCATCAAGTCGAACGCCACGTTTGGTCACTTGCTCAAGTTTCTCTTCAGGAATGCCTTGGCCATCATCTTCAATCACCAATTCAATGTTGCCATCGTCGAGTTCATTCGAATGGACTCGGATAATGCTGCTCGCCCATTTGTAACTGTTCTCGAGTAGGTTGCCGACCATTTCATCAAGGTCGGTTTTTTCTACTGCTACTTCAATCTCAGAGTCTAACTCGTTAATCATGGTGACTTCGTTGGCAGCGTAGACTTTATCAAACGCCATTGAGATAGCTTCAACACGCTCACAAGGTGATGACTTCACCGAAAGAATGTTCATTGCACCTGCCATGCGTGCACGGCCAAGATGATAATCTATTTGGTTCTGAATCTGATGAATGGGTTGTTGTAACAAGGTCTTATCATCATCTGGAAGTCGCTCTATCTCATTTTTCAAAACCGACAGCGGTGTTTTCAAAGCGTGAGATAAGTTTCCAGCGTGGTTACGCGCTCGCTCCAATAACTCTTGATAGTGGAAGAGTAGGGCATTGAGGTCAGAAACTAATGGAGAAACTTCTTTCGGGTAGTTGTCGCTTAACCCTTGTTGCTCGCCGTTTCTTAACATCACCAGTTCACGTTGCATCTTACTCAGTGGCAATAGTGACCAGCTGACTTGAATACCAATCAACATCAGCACCCCCACAAACAGCAACATCAGAATCAACCAGACTTGACCTGTAAGTTCGGTCAGTGTGGATTCTAATGGGTCTTCATCAATACCAATGGTGATCGTGACAGGATCGTTCAGTTCAGGCAGATAGATATCCTGCTCGATGTAAATCAGCTTTTCTTTCTCAGGCCCTTTGATTGAAGTATGAATCGGCGAACGCTTGATGGTGAGGTCTTTGTCCCATAGAGATCGAGATCGAATAATCTGGTCTTGGGTAGCAGCTCGCCAATAAATACCACTGTAGGGTTGGTTAAACCTAGGGTCAGACAGACGCTCTGCCATGATGAGGTTACCACTGTCGTTGGTTTCTATGTTGGCGGTTAACTCGTCCATGGTTAGGCTGAGCTGTTGCTTGACGTCATCGACCAAGTAATCGTTAACCAACTTAGGTATTCCGACGCCTGCCGCTAATATCATCGCACCTAGCCAAAAAGCCGCGGCGAGGAGCAAGCGGCTTTTTAGACTGACGTTTTTAAGTGTTCGTTTTTTTAGATTCATACGTTACCAGCCTGTCTTTGCTCATCTTGCTATGAGAACAACGACGATCAGCACAGGCTGTCCACTAATTGGAGATTGCTCTTAGCTTAATTAAATACAGCATTATTCAGCATTCAGTTGGTAGCCAAGGCCACGAACAGTTTTGATGATCTTTGGTGCGATTTTCTTACGAATACGACCGATGAACACTTCAACCGTGTTTGAGTCGCGGTCGAAGTCTTGCTTGTAGATGTGCTCGACCAACTCAGTGCGCGAGATAACCTTGTTTTGGTTATGCATGAAGTACGCGACAACTTTATATTCTAGCGCCGTGAGGCTAACCGCTTGACCTTGCCACAACACTTTAGAGCTGCGTGTGTCTAGGCTTAAATCACCAATTTGAAGTATAGGAGCAGCACTGCCTGACGCTCGGCGTAGTTGAGCACGAATGCGGGCTATCAGCTCGACCATTTCGAATGGTTTAGTTAGGTAATCATCAGCGCCTGCATTCAAGCCTTCTACACGTTGGGTCAGCGTGTCACGCGCACTTAATATAATCACTGGCGTGTTAATGTTTTCGTCTCGAATGCCTTTTAATACGGTTAGGCCGTCAAGCTTAGGTAGACCTAAATCGAGAACGATGGCATCCCACTCTTCTGATGTTGCACGGTAGAGTGCGTCGATACCGTCTTGAGAAAGTTCTGGAACCCAGTCGGCTCCCTCAAGGGTTTCTAGAATTTGTTGGCCCAAGCGAGGTTCGTCTTCAACGACTAAAATTTTCATAATTGTTCTTCTTAATTCTTGTAATGACTGTTCGTTGTGCTTAGCTCTTCGTCGTACGTAACTAGTCGCCGTGTTTAATTGCGTCTTTAAAGTTGCGGCCTTTAATCATGAGCATTTCTAACGTCTCAGCGTTGTATTCGACTTTGATGATGTTGTTTTGGTAATTGATTTTTAGTTCATACACCCAAATATCATCGTCTTCTTCTAGCTCTACTTTAATGATTCTGCCATGAAGATCGTTCTCAACGGCCGCATACATTTCTGAGAAAGGGCGAATATAGCCTTCGCGTACGGCTTCGTAGACTTCGTCTTGATCTTCTTCAAATTCGATACGGGTTCCCGCTTTATGGACATCTTGTACAAGATCATGACCGTTATGATCTGAGTCAGCCCACGCACTAGCGGCGACACATAAGCCTAAGCTTAAAGAAAACATAGAAATCATAACTTTACTAAACATAGCGAATCCTAGAGAAGGTTGATAGCGTTCAGTATAAAAAAGTAATTCTGAACAGAAAGTGAACCTGATGAATAATGAGATTTAGGTTCTCAAAAAATGAGATGTTAACGTTGCTGAAGCTCGTCTTCGAATATTTTGTCTCTCATTTTCCAAAAGCGCCCGACTTTACGTGCAATCACGAATTGAGGTGGGCGGAATCTATGTTGGTGAGCAACCACTTTCGTTGGTGAGGCTTCCTCAAAAGGGCGGTGTCTGTCGGCAAGGTGAGGGCGAACAAACTGGTCTTTAAAGTTCTGCTTTTGTTTCTTGGTGGTTAATGACCAAAACTCATGCACCTGTGCTTGGTTTTCACCACGGTAGGTTACTTTAAGTTGCGATTTGCCTTTGTCGTCCTTGAGAACGTTAAGGTCCATCTCTAAACACTCAAATACCAACGCATCTTTTAAGTTCAGTGCTTCTTTCAGTTTTTTATCTGGGTCGACTAAGGTGGCATCGCATTCGTGGCAAATACGTGCGGCAATGTCGTTGTCAGCGCCGCATTCACCGCAGTATTTGGCTCGGAAGCGATAATTACAGTGTTCGCGTTCGCCCGTGTCTTCATCGGTAAAGTAGCCTTGGCATTTACGGCCAAAGTGCTCTGCCAAGAAGCCATTGCTGTCTAGCTTGCCCCAGAAGTTATTGTTGAAGCCGCATGCTGGGCAGGGGATGGTGATGATTTCACTGTCTGAGTCGGGTTTAGGGTCGCCCACTTCAGGTTGGTAAAGATCATAACTGTTGCCAGCATAGTCGAGCACTAAACACTCTTTTTTACCCGGCGATAAGCGTAAGCCACGGCCAACGATTTGTTGATACAAACTGATGGACTCTGTCGGACGCAAAATCGCGATTAAATCGACATGAGGGGCATCAAAACCTGTGGTTAATACCGATACGTTAACCAAGAACTTGATTTTACGTTCTTTGAAGTCACTGATGATTTGGTCACGTTCGAGAGTTGGTGTGTCGCCAATTACGATTGACGATTCACCTTCAGGCAGTAAGCCAAGGATCTCTTGTGCGTGTCTAACAGTGGCAGCAAATACCATGATCCCTAACTTGTCTTTGGCCAGTTCAATGATCTGGTCGACAATTTGTGGGGTCGCACGTTTAGATTGCTCGATCACCATATCGAGTTCGGCTTCTTTGTAACGGCCTGTACTTGCAGGTTTTAGCTGTGAGAAGTCATAGCTCAATACTGGCGCATCGATCATGCGTGCTGGTGTTAGAAAGCCTTCGTCCAACAAGTAGCGAATCGGTAACTCGAAAATACAATCTCTGAAAAACCTAGGCTCTTCAGATCGTACTTGTCCACGCGTGTGATACTGATAAAGCCAACCCATACCAAGACGATAGGGGGTCGCGGTCAGTCCAAGCACCTTGATGCCCGAATTATTCTCGCGCAAGTGGGTGATCACTTTTTGGTAGCTACTGGTCTTTTCATCTGGCACACGGTGGCATTCGTCGATAACCAACAGTGAAAATTGGTTAGAGAATGAATCGAGGTTGCGAACCACAGATTGAACCGAAGCAAACACCACTTGTTGGTCTGTCTCTTTTCGCCCTAAACCCGCAGAGAAAATTGAGCCTTTTAGCCCATAACCTTCATACTTTTCATGGTTTTGTTCGACCAACTCCTTAACGTGAGCGAGTACCAGCACTCGACCTTTCGCAAGCCTTGCTAGCTCTGCAATCACAAGGCTTTTCCCTGCGCCTGTAGGCAACACAAGAACAGCCGGAGTTTGGTGTTTTCTGAAGTAATGAATCACTGATTTTACAGAATCAGCTTGGTACGGGCGGAGTGTATACATATCGCGTCTTGTAGGGTAGAAAACAAATAGTGTGAAATAGCTCAACTAATTGAGCAAAGGTGACTATAATACCCGACTTAGATTAGTTGAGGTATTCATGCGTTTAGATAAATTTCTGTGCGATGCGTTAGGCGTCACTCGAAGAGAAGCAACACACTTATTAAAATCCAAGGCAGTGACAGTAAATGATGTCATTCAAAAAAGCGGGTCACTCAAGGTAACTGAAGAGTGCGTTGTGGAATGGCAAGGCAATGAACTGAATGTTCACGGCCCGCGTTACATCATGCTTTACAAGCCAGAAGGCTTTGTTTGTTCGCATGAAGATGGTTCAAATCGCACTGCGTTTGAATTACTCGATGAAATCAAAATGGACAAGCTGCACTTTGCAGGTCGTTTAGATGTTGATACAACGGGTCTTGTCTTAATGACAGACGACGGTAAGTGGTCTCACCGCATCACATCGCCAAAGCACAAGTGCGAGAAGATGTACCGAGTGTGGTTGGTTGAACCTGTTGAAGACGATTACGTTGAAAAGTTCAAAGAGGGCATCCAGCTTAAGAGCGAAGACGGCCTAACACTTCCAGCACACCTTGAAGTACGTGCAGAGCGTGAAGTGTTGCTAACGATTCACGAAGGCAAATACCACCAAGTAAAACGCATGTTTGCAGCACTTGGTAACAAGGTAGAAGCACTGCACCGTGAACGTATTGGTGAAATTGAGATGGACGAGTCTTTAGAGTTGGGTGAATACCGTTACCTAACACAAGAAGAAGTAGACTCTATCTGGAAGTAATCTTTTCTACCGTAGATGTGGCCGACCAAGGATAGCGTCGGCTGATTATTTTGACTGGTACTAGGACAGTTTCAGCCATTATTACTATATGTTCATGTATGTGTGCGCATATTCGTGTATCACTGTGCGTATTCGTGTATTGCTATGTGTATATTCGTATATTGCTGCCTGCATGCTCGTGTTCACATAGAACTTAGTACTTAGTCGGAGAGTTATGCAAACGTCTACCTCACAGACCCCAAGCTCACAATCACAAACGCCTCAGTTAGGTTGGATGCTATTTTTGGTTCTGGGCGCTATTGGTGCTTTAACACCACTCGCCATCGATATGTACCTACCTGCAATGCCAACGATCGCCAAAGATCTTGGTGTGACAGCAGGGGAAGTGCAAATCACACTTACCGCGTACACCGCAGGTTTCGCTTTAGGTCAGTTGTTACATGGTCCGTTAGCCGACAGTTATGGTCGCAAGCCAGTTCTACTGATTGGTGTGCTCTTCTTTGCGATAGCGTCTGTCGTGAGTGCGACGACTCATGGTATTGAAGCGTTAACGTTAGTTCGTACGGCTCAAGGTTTTGCAGGTGCTGCCGCAGCGGTTATTATCCAAGCGGTTGTGCGCGATATGTTCGACCGTGAAGATTTCGCAAGAACCATGTCGTTCGTTACCTTAGTGATGACGGTTGCGCCATTAATTGCCCCTATGATTGGTGGTTATTTGGCATTGTGGTTCGGTTGGCGTTCAATCTTTTGGGTGTTGGCTATTTTTGCGGTTATCGTGATTCTTGCGGTTATCATTAAGATCCCTGAAACACTGCCTGTTGAAAATCGTCAGCCATTGCGCTTTAAAACCACGATTCGCAATTACGCTCGTTTATGTAAAAACTCGACCGCTATGGGCCTAATTTTCTCGGGTGCGTTCTCGTTCTCTGGGATGTTTGCATTCTTAACCGCAGGCTCTTTTGTCTACATTGATGTCTATGGAGTACGTCCTGACCTGTTTGGTTACCTGTTTGGTCTGAACATCGTTGCGATGATTCTGATGACGACAATTAATGGTCGAATTGTTAAGAAGGTTGGCTCTCATACCATGCTGAGAGCCGCGCTGGTCATTCAATTATTAGCTGGCGTCGGTTTACTGGTTGGTTGGTTATTGGATCTCGGGCTTTGGGGTATTGTGCCGTTTGTGATGCTATTTATTGGCACCATTTCTACTATCGGCAGTAACTCTATGGGTCTATTGCTCAGTGGTTATCCAAACATGGCCGGTACGGCTTCATCGCTTGCGGGAACGTTAAGATTTGGTACTGGTTCTGTCGTTGGAGCTATCGTTGCGATGCTGCCAAGTGACAGTGCTGGGTCTATGGCTATGGTAATGGCTGCGTGTGCAGTAATGTCAGCATTACTATATTGGACATTAGGAAAGAAGGCATAATGTCAAAATACTATATTGAAATTCAGAAGTTAGTGAATGATGCATTGGGAGAGCTTTACGCTCTGCACAAAGCAGGCAAAGCGATTGATGCGCCTATTGCGAACAACCTTTATTTAGTTCGTTGGGTAACGAAGGCGATTAAGGCTCAGTCTTATGATCGTGTGATTGTGCCTGACTTGGTTCGCTGGCAGAAACAGGGCCGTTCAAAGGGCAATAACTCTGATTTAACTTTTACCTTTAAACGTATCTCTGCGTTTTACGGACGTTTTTTCCCTGAAGGCGAAGAGCCTAAAGCGCTAAAAGACAGTGATGTTGAAGCGTTCATGGACAAAATGTACGAGATGGGTTGGAGTGTATCAAGTGAAGACGAGCTAACGACTGGCGGCAAAATTCAGTTCTTCACTGATGGTGAGCACTCTTTTGCACTTTGTGGCAAACAGTGTGATGACTCGTTCGACGGTGAGTTGATGGTAAAACCAATGAACTGGTTTGTTCGTGGTAACCACGCTGAGTTTATTCAAGCAGCGATGGAAGCGGGTTTCATGCTTCACAAAGTCACTGACTACAAGTCAGCGGTGAAGTATCACGGTGAATACATCGTGTATCCTGCTAACCAAGGCAACCAGCTTGCTGAGATCCCAATTAGCGTTATTGGCTAATCTCGTGACAGTTAAAAATATAAAGACCGCCTAAATGGCCAACACCTATCATTTAAGGTGTTTAGATCGCACAGTGTAGCGAGTCTTACTAAAACGAACGGTCCTATCTTTGGGCCGTTTTTGTTTTTCGGGCAAAATATAACGTTTCACTCGCTCTCTCATAGCTCGCAGCTTTTTGGGAACCGAACCTGGGGAGGCGATAGCACACCACATTAGCTCATCTTGAATATCTCGAAGTGCCATCGTAAAGCTTATCCTAAGTGGTGAGACTTCAGCCTCTTTTGCTATTCGGCTAATCTCCAGGCGGATTAAGTTATACGCGATAAGGATACCCCATATCTCTTGCTCTACACCCTCTACAGATTGACTGCGGAGCAGAATTTCATCGTCAAGCATGTCATGCTTAATCTCGCCATAACTATTCTCGATTTCCCACCTTTCGAAGTACACATCTAATAATGATTTTAAACTGTATTTTCTATCTGTTAGAGAAGTCAGCAGCCCTTGTATATGATTGGGTTGTTGTTCACCATCATCGGGGTATAGAGCCAGCCTAGCTTTCCACGTTTCCGGGAGGCTCGGGTCTTGCTTTCTAGCTTGTGGAGAGACTTTCATCTCTACAATCAGATCTCGCCCATCATCATCGAGTTGCTCGATGGTTTCATATTTCACATTCGACTTTATTGGCGTCATCCAGTGACTTGTCCCATGCTCTTGTTGCCAGTTAAGCATAAGTTCTGCGCTCAAGTAGCAACGGTCAAAAATGGTCAATGAATTCGGGACTGCTGATGAAATTAAATCTTTTGCATAGCTGATTTCACCTTTAGAACTTTCCCCAAAAGCCACATCATGAATAAGTCGACTCCGTAGTGATGTGAGTGCGCACATTCGAACGATTGGATATTCAGTGTGCCTGTCTTTTCGGTAGTAAACATATTGATAATGCTCAGCTAAGCTTGGATTGTCGTGAGTTCTAAACTGTGTGCCATCGATTGAAAATAGGCTCAAACCATTCCATTTATCACCCGCATCTTCCGACTGTGTCCAGTGCTTTGCTGTGATTGAGAATAATGACTTTAAAGGCTTAGCGGTGAGGCGTTTTCTTGCCTGAGGAATTGCACTAGGTGCAATTGTTTCACCCAATGAATTAGACAATTTGAGGTCGAGTTTATCGAGTACATCAGTAATCGGTCTATCTCGATATAGACCAATACCAACGACTAACCATACAACAAGTTCGGCAGGTAACTTTCTACGGCGCATGCTCGCTTTGTTCGTTTCAGATAAAGCTTGGTTTATCCAATCTAGCGGAAGGTCTTTTTGGAACAAAGAAAGAGATTCTGGATTAGCAAAATCGTCAACATCGATTAACCAGTGTGACAGCATAAAAAAATACCCTTAAACAAAAGTGCTTAAGGGTATTGTTAACCATCTGTAGGATCGTTCAACTGATCAGGAAAATGCTTAAATGATCAGTGTTAGCCTAAATGGCGGTCTTTTTCTAGCAAGAAGGTGTGGAGGGAGTCTCATCTATAGCTCTTAATTTCTTCGCATCTCGTTGCCCGAATCTCGAATCTGCTTTAATCCTTCATCTGATCTTTAGCTTGCTTCTCAATCGCCTTCACCATGCCTTTAAAGATAAATAGGTGAGCTGGCATCATCGCGAACCAATACAGTAAGCCTAAAAAGCCTTTTGGATGCCACCAAGCTGAAATGTTCAGTTCACGAGAATCACCGAGGTCAGAGACGGTAATCTCGAGTCGCCCTAAACCGGGGCCTTTCATACCGAAAAGCAGGGATAAAAACTGATTCTCTTCACAGCGAATGACCTTCCATGAATCGATTTTGTCACCGACTTTTAGGTTGGGCCCTTCTGGCATTTGTCGAACCGGTACACCTCCACCGAAAAGAACATCCAACCATTCGCGTGTGCGCCATAAAGTGTTAGCAAAGAAGTAACCTTGCTTCGGGCTTCCGATTTGCTGAGCAACATGCCAAAGCGATTCCAATGAAGCGCTTGAGGTGATACTTGCGCCTGTTTTCTTCGGGTAATAGCCATACCCAGCTTGCCAGCGTTTGAATGCGGTTTTGTCAAAGCCCCAAACATTACTTTTTACGAAGTTGCCTTCAGAATGAATCGCTTGCTCAACCATACTTTCGAATGAGATAAGTTTCTGAGGGTACTTTTCTCTAATGATGGTCGAACTGGAGATGAAGTCGTGCTTTAAGCCCGCGAGAAGCGCTCTGCCTATGTTGGACGGAACAGAAGTCACCACGCCCAACCAATAAGACGCCATTGAAGGTGTGAGAAGTGATGTCGCCCACAGCCTGAGTGGACGATCGGCTGTTTTGGCAATGTGAGCAAATTGATTTCGATAAGAGACAATATCTGGCCCGCCAACCTCGAAAGTTTGGCTTTCGCTAGGCGTGTCTTGTGCGAGTTTGAGCAAGTAGTGGTTCAGGTTCTGCAAGGCAATAGGGTTGGCTTTAGAGTCGACCCATTTTGGCGCAATCATAATAGGCAAGTTGTACACAAAGTCTCGCATGATCTCGAACGCTGCAGAGCCGGGGCCAATGATGACGCCTGCTTGAAGTTCGGTTACCGGTACTGGTCCTTTACGAAGCAGTTGTCCGGTTTGTTTTCTCGCTTGAAGGTGCTCTGAATCACCAGTTTGGGGCTGAAGCGAACTGAGGTAGATGACGTGTTGGTTTTTTGGCCCAAGAGCCGAAACAAAGTTACGAGCCAAGTTGAGTTCGTAATCAATGAAATCATGGCCTTCAGCCATTCCATGTACAAGAAAGAAAATAAGGTCAAAGTCAGGGACGAGCGCTTGTGTCGCAGCTTGATCGGCAAGATCTAGATACACGAGCGATAGGTTATCGTGAGGCTCTGTTCGTGCTTTTAAATAGTCGATATGCCTTGCTGCAGCTGTGACTTGATAGCCTTGCTCAAGCAAGAGAGGGAGGAGCTGCGAACCAACGTATCCAGAAGCGCCTAAAACCAGTACTTTCTTCATTGTTACTCCATTTATCTCTGTGGTTAAAAACCGAACATTGATATAATAGCGCGATATTTATCTTTATTCATCAATACGTTCCGTTTAGGTATCTCTATGTTGCTCTCTTCAATTATTCATCACACTCGAGGTGATTTTGTTCGTAGGCTTATTGCGATTGCTTTGCCTATTACTTTGCAGAGCATTATGTTTTCAAGCCGAGGCTTAGTGGATGTGTTGATGTTAGGTCAGCTTGGTGAAGCGGATATTGCGGCTGTAGGTGTTGCGAGCCGTGCGATGTTTGTGACGACCATTATGCTGGTGGGTGTCACCACGGGTGGTGCACTTCTTACTGCTCAATATTGGGGCGCAGGTAACAAACAAGGTGTGCGAGAAAGTACCGCGCTTACATGGTTGGTTTCGACACTATTTGCGTTACTAACCATTGTTTTCTTCGTTTCATTTCCCGCACAAATCATGGGTGTGACGACTGACTCCCAAGAAGTGATCAACCTTGGTGTTGACTACATTGTTATCACCTCGTTTAGCATGCTAGCAGTATCGTGCGTTAGCAGTATGGCTGTAGGTTTGAGAGCGATGCACAAACCCGGACTAAGCACCTTCTTCAGCGGTATCGGCATCCTGTCTAACGTGTTCTTAAACTGGGTGCTGATCTTCGGTAACTTAGGCTTTCCTGCGCTTGGAATCAAAGGTGCGGCGATTGCGACGGTACTGAGTGGTGCGATTGAAGTGGCAACTTTGTTTGGTTATCTCTATTTCTCTAAGCATTTATTAGCCTTTAAGTTCTGCGATATAAAAGCAGCAGCTTCGATTGAAAAAGTGGTTCGCTTCTTAAAGTTATCGCTGCCGACGACGTTTAACTTTTTGGCATGGGCGGGTGGCTTGTTTGCTTACCACGCGATCATGGGGCAATCGGGTGTCCAAGGTCTGGCTGCACTTTCAGTGATGACGCCGGTTGAATCTATTTCATTGAGTTTATTGATTGGGATGTCGAATGCGGCTTCTGTTTTGGTTGGAAATCAACTTGGCGCAAAGAATAATGAAGCGGTTTATTACCAAGCGTTAGGCTTAACGATTTTGTGTTTCTTGACCAGTATCGCTGTGGCCGTTTTTCTTTACTTCGTACAAACGCCAATACTGAATGCTTTTAGTGCACTGACGGAAGAAACCAGAGCCCTCTCAGAAAAGTTCATTCTAATTTTAAGCGTGGGTATTGTTATCCGATCGGTACCGATGACTGTGATCGTTGGTGTGTTGAGAGCGGGCGGTGATGTGAAGTTCTGCCTTTATCAAGACCTGATTGCCCAATGGGTGATCGGTATTCCGCTCGCCGCGATTGCCGCTATCTATCTGAAGTTTCCACCTGAGTGGATATATCTACTTTTCCTCACTGAAGAAGTGCTTAAGTGGGGTGGGTCGCTCTATCGCATGAAAACAAGAAAATGGATTAAAAACTTGATAGGAAATTGAAGTAGAGCGCATCAACCCCATCACTTTATCGTTGGTGTGTGATCTATCTTTCAAAATACTTCCTCCTAACAGGGAATTAGTGTAGATTCTCATTCCAAATTCTAACTAATGTGAGCTGTTTAATGTTAAAGCTGTCAGACCTGTGTAAAGGCTATGTTGATGGGGGGGAGTTTCACCCTGTTTTGCAAGGTGCTGAATTAACATTAAATCAAGGTGATCAGCTGGCATTAATGGGAGAAAGTGGCTCAGGTAAGAGTACTTTACTGAATCTTATCGCGGGTTTAGACCTCGCCGATTCAGGTGAAATCGCTTTCCCTCACTTCGATATGCACGACTCGACCGAGCGTGACCGCACCGCTTATCGTAGAAACAACATCGGTCATATCTTTCAGCAATTCAATTTGCTGCCGACGCTTAACATTGCCGACAACATCCGTTTTTGCCGCCAGTTAAAAGGTTTACCTGAAGATAAGGGACTCTGGAGACAGATTCTTTCTGCTTTAGACCTTATGCCTTTGCTTGGTCGTTACCCTGAAGAAGCGTCTGGTGGCCAGCAACAACGTGCTGCGATTGCTCGTGCCTTGTATATGGAACCGAAAATTTTGTTGGCCGATGAACCAACGGGAAGCCTTGATGAGCGTAATGCAGAAGCGGTAATGCGTTTGCTGACCTCTTTGGCCCGCCAGTTAGAATGTACCTTATTGCTGGTGACACACAGTGAGAAAGTTGCATTGCATATGGATGGCAGAATTCGCCTACAAGGAGGGCAACTGCATGTTATGGCCCGTAGTTAAAGCGCTACTTGGTCACTATCGACGTTACCCACTTCAGATTATCTTGGTATGGCTTGGTTTAACCCTAGGCGTATCGCTTTTGGTTGGTGTTACCGCTATCAACCAACACGCCAAGCAAAGTTATACGCATGGCGAAAAACTCTTTTCGAATCCTCTTCCTTACCGTATTCGACCAAAACATAACGCGAATAAGATCCCGCAAGGTTTTTACATTCAGCTTCGTCGTGAAGGCTTTCAGCAGTGTTCTCCTTTTGACCACCATAGTATCACTGATGAAAATGGTGCAAACTTTATGCTTATTGGCATAGACCCGGTTTCTATGCTTCAGCTTCAGCCTGGTGCTGCCCTAAAAGAACTCACCACGTTAGATCTTATGAAACCACCATATCCGATCCTAGTGAGTGATGATCTTGCTGAACATATGGAATGGAAGGATGGGGACTACATCCCACTTATGGATGGTTCTGAGCTTGGTCCTGTGGTAGTTGACCAAAATAACCTGATTAATGGTACAAGGTTGATTGCGGATATCTCCTTGCTCCGAATGCTTAAACGCAGTGCAGGGCTTTCCGTGATTGCGTGTTCAGACATGTCTCCCGAGAAGTTTGAACGTCTTAAAAACATGTTGCCCAATGGTTTGACAATCTCTCGCAGCTCTAAAGCTGAGCTTGAGTCATTGACTAGCGCTTTCCACTTAAATCTAAAAGCGATGGGCATGCTGTCGTTTGTCGTTGGCTTGTTTATTTTCTATCAAGCGATGTCGCTGTCTTTCATTCAGCGCCAACCACTCGTCGGAATCTTGAGACAAACAGGTGTGTCTGGTTGGCAACTGACTAAAGCGCTTTGCTTAGAGTTATTGTTATTGGTTCTACTGAGCTGGATCTGCGGCAATGTATTCGGTGTCATGTTGGCAAACCAGCTGTTACCTGCCGTTTCTTCGAGTTTAGGTGATCTTTACGATGCGAATGTGGGCTTAACCCTTAGCTGGAGTTGGCGTTGGAGTGGTTATAGCTTATTAATGGCGTTGCTTGGTGCATTCCTAGCGTGTGCATGGCCATTGGTTCGTTTGCTGAGGTCGCAACCGATTCGTTTGTCATCTCGTTTATCTTTGATGCGTTTTGCTGGCACTGAGTTTACTTGGCAAGCATTGATTGGTTGTGGTTTCTTGGTTGCAGCTGTCGCTGTGTATCAAGCCCCACAAACGCAAGAATCTGGTTTTGCGATTATTGCCCTGATGCTCGTCAGTGTGGCTTTGTTTACGCCTTTCTTGATGTGGAAGCTGTTCAACAGTTTGTCTTATTCACTGCGTTGGGTTCGTGCTCGCTGGTTCTTTGCGGATGCCGCTTCAAGCATGAGTTATCGTGGTGTGGCGACAATGGCGTTCATGCTAGCCTTAACAGCGAATATTGGTGTAGAAACCATGGTGGGCAGCTTTAGGGATACCACAGATAAATGGCTAACACAGCGTTTGGCTGCAGACCTGTACATCTACCCAACCAACAACGCCGCTGCTCGTATGAGTAATTGGCTGTCAGAACAGCCTGAAGTCGATTCAGTTTGGTGGCGTTGGGAGAAAGATGTCGCTTCCCCTGTCGGAAGTACCCAGGTGGTCAGTACTGGTCCTTCTGAAGGCGAATTAGAAGCGCTGACGATCAAGTTAGGTATTCCGAATTACTGGTACCACCTGCATCATTCGAAAGGTGTGTTGATCAGTGAATCGATGTCTCTCAAGTTAGGGATTCGCCCAGGCGACTATATAGACCTTTATGACAGTCTTGGCTCTGGTTGGCAGGTTGTCGGTGTTTATTACGATTATGGCAACCCTTACCATCAAGTCATGATGTCACATCGAAACTGGCTATCTGGGTTTGCTGGACGCGGAAATGTCGGTCTAGGCGTCATACTCAAAGATGATGTCAATTCGGTAGGACTTCGAAGTCGATTGGAAAGCGTATTCAGGCTTGGATCTGAGCGTATTTTTGATAATAACAATATTCACAGTCAGGCGATGAGAGTGTTTGATAGAACATTCGCGATAGCTGATACATTGGGTAACATCACTTTGGTCATCGCGGTCTTCGGCATCTTTTTCGCGACGGTTGCGGGTGAAGTGTCTCGACAAAGGCATATTTCATTGCAACGTTGCTTAGGGGTCTCGGCAAAAGAGCTGATTTTTACAGGCAGCTTGCAGTTGTTTGTGTTCGGACTTATTTCTTCCTTGATTGCTATCCCGCTCGGATTGGCGTTAGCCAGCTTGATCGTCGATATTGTCATTAAGCAGTCTTTTGGGTGGTCACTCGAATTACAAGTGATTCCTTGGGACTATTTGCAGACATTTGCGTGGGCCATGGCAGCATTAATGTTAGCTGGTGCATTGCCAGTGATGAGAATGATTCGGAACACACCGATGAAATCACTGAGGGATGCGCTTTAATATGCTTCAACGAAATGGCTCAAAAAAACTCAGACACCGATTTGTTTCTGCTCTATTACTGATTGGCTTCTTTGGCACTATTTTAGCTGTATGGGCTTACTATTCCTATTTTGTCGATGTTGGCGATAAGGGCGAGAATGAGGTTAATTCAGTACTTGTCAGTGAGCACTTCAATGTGTTTGAACCTGTATTGCCAGACCGAGGCGTTTCGTTGCCTCGTGATTTCCAGTTCCACCCAGAATTCCAGCATGAGTGGTGGCATTATTTTGCGTCTCTAAAAGGGGATGATGGGAAAAAGTACTCGGTACAGTGGAGCTTCTTTCGTATAGCAACTGACGAGAGAGAAACTCGGGGGTGGCAAAGCCCGCAGGTTTATATTTCAAATGTGGTAATTTCGTCTGAATCTAAGGTTTGGAAAGAGCAACGTTTGGCGCGTGGCGGCATTGGACAGGCGGGTATGACCAGTCATCCATTTAGAATTTGGATTGATAACTGGAACTGGCGTGCTCTGGGTAACACACCGTTTCCAGGTCGCCTTCAAGTACAAACCGATACGTTTGGCCTTGAACTCGACACTATTGCGAAAGGGCCATACGTGCTCAACGGCGATAACGGCTATCAGAAAAAGCACGACTTATTGCCTGTCGCGTCTTATAACTTCAGCGCTCCGTTTTTATCTTTGAGTGGGGTTTTGAATCTCGACGGTGTAACGAAAGAAGTCGAAGGTACTGCGTGGGTGCATAAAGAGTGGGGCAGTGGTTTACTCGGAGTCGGTCAGCAAGGCTGGGATTGGTTCGTGTTTAATCTCGATGACGGTACTGCACTGAGCATTAACCGCTATCGCCACAATCAACAATTGCCTTATGTTTTTGGAACATTAGCAACTCGTTCTGGCAAAGTGTATCAGCTAACGGACTCCAACATTTCTATCAAGCCATTACAGAATACGACGCTAATGAATGGTAGAAGAATGCCGCTCCAATGGATTATTAACGTGCCACAACACGATATCAATCTCACTACGCGTATCAAACGTAGGGATATGTGGCTGCCTTTTGTCATACCCTATTGGGAAGGGCCAATTATGGCGAGCGGAAGCCATGAAGCAACAGGCTTTATGCAGTTAACTGGCTACTAAAAAACACCTAAGGCTATCATTTGATAGCCTTTTTTTATGTTTGATATTCCGACAACCCTCGAATTATTTGTGCATACAGCCTTGGTGAACTCATCTATACTTAATTCATGGTGCATAACAACATTATGGAATATACGACGTATTGTTTAGTATTTGTAGGAAAAACCGAAGTTAAACATCCGAAGAAGTGATTATCTATCGATAGAGCTTGGATATAAACTCGTGGTTATTCTTTGTTATTCGTTTATTTAAATAATAAATATAAGGGCGAAATCATGACCGACGTCATCCGTGACTTCTTTAAATTGGAATCTGCTGGCGGCATCATACTAGTCATCGCTGCGGCGATCGCAATGTTTGTAGCAAACTCACCATTGAACGAAATGTACCAAGGGGTACTGCACAGCTATGTTCTTGGTATGTCTGTATCACACTGGATTAACGATGGCTTAATGGCTGTCTTCTTCCTTCTAATTGGCTTAGAAGTTAAGCGCGAACTGTTAGAAGGCGCATTAAAGTCTAAAGAGACAGCAATCTTCCCAGCTATCGCAGCGGTGGGTGGTATGCTAGCTCCTGCACTTATTTACGTGCTATTCAATTCAAGTAACCCTGAAGCGCTTCAAGGTTGGGCTATCCCAGCGGCAACTGATATCGCTTTCGCATTGGGCATCATGGCTCTTCTTGGTAACCGTGTACCGGTAAGCTTGAAGGTATTCCTACTAGCGTTGGCAATTATCGATGATCTAGGGGTTGTTGTTATCATTGCACTGTTCTACTCAGGTGATCTATCGACGCTTGCACTAACGGTTGGCTTCATTGCAACTGGTGTGCTGTTCATGCTAAACAACAAGCATGTAACTAAGCTGAGTGTTTACCTTATTGTTGGTGCAATTCTGTGGTTCGCAGTATTGAAGTCAGGTGTTCACGCAACATTGGCTGGTGTAGTCATTGGTTTTGCTATCCCACTGAAAGGCAATAAAGGAGAGCGTTCTCCGCTGAAACATCTAGAACATGCTCTGCACCCATACGTCGCTTTTGCAATTTTGCCAATCTTCGCATTTGCAAACGCAGGTATCTCACTAGAAGGCATCTCAATTTCAAACCTTACAGGCATGCTACCTCTTGGTATTGCTATGGGTCTATTGGTTGGTAAGCCTCTGGGTATCTTCCTATTCAGCTGGGGTGCTGTGAAAACGGGCATCGCTAAGCTTCCTGAAGGTGTGAACTTCATGAACATCTTCGCGGTATCTGTGTTGTGTGGTATTGGCTTTACGATGTCTATCTTTATTTCATCGCTAGCATTTGGTCCAACGAACGCAGATTTTGATACGCTTGCTCGATTAGGTATCCTGATGGGCTCAACGACCGCAGCTATCTTAGGTTACTTCCTGCTAAGTATTTCTCTACCGAAAACTAAGCATCAAGAAGTAAAGCTATAATTGGTAGGTAAAAGCATAATTGGTAGTAGGTTCGCTTAAGAGGGAGCCTACTCACTGAGTAACAAGTCAATTTCTGAGTAGCAAGAAGAGTCACAGAATCACCTTTACGATTCATGTGACGACAAAGAACAAAAAGCCGTGATGGGTAACCCTATCACGGCTTTATTGATCTTGAAGCTAAGCTGTATTTGTAAGCGAATTTACCTTACATCTTGCGCTTTCAGTGATGATGTCACGTTACTTTTCTAGTGTGGTAAAAATGGTCCACTCTTCAACGATCTGCTCACTTAACCCAACTACGGTCGCGGTTACCTTACGATTCAGTGCGTGTGAAGTAGGATCGTCACCATCGTTTTCTAAGCGTTCTTCACCATAGCCAACAATTCTCACGCGCTCTGGTTCTATACCATTCGAAAGTAACTCATCTTGTACATTGTTTGCTCGTTTCTTTGACAAGTCTAAGTTGTATTCGTTGGAGCCCACTTTACTGGCGTAACCTTGGATTTCAATTGAAGCGCTTTTGTAGTTTTCGAGAAACTCTGCCATGGTGCTAATTTGGCTAGAAAATATTGGGTTTACTTCAAATGAGTCATGAGCAAAGAGTATTTTTAGTTGTCGTACTTCTTCTGCTCGAATTGTTTCACCACAGCCATCATTGTCGACTTGTGATGTTTCTGGTGTACCAGGGCAGGTATCTCGCGCGTTTACTACACCATCTCTATCATCGTCTTGCAGATCGGAAATTTGTTCAGCTTCGGGCGTCTCGATGTAGGCTTCTCGTTGCTGGTTAGAGCAGGCAAATAAAGTCATCGTTAATACGGGAAGTAATAAGTAAGTTATTTTCATCATTAATACTCCACGGCCGTTGTCCACTCTTCCGGTATATCAACCAGCAGAGCATTCAATAAAGAACCTGTAGCGTTCATCACTCGGTATTTAGCGTACTGCTCCGAATAATGGGCATCCAAATAATCTTTGCGTGCTTCAAACAGTTCGTTTTCAGTATTGAGCAGGTCAAGCAGAGTACGTTTACCTATTCGGTATTGTTTTTCATAGGCGATAACGGTTTCTGAAGCTGAATCAACATGGTCGGACAAAAAGTTTTTCTGTTGCAGTGTGAGATCTAAGGCGCTCCATGAGAGGCGAAGTCCTTCTTCGACTTGGCGATAAGCACGATCTCTAAGATCTTTCGCTTTATTTAGTTGGTAAGCAGAAGCTTCTGAATTGGCGCTGTCTGTACCACCATTGTACAAGTTATACCGCATTCTCAGCATTGCGAGCGTTTCTTGACTTGAACCTTCATCGCCTCCTGCATCATCACGCCATGACTGAGACGCTTCTATAGAGAATGTAGGGTAGTTTACGCCTTTGGACTGTTTGTATTGAAAATGTGCTGCGTCGACATCTGCCGCCGCTATTTTAATCACAGGGTGTTTATCTAAAGCATCAACTAGGGCATCTGACAATGACAGTGGAATCCAAGATATATCGGCCCTTGGGTAAATCAGACCTAGCGGTTCTTGTCCTACAACTCTTCTAAATTGGGTATGTGTGTCGATCAAATTATTCTGGGCGGCCAATAAGTTACCATGAGCTTTTGCAATCCTAGCTTCTACTTGCGAAACGTCTGCGGTAGAACCTATGCCTGAACTCGCTCGTTTTTTTATGTCTTTATAGATTTTCTTGTGTATCGCAAGGTTACTTTCTGACAGCGCCAGTACCTCAGTCGCTTTTACTGCGTCGAGATATATTTGTGTTACCTCCAGTGCTTTGTCTTCGGCATCTGCTATCAATTGCAAACGAACTGATTCAGCTTCTGCAGCGGTACGGTCAATATCGTTCAGAGTCGAAGAACCATCCCACAGCAATTGAGTGAGGGAAATCGTTGCTTCCTTTCTTGTTAGATCCGTGTCCGGACCGTTATTTGGTGCAGGGTTTATACCTTCATAACCAATACCGGCATCAAGGTCGATACTCGGCCTGTATGCCCCACCAGAGGCGTCATTACGCTTTCTAACGCTCACATATTCGTTAAAGATGCTTTTTATCTCTGGATTCGTTGCCAGGGTAATAGCCACAGACTGTTCCAGAGTTTGAGCGGCGAGTGGTGCTGCAGCAACTAAGCAACACATTATGGATAATTTAAACAATTTCAAAGTAGCTCTCCTTCTACTTTCAATGCCTCATCCGCTTCCCAACCTACGTTTACCGTTGAATTGAGTGAATGGTATTAAACGAAGCTTAGGACATTTGCAAAAAAATGCGAAGTTTGTTGGTTTTTTTTTGAATGTAAGTCGCTATTGCCATTGACTAATTTAAAAAGCATCGCATTCCCATGCTTTTAGTGAGTTGATTATCAATAATGCCACTACTAAATTTATTGTAGGAAATAGCCACAGCGCAGAGTGGGATTGGATCCGCGTTTGGTGTGTTCTGGGCAGAAGTGGGAATATGGATATGGGAAATATCAACCTAAATATACTAGGTCTTGCGAACGGCGTTATAGTGCTCGACGCTCAAGGCCAAGTTAGACGTTTGTCTCCGGGCGAGCAACCAGCTGCTAGCGACGTCATTGTCACTGTCGAAACAACTGAAGAGAGCGTGCCAAACGTTTCTGCACGGTTTGTCGATGACCAAGGTCAGCAAAACGTGATAGACACTGATGATGCGATCGCTCAAGTTCAACGTGCTATTGAAGAAGGGTTTGATCCAACAGAATTGGGTGAAGAGTTTGATGCCGCCGCGGGTGAGCAAGGCTCAAGTCTAACCAACAGCGGTAGGATTGAACGTACAGGGGCTGAAACTCTGGCTTCAACAAACTTTGAAACTGACGGACTTGAATCTCAAGGGTTGTCCGAAACTCAAAGTATTGCTCTTTTCGATATCATTGCTCTTGCGCTTGTTTCAGGTGAAACCAACGTTATTGAGTTTGAACAGGATGAGCCTATTGAAACCGGGGGCGCTTTAACCATTGACGATCCGGACGTTACCTTTATCGCCAAAGATGCGGAAGGCGAAAATGGGTTCGGGTCTTTTGTTGTTAATGAGGATGGCTCGTGGACATTCGTGGCCAACAGTCCATTTGATGAACTTGCTGATGGCGAGCAAATTCAAGATACGACGACAGTGCAAACCTCTGACGGTGGCGAACAAGTCATCACCGTCACCATCATTGGTACTGATGATGCGGCAGTCGCAACCGATGACTCGGGCAGTGTGACTGAGGACATTGATGTAGATGACATCACCAATCAATTAGTGACGTCTGGTCAGATCGTAATTACAGATGTAGACAGCGACACTCCTACCTTTTCAGCTGACGGTGAGTTTAACCTCGTAGGTTCAACAAACGAATCACAGCTAGGCGTATTGAGCATCGACCCTGATGGTGCTTGGACTTACGTAGTTAACAACGACGATGTTCAGTACTTGGATGACGATGAATTCGTTACTGAGGTTTATACCGTGACAGCCAGTGACGGTACCACTAGCGAAGTGACTATCACTATTAACGGTGCCGATGATCCATCTGACATAACTGTTGGTGAAGGTGATTCAGACACAGGAGAAGTGACTGAGGATGTGGATGTTGATCAAGAGAGCAACAACTTAGCGACGTCAGGGACGCTAACCATCACCGATGTCGACGATAACGACGTCGCTGCTTTCGAACCAAACGGTGTGTTTAACCCAGAAGGTTCGACCAATGATACCGCGTTGGGTTTTTTGACCATTACCGATAGTGGCGAATGGACTTACGTCGTCAACAATGATGATGTGCAATACCTTGACGACGATGAGTTTGTCACCGAGGTTTACACCGTTACTGCGATTGATGGAACCACAAGTGAAGTAATCATCACCATCAACGGTGCTGATGATCCATCCGAAATTACTGTCGGGGAAGGTGACTCAGACATGGGTGAGGTGACGGAAGATGTAGATGTTGACCCGGAGAGTAACGACTTGATGGCGACGGGAACACTGACGATTACCGATGTTGATGCTAATGATGTGGCGGCTTTTCAACCTAACGGAACGTTTAATCCTGAAGGTTCGACCAATGATACCGCTCTGGGTTTTTTGACCATTACCGATGGTGGTGAATGGACTTACGTCGTAGACAACGACGATGTGCAATATCTCGATGACGATGAATTTGTCATCGAGGTTTACACGGTGACTGCGATTGACGGAACCACAAGTGAAGTAACTGTCACCATCAATGGTGCTGATGATCCATCCGAAATTACTGTCGGAGAAGGTGACTCAGACATGGGGGAGGTGACGGAAGATGTCGATGTTGACCCGGAGAGTAACGACTTGATGGCGACGGGAACACTGACGATTACCGATGTTGATGCTAACGATGTCGCGGCTTTTCAACCTAACGGAACGTTTAATCCTGAAGGTTCGACCAATGATACTGCGTTGGGTATGTTGACCATTACCGACGATGGCGAATGGACTTACGTCGTGGACAACGATGATGTGCAATATCTCGATGACGATGAATTTGTCACCGAGGTTTACACGGTTACTGCGATTGACGGAACCACAAGTGAAGTGACCATCACCATCAACGGTGCCGATGACCCATCTGAGATTACGGTTGGGGAAGGTGACTCTGACGTGGGAGAAGTGACAGAGGACGTCGATGTCAATGAAGATACCAACGAACTCTCGGTGTCTGGTACTTTAACGATTACTGACGTCGACACGAGTGACATGCCTGCATTTAAACCTAATGGCGTGTTTACCCCTGTTGGATCTACTTATGCACTTGCACTAGGAATGTTAACGATTACTCCTGAAGGGGCATGGAGTTATGTCGTTGATAACGATGCGGTTCAATACTTGAACGATGACGACACGGTTATTGAGCGATATGTAGTTACCGCCATCGATGGTGTAGAGCATGTTATCGAGATAACAATCAATGGTGTCAATGACGCCCCTGAAGCGACCAGCTTTACGGTCGTTAATGATGAGGACGCGATTATACCTATCCTCTTCGATTCTGAAGATGGCGGCATGCCAGATTATATCTCAGATATAGAAGATGATCATGACGACATTCCACTTAATATTCGGATAGAAAGTTTGCCAACCAACGGCAGCCTTTTGTATACCGATGAAAATGGCGTCACGCGAGAAATTTTGCAGTCTGACGTCGACAACGGTGTGTTGTTTGTCCCAAACAGTATCAGCTTCGTTGCCGGGCCAGGAGAAATGTTTGAAATGGGCTTCAGTGGTGACCCTGACGATATGCCAGAGCTCGTTGATGGTTTCTATAATTGGGGCGTCGCGGTGTCACCAACCGAGAGACTTATTACCCTAGATAACGGCAATACGATTACGGTTACGATTGAAGACAACAATAATAAACCTTTGAAACAGTATCAAGGTGAACAGTCTCATGTCGGTTTTGGTATTGGTGATACCGATGGTAGAGGTATGAACAAACAGGAGACCTTAGTCCTCGATTTTACGAATAATCCATTAGGGGTCGTTGATTTTGGTTTAGATGGTTTGGGTGGTTCATTTAACACCAATAGTAATGTTTATGTTGAAGTACTCTATACCTTTGCTGATGGTACAACGCATACAGAGCAGTATCAGAAAGACCCCGGAGACACCGGAAATAGCCAACTTCTTTATGATTTTAGTTATTCATCACCAGATAATCTGATCGTTGGAATGGAGTTGTCATCGACAGGGGGCAGTTGGGAGTTACGCTATGTCCAAGGTAACGAGGCGGTAACTGAAGACCCGCAGTTTGATTATGTCGCGGTCGACTCTAATGGCGCAGAAAGCACGGTAGAGACGGTCACCATAGATATCGAAGAACCGCAGCAATATAACGTTATTAGTGCAGCGAGTAATGAACCTTTGTATGCCGAGTCAGGCAACGATCTGCTGATTGGAGATAGCGGAGACAACATCTTCACTTGGCTAGACTCTACGCTCGACAATGGGACCGATATCATTAAAGACTTTGAGCTTTATACGGAGGGCGCCGGTGATCTGATTGACCTCAATGATCTACTTGAAGACACACAAGATGAAACTCAAATGGCCGAGCTGCTTGGCATGATTGAAGTGTCTGTTGATGGAGACGATATCGCACTATCGATTCCAATCAATGGCGGCAGTGATACTCAAACCATAGTGGTTGAAGGTATTGCAACGGAAATGGGAGCTTCGGTTGATCTCGGCAATGATCTTTCGGTGCTAGCCGAGTTAATCAAAAATGATGCTGCCTAGTAGGATCGTGAAATGCTTTGAACTTTAATGTAATGAAAGCCTTCGGTTTCGAGGGCTTTTTTGTGTCTACTATTAACCTAAAAAAAACACCGTGATCTTAGACAAAAAAAAGCCCAAACCAACGCGGTTTGGGCGGATACAAGTATAGGAGTTAATAAGGAAAATGCAGTAATTAAGAAAACAGTGAGAAACAAGTTTGACGGCCTGTTAAACATCTAAATACTCTGTTTTCTACTTAATTTATGACTCTCGATTACCATTTCAGTTCCCCAAAAATTCATTAATTTTCTCTTTTTAATTAAACGCGTCTCTATTCAATCGCTTAGAACGTAATGCTTATAACTGGTACGACCAATTTGTGAAAATGTGATGTTGCTTGCTTGTTAAATAAATGTTCTAAGCGTATATTTCAAACAGTTGTTTAATACGAGTGATTGAAATGGCACCAAGAAGTACAACCAAAGACAAAATCTTAGATGTGGCTGAAGGCTTATTTGCTGAGCACGGTTTTAATGACACCTCTTTACGCACGATTACGAGTAAAGCCAATGTCAATCTTGCTTCAGTGAACTACCACTTTGGCGATAAGAAGACTCTGGTTCGTGCGGTACTCAATCGTTACTTAGAAGCATTTATGCCAGCATTGCAAGATGCACTAGTGAACTTAAATTTGAACGAAACGTATTCTATGAGTGACGTGTTTGAGTCTTTAAGACAGCCACTAAGGGCACTCAATGATGTAAGGCCAAATGGTACGAGCCGATTTATGTTACTCATTGGTCGAGGCTATACAGATGTGCAAGGTCATTTGCGTTGGTTCATTACTACTCGTTATAGCGAAGTACTGACTTTGTTTACCAACTCAGTAATGAAAGCTAACCCAAACCTCACTCAAGAACAGTTATTTTGGCGATTGCACTTCACCCTAGGGACTTGTGTATTCACCATGGCATCTAGCCAGGCTCTAATAGAAATTGCAGAGAATGACTATGACAGAAAGATAGATGCTAAGGCAGTGGTCGATATTCTTATTCCATATCTGGCCGCTGGCATGTCAGCAAAAGAATAAAACAATAAAAAGCAAAATATTCACAAACAATATAGTGAACAAAAGGATCTGAACTATGAGCTCTCTAAGACAAAAATGGGTAAGTGACCCAGCTTTTAAACTCTTTAAAAAAGTACTACCACCCCTATCTAGCACCGAGAAAGAAGCGATGGAAGCGGGTAGCGTGTGGTGGGACGGAGAGCTGTTTTCTGGTAAACCAGATTTCACTAAGCTACACCAATATCCAAAGCCACAGCTGACAGCAGAAGAGCAATCGTTCATGGACAATGAACTTGAAACTCTACTCGCTATGCTTGATGACCACAAAATTGTGAAAGAAGACCGGGACCTTCCTGAAGAGGTGTGGAACTTCTTACGCAAAGAGCGTTTCTTCTCGCTAATTATCGCGAAAGGGTACGGCGGCCGTGAATTTTCGGCGCACGCCAACTCTACAATCGTAACTAAGATTGCAACGCGTAGTATCAGTACCGCGGTTTCGGTAATGGTTCCAAACTCTCTTGGCCCTGGTGAGCTACTGTCTCACTACGGAACTCAAGATCAAAAAGACTACTGGCTTCCACGTCTAGCTGACGGTACAGATATCCCTTGTTTCGCACTAACAGGCCCTGAAGCAGGTTCTGATGCGGGTGGTATCCCTGATGTCGGCACTGTGTGTATGGGCATGCACGAAGGTAAAGAGACACTAGGCATCAAGCTTAACTGGAACAAGCGTTACATTACGCTTGCACCAGTGGCAACGGTACTTGGTTTGGCTTTCAAACTGCACGATCCAGAAAAGCTACTGGGTGACAAAGAAGACATTGGTATCACTTGTGCGCTTATCCCGGCAGACCACGAAGGTGTTGTGATCGGTGAGCGTCATGATCCACTTGGTCTTGCGTTTATGAATGGCCCAACACGCGGTCACGATGTATTTATTCCTATGGAATGGCTAATCGGTGGCGCAGATTACGCAGGTAAAGGCTGGCGTATGCTGGTGGAATGTTTGTCTGCAGGTCGTGGTATCTCATTACCCGCACTTGGTACGGCGATGGGCCACCTAACAGCGAAAACGACCGGCGCATACGCTTATGTTCGTAAGCAGTTCGGTATGTCGATTGGTAAATTTGAAGGTGTTGCAGAGAGCTTAGGCCGTATTGGTGGTTTAACGTATCTATTAGAAGCGACTCGTACACTGACAACCACTTCACTTGATATGAAAGAGAAGCCGGGTATCGTAACGGCTATCGCGAAGTATCACATGACAGAGATGGCTCGTACTATTCTGAATGACTCAATGGATATCCATTCAGGTCGTGCAATTCAAGATGGCCCAATGAACTACTTGGCTGCGCCTTACCTAGGTATTCCAGTTGCTATCACAGTAGAAGGTGCGAACATTCTAACTCGTAACCTGATGATCTTCGGTCAAGGTGCGACACGTTGTCACCCATACGTATTGAGCGAAATGGAAGCGGCAGCGAACCCAGACGAGAAGCAAGGTGCAAAAGACTTTGATAGCTTGTTGTTCAAGCACATCTCTCACGCAACTAAGAACACGTTCGGCGCGTTTGGCGCAGCACTAACTGGCTCTAAGTTCATTAAAGCCGACATGAGCGGTCCAACTAAGCCTTACTACCAAGATTTGACTCGTTTGAGCCGTGCGCTTGCAGTGAGTGCGGATTTCGCAATGCTGACGCTAGGTGGTGAACTGAAACGTAAAGAGCTTATCTCTGCACGTTTAGGTGATGGTCTAAGTTACCTATACATGGCGTCTGCTGCGCTTAAGAAGTATGAAGACGAAGGTCGTCAACAAGCTGACCTAGACTACGTCCACTACGCGGTTCAACACTGTTTCCACAATGCGGCTAAGTCGTTACAAGAAGCGTACCGTAACTTCCCGAACAAGATGGTTGGTAAAGTACTTAAAGGTCTAGTTTTCCCTGTAGGTAACCACTTCGAAAAACCAAGTGATAACCTAACAGTTCAACTAGCAGAAAGCTTGATGACTCCGGGAGCACACCGTGAACGTCTGACTCACCTTTGCTACATCGGCAAGGAAGAGGATGATAGTGTTGGCCTTATGGAGAACGCGTTCAATGCGATGTACAGCATCAAGCCTCTGGAGCGTAAAATCTTCAAAGCAGTGAAAGAGGGCAAAGTGGCTCGTAAAGGCTTGTTGGCAGACAAACTGGCTCAAGCACTTGCTGCTGACGTTCTGACACAAGAAGAAGTCGACCAAATTGTTGCTGCTGATAAACTACGCTATACAGCGATTCAAGTTGACCACTTCAGTCATGATTTTAGCGAAACTTTGACGCGAAAAGAGTTAAAACCTAAGCTAAATAGCGTTGCTTAGATAAGGAAATGATAAAAGGCACCTAATAAGGCTGTCTCTTGATCACAAGTCTGGTTAATCAAGAGACTTAGCGAGTTCATACCCTTCAAGGATGGTTTGTAACCTAAGCCATCCTTGCCATAACGTCTTTATAGAAGCGCGACCTGTTCGCTTGGTATTCTTCCAACCACCTAACCGAGCAATACCGTTGTAAGCCCATGATATATTAGGCGCTTCTTTCGGTAGTTTTTTGCTCTCCAACTTGAGCCACATTAACTTCCACGCTTTGCCTTTTAATACCTGCTCACAACTGCTCTTAGATAACTCGTCTGATTCATTCATAAACCTCAACTGGAGTAACCGAGTCGCGATAAAAGCCAAAACGACGCTGAGCCTTTCTAAGTTATCCTTACTTTGCATTCTCAGTTGCTCAACTTCAGTCCCTTCACTTTTCCAGACTTTATGAAAATCTTCTATTAGCCAGCGCCGCTCATAATAACTGACGATTTTGAGTGCCTCTTCCTTGCTCGTTATCGGCTCTGAAGTCAGTAAGTGCCATGCGAGCTTATTACCACTCTCTCCTTGTTCTATACATCCCACGTAGTAAAGCGGAATGTTATCGAACTCTTTCTTGTTAGCAGGAGACTTGAGTGTCACGGGGGCATATTTGATATCTAAATGAGCCTTGCGAGCTTTACGACCGCCTTTTTGCGGTATTTCGAGCACTTTCTCTCCGGCTGATAACAGGGTAGAGGCATAGCTATAAAGACGATTATCATGCTCTTCAATACAGCGGCTTTGCATTGAGCGAACGAGGAACCTTTGTTGTTGCTCTCGCTTGTAAGTGAGGTATTCAAATAGGTCGGCTTCTCTATCGCACACAGAAATGACATCCGAAATTTTATCGCCAAGTCGCTCAGCGACATGGCGAGAGGCTTGTTCCCACTTATAACTTTCTTTCTCTTTGTATGGTCGAGTCGCATGCTGGTGCCTTTGACCTCGCTTTTCTATATCACGAGTCCAGCGCTGTTGTTCAATTAAACCAATAACAGATTGAGTGTCGGGAGCAAAAAGTAAGGTTGAGTGTACGAACATGGCGCGATGTCGATTGCCTTGATTGGAGTGCCCGAGTTCATCTCGAATGCTGCGATGGGAGTAACTGAGAGAAGTGGTGTCTTCTAAGGCAAGAAGTGTTTGTTGCTCTAATGCTTCTTGTGCGGTGACATAAAAACCCGCTTCTGCGATATCTTCTGCTTTGATTTGCTCATTACGGATGAAGCGATAAGCCCCTTCCATTTCAGCAGGGGAGATAATGAGTTTCGAGACGGGTACGCCAGGCTGCTCGGCCAGTGAGGCTGCGAGAGCAACGAGTCTTTGAGTGCGTCTAGGGTCATTAAGGTGGGCTTGACCGAACTGTTTTTGTGCCCAAAGGGTTGGCTCTATATAGGTCATGATAATCATCCTTGTCATTGCTTAGATGATCAGATCATGAAACCTAAAAATAGTTCAAAAAAAATCCCCAAGCGTGGCTTAGGGATTTGTGTATAAGAGACAGCCTAATAAGGTGCCTTTTTTAGTTTTTGTCGTAGAAGTCTCAATACATGCGTTAACAAATGGTGACTTAGTCAGCAAATATCAGTTGAGTGCTCCAACCACTTGCATTTTCACCACATTTTTACAGAAATTAGATGCCATTTGCGCACGAAACTCTTATCCTTAACCTGATTTTTTAAGGAAGTTGAATATGATCATCAAACCTCGAATTCGCGGATTCATCTGTACTACAACACATCCAGTCGGTTGTGAAGCTAATGTAAAAGAACAAATTGCTTACACAAAAGCTCAAGGCCCAATCGCAAATGCACCTAAACGTGTACTCGTTGTTGGCTCTTCAAGT
The DNA here is from genome assembly GCF_024347315.1 of Vibrio atlanticus. Classification (NCBI taxonomy): domain Bacteria; kingdom Pseudomonadati; phylum Pseudomonadota; class Gammaproteobacteria; order Vibrionales; family Vibrionaceae; genus Vibrio; species Vibrio atlanticus. The sequence continues at coordinate 2,086,435 of NZ_AP025460.1, read as the reverse complement.
GGCTACGGCTTGTCTTCACGTATTGCGGCTGCATTTGGTGGCGGCGCTTCAACTATCGGTGTTTTCTTCGAGAAAGCCGGTACTGAGAAAAAGCCGGGCACAGCTGGTTTTTACAACTCAGCAGCGTTCGATAAGCTAGCTAAAGAAGAAGGCCTGTATTCAAAAAGCCTTAACGGCGATGCTTTCTCTAACGAAGCTAAACAGAAAACAATTGACCTGATCAAAGAAGATCTAGGTCAAATCGATATGGTTGTGTACTCACTGGCATCTCCAGTGCGTAAAATGCCAGAGACTGGCGAAGTGATTCGTTCATCTCTTAAACCTATCGGTGAGACTTACACATCTACAGCGGTAGATACAAACAAAGATGCGATCATTGAAGCAAGCGTTGAGCCTGCTACTGAAGAAGAGATCAAAGACACTGTTACTGTAATGGGCGGTGAAGATTGGGAACTTTGGATCAACGCACTTTCTGAAGCGGGTGTTCTAGCTGACGGTTGTAAGACTGTTGCTTACAGCTACATCGGTACTGAGCTAACGTGGCCAATCTACTGGGATGGCGCGCTAGGTAAAGCTAAGATGGATCTAGACCGTGCAGCGTCAGCGCTTAACGAGAAACTAGGCCAAACTGGTGGTACTGCAAACGTTGCTGTTCTTAAGTCTGTTGTGACTCAAGCAAGTTCTGCAATCCCTGTTATGCCTCTTTACATCGCTATGGTGTTCAAGAAAATGCGTGAAGAAGGCATTCACGAAGGTTGTATGGAACAGATCTTCCGTATGTTCAGCCAACGTTTATACAAAGAAGATGGTAGCGCAGCAGAAGTTGACGAAGTGAACCGTCTACGTCTAGACGACCTAGAACTTCGTGACGACATTCAAGAGCATTGTCGTAACCTATGGCCTCAAATCACAACTGAAAACCTGAAAGAACTGACTGACTACGTAGAGTACAAAGAAGAGTTCTTGAAGTTGTTCGGTTTCGGTGTTGATGGTGTTGATTACGAAGCTGACGTTGAGACAGCTGTTGAATTTGATGTAGCTGACATCTAATTCAAACAATCGAATCAAAACGAAATAGGCGCTCATTGAGCGCCTATTTTTTTGTCTGTAGTTTGAGGGAAGTAGTATAGAGATGTGGGATGAGAAAAGAGATTAAGTAATAAAAAATGCACTAACTCAAAGATGAATTAGTGCATTTAAAATATCTAATCTAAAGCGTTATAACGCTGAATAAACTAGCTAATGATAATGATAAAGGTACCCGCTAAGGTCATCAATATATTGGCTATTGCGTACGTACCCGCGTACCCCAGTGCTGGGATAGTTGAACGAGCGTGGTCATTCACTATGTCCATCGCCGGAGCACAGGTTCGTGCGCCAATGATGGCTCCAAAAAGAAGAGCTCGATTCATTTTCAGTGCGTAAGCGCCGACTAAGTAAGCGAAGAATACCGGCAGTACACTCACGATAAGTGCTATCCCGATAACTTGCGGACCCACTTGGGTCAAATGCTCAAATATCTTACCCCCGGCGCTCAAGCCGATACCGACCATAAAGAACATCAAACCGAGATCTTTAACCATATTCAACGCCCCTTGAGGAACGTAACCGAAGGTAGGGTGGTTCGCTCGTAAGAAGCCAAGCATGATGCCTGATAAAAGAAGACCAACCGCATTACCTAAACCAAATGAGACTTGTCCGAATGTCATGGTGATCAAACCAAACAAAATACCCAGAATGAAGAAGCTACAGAAAGCCGTCAAATCGGCCATTTGGCTGTGAATCGAGATGAAACCAATTTTTTCTGCAAGGCCGTGAACACGGCTCTTTTCACCACTGACTTGTAGTACATCACCTTTAGAAAGTACGATGTTTAAGTCCATCGGCATTTCAATTTGAGCTCTTACTACGCGGTTAAGGAAACAGCCGTATTCGGATAAGTTTAAGTCAGATAAACGCTTACCCGCGATGTTGTCACTTTTAACGACGATCTCTTCTTCAACGATTCGTAGATCGAGAAGATTACGGTCAAAAACTTCTTTGCCGTTTCGGAAACTTGGATCAAGACGAGCGTGGCTGTCAGGGAAGCCAACTAATGCGATTTCATCACCTTCTTGCAGAATGGCATCGCCATCAGGGTGGGCAAGAATACCATTACGTCGGATCCGCTCGATGTAGCAACCAGTTTGGCGATAGATGCCAAGCTCACGAAGGTTCTTGCCATCAGTCCAGGTAATGAGTTCTGGTCCCACACGATAAGCTCGGATAATAGGTAAGTAAACCTTACGCTGGCCAGAGGTGCCTAGGCCACGCTCTTGAGCTATTTGTTCTGCAGAGTCGTGTAGGTTTACTTTCTGAAGCTTTGGAATAAGGCGGGCAAACATAATCATACTGATTAAGCCGACTAAATAAGCCATCGCGTAACCTACAGAGAGGTTTTCTATGACCAGACCCAGGTCCATGTTTCTTGGCACTTCAGCTAAACCTGAATTGAGTGCATCTTGCGCACCAACTAATATTGGTGTTGCAGTTAGTGCTCCCGCCATCATGCCGGCGGAAAGTCCGAAACCAAGACCTAAATATTCGCTGCAAAAATAAGTAAGGGCAATAGCCGTAGAAAGTACAACGAGGCTAAGAATGAGGTAATGCTTACCGTCTCTGAAGAATATACCGAAGAAGTTGGGGCCAGCTTCAATACCTACACAGTAAATGAAGAGCATGAAACCAATCGTGAGAGCGTCGGCGTTAAAGGAAAAGCCAAGATGTCCCATGATAAGAGAAGTAATCAGAACACCGATTGAATTTCCTAGTTGGAGACTACCGAAACGAATTTTACCAATGGCGAGGCCAATAGATAACACAACAAAAATGAGAAGGATGGGGTTTTGTTTTAACAGCAAGACAACGTCGATATTCACAGTGATTGCTCAATAATTAGCGTGAAACACAGGATCAGTTTGAGGAATGAATTGTATCTAAATATAAATAAATTATAAGTGCTATTTTCAATTTTATTCGATATTGACCTTAATCTTACTCCGGTTGAAAAATTGTCATAAAAAAGCCCGCTACAATGAGCGGGCTTTATATCAATCATACAGTCTAACTGTTTTATCTATCAGCTGTTTAGGCTTTAGCCTCGATTTTCGTTTGAGAAATCCCAGTTTAGTCGAAAAGACCTAGGTTTTCTTTTGCGTATGCTTCAAATTCTGTGCAGCCGCCAATGTGATCTTGGTCGATGAAGATTTGTGGAACTGTGTCTACAGGTTTACCAACAGTCTTCTCTAGGTCAGCTTTGCTGATGCCTTCAGCGTGGATGTCAACGTAACGGTAGTTGAAGTCATCGCGTTTAGCTTTAAGAGTTTCAGCATGCTCTTTTGCGCGAACACAGAATGGACAAGCAGGGCGACCAAAAATAACTACAAACATTTAATTTCTCCTAAATACGGGATGAGGCTCGTTAACTCATTTATGTTAACTATTCTATTATGAATGCCACTCAAAATTTCTTAAAACCAACTATGCCTCAATGGCATGGGGAAATAAAGATGGAATTGCCTCTTAATACGATAGGTTTTGCCTATCAGCGCAAATATTAATCATAAAAGGCTAGAGTCTTGTTTACTGGCCACTGTCATCGTGAATTCCCCTCAATATTAGTATGTGAATTCCCCCTAAGATTGCAACTTTAGTCGATATTTAGTGCGACAAGTTGCACCTTGTCAAAAAAATCAAACGCAGAACGAGGCATCCTTTATCTAGGTATGGAACCATATTCTGTAAGCTGTCTGAAGTAATGATGTTTTAGTGCATTCGTATTTTTTTTGGGGGGGGCGAGATTGTGTTGTAAATACGAAAATCAAATTCCAAATGTAAAATCCAAGAGACCAATTTCCAGAAATCAATTTTCTAAAAACCAAGAGTTCGCAGTTTTGTTCGGTCATAGGCGCAGGAGGCACCATGTTTCAATTTATGACATCTACAAAGATCATCTTTGGTGATGGAGCACTCTCCGCTTCATTGTCTCTCTTTAATCAATACGGTTACAGCGTGCTATTGGTGACTGGCAATACATTAGAGCGCACTTCAATAGTTACTGACTATCTCGATGCACAGAGTATGCGCTATCAACACATTGCCGTATCCGGTGAACCTAATATCAAAATGGTTGAGGAGGCTGCTATTTCTGCACGTCGATTTAAGCCAGATATGGTTGTCGCTATGGGGGGCGGTAGCGCCATCGATATGGGCAAAGCGTTAGCCGCGGTTTTACCTAACCAAGGTAGTTTGTATGACTATGTTGAAGTCGTTGGGCGTAATGTCCCTCTTAAAACCAAACCACTTCCGTTCATTGCGATTCCAACCACAGCGAGTACAGGTGCAGAAGTCACTAAAAACGCGGTGCTGAAATCAGGGCAAGACCAAGTGAAAATCAGCCTTAGAAACCCAGACATGCTGGCTGACGTTGCGATTGTTGACCCAACCCTAACTCATGGTACGAATCTGTATTTGTCGGGGCGAGGTGCTATGGACGCATTTACCCATCTAATGGAAGCCTATGTGTGCGGTGAACCGAACCCACTGACTGATATGATCTGTGAAGAAGGCTTACGTAAGCTGAGTGGCTCTGTCATTCAGGCGTGTATCTACGATGAACCTCAAGCGCGTTCTGATCTCGCGTTTTCCTCTATGTTAGGGGGAATAGCGATAACTAACGCCAAACTTGGTGCTGCGCATGGTTTGGCTTCTGCGTTAGGTGGCAAGATATCTGCACCACACAGTGTTATAACAGCGCGCATAGCGCCATTTGTGATGATGGAGAACATCGCTGTTGCGAAAGAACAGCAGAGGAGTGACATCCTAGCGCGTTATCAGCGAATTTCTCAGATAGTGACAGGTAACGTAGAAGCAACAGAGGAAGAGGCAATTTCTTGGTTGTCTGAAGTGTTGGATACGCTCAAGCTTCCAAGCTTACTGGAATTTGGTGTCTGTGAAGCCCAGTTTGATGAGGTGTCTGCCGACGCGCTCAAATCGGTGGCGATTAAAGGGAACCCTTTACCGCTGAACCAAGAACGACTCGTACGTATTCTGAAGAAGGTTTGCGAGAAGTGCGGTTGTGTAGAAGGGCGTCATGAGGGAGCTTCAATGAATCAAATTGAGCAAGAGCCTGCCGCCGAGTCGAACTTTACCATTATCAACTCTTATGCGTCCGAGAACAGCGTGGTTGAGAAGGGCAATAGCTGGACTATCTAACAGTCTTCAATCTGTTCTCGGCATAACCAGACACACTATAATCAATCACAGCACAAACCCATTTAAACAGACAAATAAAAACGGAGCTCTAGGCTCCGTTTTTCAATTGAATTTAATTCTTAAGCTCACATCTTAACAGATTAGAACTGAGAGTACTTTTCGTAACGTGAATCACGAAGTGACTCTTTTACTCGTTTCAGGTTCTCTCGGAAGCCAGAACCACGACGAAGCGTAAAGCCTGTTGCTAACACATCGATAACCGTCATCTGAACAACACGACTTGCCATTGGCATGTAAACGTCAGTGTCTTCCGGTACATCCAATGAGATAGACAGAGAACTCGCTTTATCTAGCGGAGAGTCTTTTGCTGTGATAGCGATAACTGTCGCGCCGTTTTCACGAGCTAAGTTCGCAATCTCTACTTGGCTTTTAGTGCGGCCAGTGTGAGAGATCAGAACAATAACATCGTTATCACTGCAGTTAATGCAGCTCATGCGTTGCATCACGATGTCTTCGAAACAAGTGATTGGGATATTGAAACGAATGAATTTGTTTTGAGCATCTTTGGCTACAGCAGAAGAGGCACCCAGTCCGAAGAACGAAATGCGTTTTGCTTGAGTCAGTAAGTCAACCGCTCGATTTACTTGCATCGCGTCTAAACTGTTTTTAGCAACATCTAGACAAGCCATAGTTGATTCAAAAATCTTATGCGTGTAAGCATCTGGGCCGTCATCTTCTTCAACATTACGGTTCACGTAAGGTGTACCGTTCGCCAAGCTTTGAGCTAGGTGAAGTTTAAAGTCAGGGAAGCCCTTTGTGTCTAAACGACGACAGAAGCGGTTAACTGTAGGCTCACTCACGTCAGCCATTTTCGCTAAGGTAGCAATGCTAGAATGAATTGCAGTTTGAGGGGAAGCCATGATTACTTCGGCTACCTTACGCTCAGACTTGCTGAAGTTTTCCAGGTTTTTTTGTATTTTTTCTAATGTATTCATAGTGTTCACAAGGGTATAGAGAACAACTTGCTAGTTAATATCTTTTACCAGGGGGTATGGCTGAAACAAATATAAGAAAATACAAAACCAAACTTATATTCGGTATTGTAAATTCTACTGCATCAAATAGATATCAAGCTAACTAGCACCATAGAGTCAGTATAAACCCAACATACTATTCACTAATACAAAAACACGGCATCAATGCTTAAGAATATGACAAACCTCAACAAAATTTTAGAAAACTACAGAATTGGAAGAGGGTTTGAGCAAAAAGAATGCAAATTGAGTATGAACTGACAGCTAAGTTACATCAAAAAGAAAGAAATTTTCAATTTGATGCAACTAAAATTGAATGGCTAGGCGTTGATTAGCTTAACCAATTTGGTGATTTTACTCATCAAGTTGGGTGCTAGTTTAGAGATTTCACGCTGTTCTTCAAGCACTGAAGAGAGAATATCGTTGCCCGTCAGTGGGTTTGCTAATACTACACGGAAAACGATGATTGGCTGATGCGCCCATATTTCGGGGTTTAAGCGGGTGCGCGATACGAAAGACTTGCCCGTTTCACGTTGCTTCTTCTGAATAAACTTGGTCAGTTCATTCAGTAGCTCATTCAGTTCAACACGCTCTGGTGCTTTAGCCTTGAGTAGTGCTGCTTTGACTGATTCAGGCACATAGCGATAGGTCAGTAGGCAAAGCTCAGGCTCTGAAACCAGTTCGAAGTCGTTTTGATCTTTAATCAGGTCAGCAAAGTAGCGCGCTTTATTGATGCTCTGGTCGATCAGCAGTTCATACCCAGGGCGACTGATGATGTGCATTGAGGCGTAGACTAACATTGCCATACCTGAACGAGAGCCTTCTAACGTATGGCTACCTAAGTCTTTTGAGCCTTTGCGAAGGATGTATTGAGCATGATGTTCGATTGCGGTCATCGCATCTGGCTTCTTAAACAAAACCATGCCAGCACCCATAGGGATATAAAGCTGTTTATGTGCATCAATCGTAACTGAATCAGCCAATTCAATACCATCAAGTAGGTGACGATGGTTGTTCGACATTAGAGTCGCACCGCCCCAAGCGGCATCAACATGGAAATGACAATCGGATTCAGCACACACTTCTGCAATGTCTCTTAGAGGGTCGATATTACCGGTTTCGGTTGTACCAGCCACACCAATGACAGCGAAAGGCTTTATCTTATTCTGCTTGAGCTGTTCAATCTTGAGTCTTAGATCGTCAGTACAAATGCGGTTGTCGTTATCCGTTTTAACAGACACTAGACCTTCTTGACCAATACCAAGGACATCCGCTGCTTTTTTCAGAGAGTAGTGACCACGTTCAGAAACCAAGATAGCAAGGCCTTCGTAGCCGTAGTGCTTCATGGCTTTAAATAAGCCTTCTTTTTCCACACCTTTGAACGAACCTTGTGCTTTTAGCGCATTGTTACGAGCAACCCAAAGCGCAGTAATATTCGCGATGGTACCGCCAGAACAAAACGCTCCTAAAGAGTGGTTGGCACTGTGCATCCAGCGAGAATAAAACTGGTCGCTATCCTGATAAATCAGGCGATGTAACATACCCAGAACTTGACGTTCTAGGGGAGTGAAAGCTTTTGAGGTCTCGATTTTTACTAGATTCTGATTTAGCGCAATCATGATTTTAGACAGCGGCATCAGGAAATAGGGTAGCGCAGACGTCATGTGACCAATAAAACTTGGCGACGACGTATGTACAGAATGAGATACAAGAGAATCGAGGAGATGCTCGGTATGTTCTGAAACAAACTCAGGCTGCTCTGGGATATGAGCATTCGAAAAATCTTTCTCAATCTCACGTAATGGCTTTTCTTCAGCCACAATGTGTTCACGTAAGAATTGATTCAGGTTTCGTGAAAGTTTGTCTTCGATTTGAGTGAGTGTTGAGTCTGGGCCTTCTGGTACTGTAAAGATACGTAGAAGACTGTCAAAGCTAACATCTGCTGTTTTTTGTTCCGTAACCATAGCAAGCGAGTTATTTTTCTTATATTGACGCGAGCGGGATAATCTAAACGAAAACGGGAACAATGTCCCGTCTTAATTATGAAATCCAACTTCCCATAAAAGCATAGTAAATTAAGGGTTATTTACACTTGATCGCTTCTAGTTTGGCGATCGACTGGTTGTAACGCTGCAGTGCTGTATCGATTTGCTTAGGGTGACTAAGCAGCTCAGCAAAGGCGGAACGTAGCTCGTAGTTTTGAGCGTGAGGTGTTGATTGGCGGTCGTCGAACGTTGTTTTCGCAATTCTACCAAGCTCATCATCACGTGTTGATAACGTCTTAATGTCGTGTTGTTCCAGTTGCAGCCAGCCTTCTACCGGTTGCTCTGTTGCCACTTTGCTTGAATCGTTCACAAGGTAGTAGTTTACCGCAGCGCGATTAAGCTCGAAGTGGTGCTTACGACCTTCTAGGAACCACTCGCTTACTTCTGTCAATTCTGGGTATTGCTCAGAAGTTAATGTAGCGAGGTCAGCATACCAACCTAAAGAGGCGTCGATGTACGCATCATATTTTTTTGCTTGGCACTGATTTGTCTCAGACATTGAATCTGCTGCAAAAGAGAAAGTCGAAGTTGAAGCTAGCAGTAATGCGACGCAAAGGCGTTTCATAGCGGTTCCTTTTGTAAGTTTATTCTTTTTATAACGGTGTCGTTACAGATTACCGTGATCATTATTTGTTGAGCAATGACACTTAGTGTCTTTTTATTTCGGTAACTGTATCGGTGTCTTGGGCATCGGTATTCGAGTTGCATTCTAATCTAAAACAAACGCTATTCCTGCGATCTAGTTAGCAAGAGATACAAAGAACAACATCAATATCGGGACAAGCAAGCTGAGGATAAAGCCACTGACTATGGCGACTGGCACGCACCGAACGCCACCTGTGGTTTGAATGACAGGTAATGTGAAATCCATCGCTGTTGCGCCTGCATAACCAATCGATGTGCATGGGTAGCTTCGGATCAGCACAGGAATAAGTATTAAAGCAACTAACTCCCTCAGCAGTTCGAGCATGAACGAAGCACCACCATAAATAGGACCAAAGGCGTCGCCCATCAAGATACCGGCTAAAGAATACCAGCCAAACCCTGAAGACATTGCCAAGGCTCTGAACAAAGGAATATCAAGGATATAAGCCGCAATAATACCACCAAGCATTGAGGTGGTGATGATTGCGATTGCGATTACCATACCGTGCTTGTTGAGTAAGATTTGACGAAGTGTTAGTCCGCTATTGCGTAACTGAATGCCAATAAAGAACAGTAGAACAAACAGAATCCATTCACTCGCGGTATCAACCCAATCAAGTCCAATAGGCAGAACTAAACCCGCAATAAGGCCGGAACCGACCACTAAGATGAGTTTGGCAGACTCCATCGCCATAGAAGACAGGGGGAGTTTCTTATTACAGCTGTCTGTCTGGAGTGGCAGTAACTTATCAATAGCAGGTAGCGCCATTAGATTACAAACGCTTAAGCAGACGAAGAAAGTGGCCGTGTATAGAAGAATTGTCTGCAGGTTACTGCCTAGGTTATCGAGTGCGGCTAAGCTAAGTCCCATTAACGCGAGAATCACGTAGATCAACCGCGAAGTAGAGCGGTTGATAAATTCTAGCGTCTGAGCGTTCGAAATTGAAAAAAGATACCCCACGACGAGTGGCGCAAATATAAAGATCACCCCTGTAAACATGCTTTCCCCATTGCATTGACTTCATATTGCATTTACTAGCAATTTAACAGTAACTTAGAAGCCGCTAGTATTGATCACGTCACTTAGCTTTGCATTAAAATCCTGTTTGCTCAAGTTGCTTAATTTATAAAGTACTTCCGCTCCTGTCACGTTTAGTTCTACTTCGTGCTCATCAATGTTCTCATCCTTGTTTCTAAACATCAGTAGGTGGTTAGCTATTCGCGCAATATCAAGGTAAGACACCTCGCGCTCTTCGTGATTATTAATGGTGTTGCTGCACACATCGATAAAGTCGCTGTCGAAACCCCAGCGTCTAAGGACCAACTTACTGGTTGCTGAACATTGGCCTTGGAATATTTGCAGTGCGATGTCGTGATCTAAATAGTTCCCGTTGTCTAGGTAGAGGTGATATTCACTAACCAAACAGAACAAGCCAATGTCTGCAAGTAACCCAACAAGTAGTGACTTTTCATGCTCTAGATAACGGTATTCGGTAGGGGATAGTTCTTTAAATAGGTTAGTGACTAACACCATAGTTGCGGCGAGTTCTTTTGATACAGAAGCGCTCTGAACCAATAGCTCGTTGCACTCTTTACTCAAATTGACGGAATGTTTAAGTTGTTCAATAGCCTGAGCCGTGACAATGTCACGCACTCTCAATATACCAAGACGCGATACGGCCGTCATAACATCGACACAAGTAATATTGCGTCTGTTGAAGACAACTGAGTTAGCAACTCTGATCACGATTGCTGTCAGCCCTGGGTCTTCAAGTAAGCACTCGGCAACTTCGGCGACGCCTGTTGGTTCAAGAGTACATAGCTTTTGAATTTTAAGTACAACCTCAGGAATCGGAGGAAGAGTTATTTTTCCCGCTGAGATGGAATGTCCAACAAGTTGGGCAAACTCGGATTCTAGGCCCTTAAGGAGAAGAGCTTTATTTTGTGGTAGCCAGAAAAATGATAAATGATTCATATTAAGAGTAAGAACATGTATGTCGTACCATTTTACAAGCCGCGATGCTGCGAGGCAATACTCATCGAACCACATAAGCTTTGATAACTTGAACGGGGGTATCACTAAGAATTAAATTCTTGGCGTGATTTGATAGTTTAATGTGATGTAAATCATTAAAAGCAAGGATATTCAACTGATTGATGTGAGCTGCGCCCTGACTTATTTTTCTTTTCGAAGTATCATTTATTTCAAAGGTGACAAACGAAACCATAATATTCACCTAAACATTAAATAGATTTAAAATTTTCGCATAAAAAGCTGCTTGTCTGGCGATCAACCTAATCGGGGTAATTTGATTAAGGATCAACGGATATGACCGAGACAGCATTTATTAATTACGTGAATCAATTTGGTGAACATCAAAAGCGCTCTATGTTTGGAGGTATTGGCCTCTTTCAAAATGACGCTATGTTCGCTTTGTTGAGTGAAGATTGTGTATTCATTCGAGGTGGGAAGTTATTAGATAAAAAGCTGACGGGGCTTGATTGTGAAAAGTATCGTCACGTAAAAAAGCAGACGACAGCAACCGTGAATTACTACGACATCACGGATCTCTTTACGTCTGAGCATCCTGAATTGGATAGTATTATTCGTACTTCAATCGATAATTCAATTCAGCAGCGTAGCTTCAAAAAATCATCTGCGAGCCTTAGATTAAGGGATTTGCCTAACATGCAACTGACGTTAGAACGCATGGTTAAAAAGGCTGGAGTGGATGATGTTTCAATGTTTATGCAGTTGGGTGCATCTGAAGTGTTTAATAAGGTTCGCGAAGCGTACGGAAACGATGTTGACCTAAAATTACTTTGGAAGTTTGCGGGTGCAATTGATGGTATTCACTGGAAACTATTACAAGAGCCACGCAAGCAGCAATTATTAAAGAGCTGCCACTAAAGATATCGCCTGTATATGCATAAGATTACTTTTTATATATAAAAACCGAGGGATTTCCTCGGTTTTTTTGTTTCTATCTAGCCCGTTTTAAAGGCTAAGCCCTTATTAAGAGCTTTCTCGTTTTACTTAAAGCTTGAAACGAGTCGTGAACATTAACTGATCACCGTAGAAATCATTTATACGAACTTCTGCACCTAGAGAGAATAGTTCTGTAGAGTGGAAACGCACGTAAGCAGAACCGATCCAATCATCTTTATCATCGATAGAAACGTAACCGCCTTTGCCGCCAACTTCTAGTTGTGGGCCAAGCCATTGACGAACACCAACGTTGAATTCCATACCAACATCAGGAGAGCTTTTCGCTGCTGGTTGAACTATACGAGCTAGCATTTCACCCGTTAGATCTGCCCAGTTGTTAATTGGAGCGTGGAAACCAAGACCTACAGCAGAGTCGTAATCGCCTTCAAATTCTGAATCGATACGCGCTACTGCGTGAGCATTCGGGTGGATTGACTTACTGAACGCACCACCAAATGTAATTGGGCTCGCACCGATACGAGCGTCAAAGTAATCGTAGCTAAAGTTGCTCATTACTTGTGCTTGTTCATTTGGTTGTCCATCGACAGCTAGTGCTTGGCTAGAAGCCAATAGCATAGCGGTAGTAAGTAAAATTTTGCGCATAACGACCGTAAACCTTTATTAGTGTTGATCCCTTTGGTTTGATAAAAAATAGCCAAACCATAAACATTGAGACAGTTTAATCTAACTCGCGGAAAAATAACCCATAAAAATGCAATTCATTTGTCATTTAGCTAAAAAATAAGCAAGTAAAGCACTGCTCTGTTACAGAGATCTCATGTTTTAGGACTATTTAACAAAATCTAGTATCCATTCACTTGTTATTGATAACTATTAGATACACTTAATTTACTCACTGTTATGCAAAATACACTTCGTGTTAAAACTGCAATAGCGATTAAATCGCTATTCATCATCTAATCACTATTCAGTAAACAATCTATATTTACCAACCTATCGCTATTCACCGAAACTAGTTCGCTTGTCCGACATTGATGTCAGTATTCGCTCAGTATCTAAAATGGAAGTCCAGTTTAACAACTGCTTGTCGTTTGCAATGACATAGTCTGTCAGTTGTTGAGTAATCGTGTCTCTAAGTTGATCGCCTTGCCAAGGTTTTGAAATATAAAAATCAAGCGCCGCGTTGTTAATTGCTGTGACGGTATCTTCTAGCCCAGCTTGCCCGGTGAGCAGCAGCTTGCGTGTTGGCTTTGTAGAATCGTGCTGGTTAAGTTCGATAAGAAAGTCGATCCCCGTTTTGTCAGGCATGATGTGGTCACACAAGATTAAGGCGAGCTTAATACCTTCCTGTCCCATTTCTTGAATGACTTGCTTAGCTTCATCGACCGATTCGGCACCTTCAACAATAAAGTTGTCTTCAAATGGTGCTAAATCTTGAAGGACACTATTGAGAACTTCAGGTTCATCATCGACACATAAAATTAGGTACTTATTCATGAGGTGCTCCTTCTTGTTTGAATGGAAGCCACACTTGCATGTGTGTATGGCTGCCTACCTCAGACTCCACCAAAATAAAACCTTGATGAGCCGAAACGATTTGTTGAGAAATGGATAACCCAATCCCTAAACCGAAGTTGCCTTCTTTTTTGGTCGTGAAGTTTGGGTTGAAAATAGTGTTGATGTCTTCTTTGGCGATACCGTGTCCAGTGTCCGATATTTGCACTACAAGAAACGTGTCGTCACCTTTAGTGTCTTGAGATGTGGTGATAGAGACTTTGCCTCGCTCTGAAAGAGCATCAAGTGCATTAGAGAGAAGGTTGGTCCACACTTGTTGCAGCGAGAGCGACTGGCACAATAGAGGCGGCAAGTCGGTGTCGTAATGCTTCTCTAGTTGGTGGTGTTTGAGCCTGTTTTCAAAGATCACTAAGGTATCTTCAAGTCCTTCGTGAACATCCGCGTAGTGGCGAACCTCTTCATCTTCTCGGGCATAGCTTTTTAGGCTTTTGACCATATCGGCAATACGTTTGCTGCAAACTTGAATTGAGCGGATAGAGTTTCCAACATAGTGATAATGCTCTAAGTCATTAAGTAGCTCTTTGCCTGCGACTGGGGAGCCTTTTAAGGTATCTAGAACCGCAGAGTCTTGGCTCAGGTTCAGTCTTACGGCTTTTTTAGCTAGCGCGCGGTCATCGATAGTAGAGGTGAGGTGTTTTACAAGTTGTCTTTCTTGAGCTGTTGATAGTGGCTTCGCCATTTTTGACTGTGCTAATACATCCGTCCCTTTATTGGATTCTGGGAGTGCCGAGTTCTCGAGTATTTGATCGAGATGTTCAGACAAGGTTTCAATGCTTCGCAAGATCGCTGCAATCGGGTTGTTCAACTCATGTGCAACACCCGCCACGAGTTGGCCGAGCATCGCCATTTTCTCTTTCTCTATCAATTGTTGATGTGCAGATTCCAACGATTCTAGCGTTTGCTGAAGCTGGATCTTATTGTTGATGCTTCTTTGTAATCGTCGGTTAAAGTGACGGAGTAGTAGATTGGTAAACAGCGGCAGCAGAGTGTTGTTTGAATGCATCACCTGAGCAAAGCTATCTTTATCCAGTTTGATGACTTGGGTCTGAGTCAGAGTAATCGCAGTAGAAAACGAAGGCTCACCCGTCACGAATGACATCCCTCCGACAATATTGCCCTTAGAGTGACGCACAACTTCGCGTTGCTGCCCCAGTTCATCTTTTTTATAGAGCGCCGCTTCACCTTCAATAATTAACCAAAGAAAGCGATTATCTTCGCCCTCAACCGTCAGCAGATGCTCTGGTGAATAATCACGAATGGCCTTGGTTTTATCATCTTTTGAAAAGACATCCTGCAGAGCACTGACGACACGCTCAGCAAGGGCATTGTCAGAAAGCTGGTGGTAATCGTGAATGAAACCCGATTGGAAAGAGTGAATCTTTTGTTCAATGTGCGCTCTGAGTAAGCGCTGTTGATCCAATGCATCGCTGTAAGAGAGCAGGTTTTCTGAGTCGTATTGGATGACAAAAGACGTTAGCTCTTTTTGCGCTGATTTGAATAGAACCTGATCTTGAACTGGCTTGGTTAGACAGTGGTTGAGCCTGCCTTCATTTACAGCGGTTAGAATGGATTGAATGTCTGACGAAGCGCTGACTAATATCGTTCTTGCGGTATTACTATGGGGCAGCTGTTCGAGTTCAATCAGAAATTGCACGCCATTAAATTCAGAATGATGATGAGTGATCACCAAGGCTACGGTTTGGTTGTGATCATGAATATCTTCTAATGCGTGATGCGCGTCTTCTATGTTCTCGGCAGTATAAATATCGAATACAGAAGCCAACGGAGCCAACTCCGAACGTATTCTTTCAATGCTAACCGGATTATTGTCCAAACAGATAACAGCGTATTGATTCACAGCTCAACCTTAATAGTAGCGACGTCTCTAGCCTAGCAAGAACCGCCGAATAAGGATGAGAGCTAGCCGTTAATTTATTGAGGCAATCGAAGTATCGAGCAATAGACTGATTTAACTCAATGTTTCTTGTTTGCTACTGATGGGTTAGACTAAAAAAAACAGACACGTGTAGAAAGAGAACTCATGGAACAGTTAAGAAAAATTGGTGCAATTGGCGGCGCAATCTCATTGGCACTTTGTTGGCCACTAGCGGTTGGCCAAATTGGACAAAATGCCATTACCGATGGCGTTGCAAAGCTTAACAATTCAAGCATTCAAGCGGAGATCGTGGAGTACGATAGAGGTTACCTGTCTTCTAACGTAACTACTCGCCTAACTGTGACCGATGAAAACCTGAAAGAACAACTCGCGATTGATGGGCTGCCGAGTGAGTTTGTCATCAATAGTGCGGTTAGCCACGGTTTGGTGAGCCTGAATGCACTGTCGACGTTTGATAATACTGGTATTCTGCCTCTAACTCTGACAACTAGCACTGAGCTAAACGGCAACACTGACTTTAACTTCGAGTTAAGCCAGTTCAATCATCAAGGTTCTGATGAGAATGGTACTTCGGTATCAATCACGAAATCGAATCTGTCTGGCCATGCCACTGTTTTAGGGCAAGTTGATTACGAGCTTTCAATCCCTTCAGTTCAAATTGATTTTGAAACCGGTGAAGAGGTAACACTGTCAAACCTAAAAGGTGTAGGTTCAGGTCAACAAGCGAAAGGCTACTGGTTAGGTTCTCAGAATTTTACTATCGATAGCTTCTTGGTTACAGACTCTGCCATGCAGCCTTTCATGACCATTGAAAACTCTAAGTACGATTTTGAATCACATCTAGATGAAGCGACTAAGCGTCTGCGCAGCAACCTTAAGCTGGATATCGCAAACATCGAGACCAGTGAAGGCCAGTTGAACAACCTAAACGTCGATTTCGAAATGTCGAAATTGGATAGCGAATCGTTTGAGAAAATCTTTGAGATTTACCAATCTAATCCAGTAATGACGCAAGAAGACGTTGCCGAGATCATTCCATTTATCGATATCCTGTTTGCTAAAGGCTTCGACCTTTCAATGAACAATATGTCGTTAGATCTAGGTAAGGGTCAATTCGAATCTAAGTGGTTAGTGAGCGTACCGGAAGGAACCGAAAACATCAGCAGTAATCCTTCGATGATTGTACCTGCATTAAAGGGTAACGTTCACTCTAGCTTCTCAAATGAGCTTGTTGAAGAGTACCCATTCATCCGTGAAGGTATTGATGAATTGCTTGTGATGGAAATGATCAAGGAAACAGAAAGTGGTTATGAAATCAGCGCTGACTTAGAAAATGGAAACCTAGTGTTCGAAAATGGACAAGAAATTCCATTAATCGCTCTACTTATGCCGGTTTTTGTTCAATAAACAGAACAGGCTTGAATACTGATAGGGTGATTTAGCAGGTTCAGCTTAAACATTTTATACGGTACAAAACAAAAGAGGTCTTAAGACCTCTTTTGTTGTTTTTATGTTGGGTAAAACATGGTATTACTTGCATAGTTATTATTTAGCAGGAGCAATCATCCCCATGGAACTTACATTAGATAACGTATTCAACTTCAGTGCTGGCCCAGCTGCACTGCCTAAACCGGTAATGAAACAAGCGCAGGCGGACTTTATTGATTGGAATGGTTTAGGGACTTCCGTGATGGAAATCAGCCATCGCAGCAAGGAATTTATTCAAGTTGCTGACGAGTCCGAACAGGACCTACGTGATCTTCTGAACATCCCAGACAACTACAAAGTTCTTTTCTGTCAGGGGGGCGCTCGTGCTCAATTCGCTGCTGTTCCTCTAAACCTTTTAGGTGACGCGACGAAAGCGACTTACATTGATGCGGGTTACTGGGCAGAAAGTGCAGTGACTGAAGCGAGCAAATATTGCGAAATCGATGTATTCAACGCCAAGGCGTCAATTGATGGCAAAGCAGCGGTTGTTCCAGCTAAAGATTGGAAAATCGACCCGGAAGCGGCGTATGTACATTTCTGTCCAAATGAGACCATCGATGGTATTGAAATCAGTGAGCTTCCTCAAACGGATAAGCCAATCGTAGCGGATATGTCATCTAACATTCTGTCTCGTAAGATCGATGTGTCTCAGTACGGTGTTATCTACGCTGGCGCTCAAAAGAATATAGGCCCTGCTGGTATTTGCATTGCTATCGTGCGTGATGATCTGCTAGAGCTAGCAAACGACGTATTGCCGAGCATTCTTAACTACAAAGTACTTGCTGAAAAAGACTCAATGTTCAACACACCGCCAACGTATGCTTGGTACCTATCAGGCCTCGTATTCAAGTGGTTGAAAGCTCAAGGTGGTGTTGAAGCGATGGAATTAGTGAACAAAGAGAAAGCTGCGCTGCTTTATAATGCGATTGATAGCTCAGCTTTCTACAGAAACGATGTTCATACAGTAAACCGTTCAAGAATGAACGTGCCATTCCAATTAGCGAAACCAGAGCTAGATGCTAAGTTTTTAGAGTTGGCTGATGCTGCTGGTCTGAAATCACTAAAAGGCCACAGAGCGGTAGGTGGGATGCGAGCATCACTTTACAACGCGATGTCTCTGGAAGGCGTGCAAGTATTAGTCAGCTTCATGAAAGACTTTGAAGAGAAATACGCTTAATTAAGGTTCATCGCGGATTAGCGGGAACTTAAAACAAAAACGGTAGTAAGTGATATGGTTTAGTCGCCAAACAAAAATCATACACAAACTACCGTTTCCATGCCGAATCATACTTTCCTATCTTCATTCTGGGAAGGCTTTCAAATAGTAAAGTCTCACCAGACAGCAACACTTATTACCCTGACTCTTAAACCTAACTCTGAAGCTAAATGCCTCTGTGGTCTTGAAGCCGAAGCTATCCATGAGTATCAATGGCGTCATGTAAAGGATGCCATGTTACTCGGTGTTCCAGTTGAACTTTCCGTTCAAACTCGAAGGATTAAGTGTCGCGACTGCGGCATAAAAACAGAGTCTCTATCTTGGTTAGAGCCTTATGCTCGCATAACGAAGCGCCTAAAAAGCTATATAGAACAACTATTACCTCTTCTCCCCATTAAGCATATCTCCCAGTTAACGAGCGTTCATTGGCACACTATTAAAGAGATAGATAAACGCCGGCTTAGACAAGTTGTACCGTCAATAAAATGGGAAGACCTAAGGCAACTCGTCATGGACGAGTTCGCCATCTTTAAAGGACATCGATATGCCACGGTCATCGCTGACGCTAAGACTCACCAAGTCATTTGGATAGGATTAGGTCGTAGCCGCAAAGACATACGACCGTTCTTCGAGCAACTAGGCGAGCATGGGATAAATATCGAAGCTGTCGCGATGGACATGAATACGGCTTTCGATCTTGAAGTTCAAGCGCATTGCCCGAACGCAAAAATCGTTTACGACTTATTCCATGTTGTCGCTAAGTTCGGTCGCGAGGTGATGGATAGAGTTAGAATCGACCAAGCCAACAAACTTAAGCAAGACAAAAAAGCGAGGCAATGGGTGAAGCGTTCACGTTGGGTACTGCTGAAAAATAGAGGCAACTTAAATACACGCCAAGATAGCTATCTTACTGAAATATTGAATATCAATAAGGACTTAATGACCACTTATATACTCGGAGCACAACTCAAAGAGCTTTGGTATTGTGAATCAGAAGGGCACGCAAAGGGGCTCTGGGACGCGTGGTGGGAACAAGTGCAAGAGAGTGGGATTAAGCCATTAAAAGAGTTCGCACGAAAACTCAGACCATATCTTCACGGGGTTATCGCATCGGCAAGTTACCCGTTAAATACCTGCACGCTTGAAGGGATAAACAACAAGATAAAGTTAATCAAGCGAATGGGATATGGTTATCGAGATACAGACTACTTCTTCTTGAAGATAAAAGCGGCTTTCCCCGGAAAGCCGCGATGAACCTTAATTAAGGCGTATTTCACAATAAGAGGAGCGAAAGCTCCTCTTTTTTTACTTGCTGAAAAGGAAGGGTATGAAGAAGTTAGGTACAGTAAACAGTGTTTTGGGCGGTAAGGTTGTTGCTTTTGCTCACGGTACACAGAGTGCTATCAATAAGCAGGTTTTATCTGAGCGCCAATACACCACTGAGCTTGGATTTATTAACGATGAGCAAGGCGACCCTCGCTTTCATGGTGGTATTCAGAAAGCCCTTCATATCTACCCAAGCGAGCACTACTTAATTTGGCAGGAGGAGTTGGGCGACAAAGCAATCTTCCAATCTGAAGGTGCATTTGGTGAGAACATAAGTTCAAGTGGGGTGACTGAAGCTTCCATTTGTTTAAAAGATAAGATTCGAATTGGTTCAACCTTGCTGGAAGTTTCACAAGGTCGTATGCCTTGTTGGAAGCTCAATGTACGATTCGATCAAAATGATATGGCGAAAAGGCTACAAGACACCCTTCGAACTGGCTGGTACTTCCGTGTTTTGGAAGAGGGTGATATCGGCTCCGGCGACGAGATTATCCTGTGTGAAAGACCTTACCCAGAATGGCCGTTAAGCCGGGTTATGGGTGCGGTGTTCACGGGTTGTTTGGATAAACAAGAGCTTAGAGAATTGGCGGAGCTGCCTCTAGTGGAATCTTGGGGCACGCTCGTAGAACGTCGACTTGAAACTGGCGAAGTTGAAGATTGGGAAATGAGATTGGTTGGCCCGACAGCCGAGTAGACTTTCTATTCATGCTTAAAAGACAATCATGCGCAAAACAAAACGCTCACTATCTAGAAGATGTGAGCGTTTTTAGTTCTGAGGTGAGCACTTATTAGTCAGTAACTAACAGCGACTAGTTTATCTAGCTATAACCAGAAATCTTTAACAGGCATATCAGGGCTAAAATGGTGCGCAATCTGTGCTTGTAGAAGCTCCGCTGTCGCAATCGCATCAGTTAACGCATGATGCGGAGTATAGTCAGGCAAGTGGTATCTACGACGGCTCTGACCAAGCCTTACTGACGCAGGCTTCTTACCTTTTAGCTTATTCCATAGACCGCCGGCCAGTTTGTTTTGGATTTGAGATTCAATCTCGAGCGTGTCGAGGACTGGAAACTCAATTCCTTCACCTAATCTGACCTTCAACGCGTTATCCAAGAAATCACGCTCGATGCGGCGATAATGAACGACTGGGATATGGCCGCCCATTGATTCTAAGATCTCATCTAATACTTCACTTAAGTCTGGCGCATCAATGATGTCGTTGTGAGTGATGCCATGGATAACAACCGAGTCTTCTTCCAATTTCTGCTTTGGTCTCAGGGTCCAGTGCTTGGCTTGTCTTAGGTAGATTCGATTTAGCGTAAACGGAACTAGACCAATGGTAATGATGCCATCTTTGTTTGGGTTTAAACCCGTTGTCTCAAAGTCGACAGCTAAGAAAGTCACTTCTGATAATGGCGTATCAGGTGCAGGAAGAGGCTGGCTATAAAATTGCTTCAAGCGTTCATCTCTCGCTCGTTCGAGCTTCTGAGCAAACTTAAATGGCCAATCAACCGCTGGGGATCTGAATAGTTTGTTCATAGCGCCTACTTAAACTTATTGCTGGCTTGATAACGGAACTTAAGAAAGTTCTGTGCATTGCTTAATATTTGGAATGCATCCTTTAGATTACGTCGCTCGAAGTCAGAAAGGTTCTCTGGTTCGATGTTGTTATCCGGTTCGATGTTGTTGTCGACATCGTGTGCTTGGTGGCGAATACGAACTAAAGAGATAAATTCCATCGCATCTTTCAAGTCTTGAGCTCGACCTTTTGGCAAAATACCTGCGTCGATAATGTCATCTAAACGTTCGAATGAGTTCTTAGAGCGAGATGCGACTGCTAAAGAGTGAACACGGATTAGATCGGCAAGTGGTGCGGTACCACGACGTTTAAGATTGATCGAGTTGTTATGACGACCATCTTTCTCCATTACGAAATCTTTAAAGAAACCCAGAGGCGGTGTTCGGTTGAGTGCGTTACGAGCAAGACACGCCAAGAAACGGTTGTTCTTACGCGCACGTCTTACAATAAAACTATTTAACTGTTCTGCCCATTTTAAGCGGCCATAAACACCATCTAAATCAAAGAAGATAGAGGCGTTCAGTAGTGCTTTCGGGTTTGGATCATCAATCCAATCAGCGAAGCATTCTTCCCATTGTCGACGTGTCATACGCCAAGTTGGGTTAGTGGCCATGATGTCACCGGTACAGTACACATAGCCACATTGGTCTAAGCCATCACAAATGAAGGTCGATAGTTCTTCAAAGTACTTACCGTGCTTTTTCTCGTCGTAGGTATCATCAAGAATAATTGCGTTATCTTGGTCAGTAACGAGCAGCTGCTCATCACGCCCCATCGAGCCGAGCGCTAGGAAGCAATAAGGGATCGGCGCTTTACCGAGTTTATCTTCAGCTAGTTCAATAATTCGTTGTTTAAAGCTACGGCCAATTACCGACATTGCGGTACCCACCATGTGGGCGTTGGCGTCTTCGTTAACCAAGCGCACAAAGCTGTCTTTTACTTGCTCAGAAAGGACTTTTAGGTCTTCGATACTTTGTTGCTGGAAGATGCTGCTTACCAATAACAGCGAGTTTTGAGACTCGTAACGTACAATATCGGTCGCTTCAATAATACCAATAGGCTTCTTGTCTTTTAGTACTGGTAGGTGATGCACGTTGTAGCGAAGCATGGTCATCATGGCTTCGTAGACATAGGCATTATGATCGAGCGAGATAACCTCTGCTGTCATTACACTTGATACTTCATCCGATGGATCGAGTCCTTCTGCTAAAACTCGGGTACACAGATCACGGTCGGTAATGATACCAATAACGGGCGTCGAATCGTCTTCATCATCTTCGACAATATCCGGGTCGATGATCAGCAAAGATGAAACATTATCTTGTGCCATCATGGTAGCAGCTTGTTGGATGGTTCGTGTTTTTTCGATCATTGGCGCTTCGCTAGTCAGCAGCGTCTTTACCTTTGACGTGGTTAGATCGTTAGCGTCGTTGCTGTCTGAGTTAGCCTGACGCAGTCGCGCATTATCTTCTACTTCGACAAAGTCAGCGAATGAATCATAGTTGTCGTAGAGTTCTTGGAAAATAGGTTCAGGGATACAGTAGAGTAGGGTGTCTTCTGTTGCTTTTACCGGGAAGCGAACTTTATTGTTGGTGAGTAGCCCCATTTGGCCAAATAAGTGTCCCTCATCCAGCCGGTTATAGAGCTCACCTTTACGACGATAGACTTCTACTTCGCCGCTTCGAACAATGTAAAGGTCGTTAATCTGATCACCAAAGTGAATGATAGGGGTATCTTGGCGGTAATAAGAAATTTCGACGCTACTGGTCACTTTCACCAACATCTCCTCTGGGAGTTCTGTGAAAGGGGGGTATTGTGCCAGAAAGTTTTGAATCTCTAATAACTCAGCATCCATAATGATCATCCATTGGTTTGTATGATTTCATGGTACAACATTTGATAATATTTTGCCGTCACAAATCAATCTGTGAGCTAAAACCTTTTTAAAGTCTAAGGGATAGACTAATCTTTCAAATAATAGGGTGATAGTTAAAGGATGATAGGAATGCCGAAGTGGAAACTTAGTTTAGTGTCTGCAATTTTTATGTTTTCTTCAAGTTCGTGGGCCGAAACTCACCGTGTGGATATTCTGGATTATGACCATATATACGCCACCGCTCATTCGGGAAGTTTGAATGAAGATGCAGGCAGCAATAACAATGCATCATCCTATGGATTAGGTATTAGCTATGCGATAACGGATGATTGGCTATTGTTGGGTGACTACAGTGCTCGTTTCATTCACCCAGATGAATCAACAACTCGAATGGATACCCTTATGCCGGGCATTGGGTACCGTTACAGTATTAAGCGAGATCTAGATATAGTGGCTTACTACCTGCTTGGTATTACTAAGGGGGAAGTCGAAGATAATGGAACTAACATTACTCGCTCGTCTGACACGGAGTTTATCCAAGGAATAAAAGCGGAACTCAACTATGGCTTTGCGAAACGTTGGATAGCGAACGGCAGTGTACAAGTGAATCGCAGTGACTTGTTTGACGAGGAAGTCTACCACCTAGGTTTACGCTATTTAATGACCAACAAATTTGCGATTGGTGGCTCTTACCAACACAGAAATGGCGAAGGTAAGATTCGTAGTGAACGCACTAACGAGCTAGGTGTAGAGTTCTTCCTAGAGTATTAGTTCGCGATATATAGACTAAGCGTCTTAAAAACTGACATATAAAGGAGACAGACACAAAAAAGCCAGCTTAATAGCCTGTCTCTTGATCACAAGTCTGGTTAATCAAGAGACTTAGCGAGTTCATACCCTTCAAGGATGGTTTGTAACCTAAGCCATCCTTGCCATAACGTCTTTATAGAAGCGCGACCTGTTCGCTTGGTATTCTTCCAACCACCTAACCGAGCAATACCGTTGTAAGCCCATGATATATTAGGCGCTTCTTTCGGTAGTTTTTTGCTCTCCAACTTGAGCCACATTAACTTCCACGCTTTGCCTTTTAATACCTGCTCACAACTGGTCTTAGATAACTCGTCTGATTCATTCATAAACCTCAATTGGAGTAACCGAGTCGCGATAAAAGCCAAAACGACGCTGAGCCTTTCTAAGTTATCCTTACTTTGCATTCTCAGTTGCTCAACTTCAGTCCCTTCACTTTTCCAGACTTTATGAAAATCTTCTATTAGCCAGCGCCGCTCATAATAACTGACGATTTTGAGTGCCTCTTCCTTGCTCGTTATCGGCTCTGAAGTCAGTAAGTGCCATGCGAGCTTATTACCACTCTCTCCTTGTTCTATACATCCCACGTAGTAAAGCGGAATGTTATCGAACTCTTTCTTGTTAGCAGGAGACTTGAGTGTCACGGGGGCATATTTGATATCTAAATGAGCCTTGCGAGCTTTACGACCGCCTTTTTGCGGTATTTCGAGCACTTTCTCTCCGGCTGATAACAGGGTAGAGGCATAGCTATAAAGACGATTATCATGCTCTTCAATACAGCGGCTTTGCATTGAGCGAACGAGGAACCTTTGTTGTTGCTCTCGCTTGTAAGTGAGGTATTCAAATAGGTCGGCTTCTCTATCGCACACAGAAATGACATCCGAAATTTTATCGCCAAGTCGCTCAGCGACATGGCGAGAGGCTTGTTCCCACTTATAACTTTCTTTCTCTTTGTATGGTCGAGTCGCATGCTGGTGCCTTTGACCTCGCTTTTCTATATCACGAGTCCAGCGCTGTTGTTCAATTAAACCAATAACAGATTGAGTGTCGGGAGCAAAAAGTAAGGTTGAGTGTACGAACATGGCGCGATGTCGATTACCTTGATTGGAGTGCCCGAGTTCATCTCGAATGCTGCGATGGGAGTAACTGAGAGAAGTGGTGTCTTCTAAGGCAAGAAGTGTCTGTTGCTCTAATGCTTCTTGTGCAGTGACATAAAAACCCGCTTCTGCGATATCTTCTGCTTTGATTTGCTCATTACGGATGAAGCGATAAGCCCCTTCCATTTCAGCAGGGGAGATAATGAGTTTCGAGACGGGTACGCCAGGTTGCTCGGCCAGTGAGGCTGCGAGAGCAACGAGTCTTTGAGTGCGTCTAGGGTCATTAAGGTGGGCTTGACCGAACTGTTTTTGTGCCCAAAGGGTTGGCTCTATATAGGTCATGATAATCATCCTTGTCATTGCTTAGATGATCAGATCATGAAACCTAAAAATAGTTCAAAAAAAATCCCCAAGCGTGGCTTAGGGATTTGTGTATAAGAGACAGGCTTAATAGCTGGCTTTTGCATATCTATTGGTCTGCAAGTGCAGGTTTCTTTTTCGATTAAAGAACCGCAGCGATACCTTTACATAGAGGACCCATATTTGACTTCGTCATGCCCGCTACGCTGATACGGCCAGAACCGACAATGTAGATAGCGAATTCGTCTTTCAGGCGAGTTACTTGCTCTTTGTTTAAACCAGAGAAAGAGAACATGCCGTTTTGGCGCTCGATGAATGTGAAGTCTCCATCAACACCTTCAGATTTCAGTGTCGTTACGAATAGCTCGCGCATCTCTTGGATACGGTCACGCATTTCTGCTACTTCTGCTTCCCATTCAGCACGTAGATCAGCATCACCAAGGATGTGAGTAACGACAGCACTGCCGTGCGCTGGTGGGTTAGAGTAGATAGAGCGGATGATGCTCTTAACTTGAGAGAACGCTGTTGTTGCTACGTCTGCAGATTCTGCAACCAGAGTGAATGCACCCACACGCTCGTTGTACAAGCCGAAGTTCTTAGAGAACGAGCTAGCAACAAGAATCTCTTTGTTGTATTGAGCAAAAATGCGCAGGCCAGCTGCATCTTCTTCAACACCTTTAGCAAAACCTTGGTAGGCAAAATCGAATAGAGGAAGCAGTTTCTTCTCAGCAACTAGCTTAGCAAGTACTTCCCACTCTTCAGTTGTTGGGTCGATGCCTGTTGGGTTATGACAGCAGCCGTGAAGAAGAACGATGTCGCCTTCAGAAGCTTTCTCTAGGTCAGCAACCATGCCTGCGAAGTCTTTGTCTTTGGTTTCAGCGTTGTAGTAGCTGTATTGAGCTGTTTCGATACCGGCAGCAGCGAAAACGCCGTTGTGGTTAGCCCAAGTTGGGTTACTGATCCAGATTTTCACGTCACCCAGTTGGCGCTTGATGAATTCACCCGCTACGCGAAGTGCACCTGTACCACCTGGAGCTTGTGCTGTTTTAGCGCGTTGAGACGTTACGATCTCTGCATCTGAACCGAAAAGCAGTTTCTGAACCGCTAGACCGTATTCAGCGGTACCTTCAATCGTTAGGTAAGATTTGGTTTTTTCGTTTTCAAGAAGTGCAGCTTCTGCTTTCTTTACTGTTTTAAGTACTGGCGTTTGACCTTCTTCATTTTTGTAGATGCCAACACCAAGGTTAATTTTCTCTGCACGAGAGTCTTTTTTAAATTCTTCAGTAAGGCCGAGAATAGGATCTGCGGGAGCTGCTAACACTTTTTCAAACATAATCTTCATCCATGTCAATTGAGAGGGAGGTAATAATAACTCCGGTATTTATACCTTTCATATAAGGTTGATACAACTCAAAATCTAGAATTTATTAAAACGATTTTTCACTAGCAGCGTTGAAAATTAAATTTAAGGAATTTTTCGGCATTTCAATGTCAAATAACTGTCCGCAGATAGCATTTTGTTTAACGCAATTTATTGCCAATCATGTTGTTTTTCTTCATGTTAAGAGAAGTTAACATGAGGAAGCTCTTTAGAATGAAGAAAACAATAGGTCTATTTTTCATGGCTCTGGCAGTCGTCACTGTTGGAGGTTGTAAAGATAGCAAAAACGAAGGCCATAAACCTATGGTCTACAAGCCAACGAAAGCCACACCGTCAGAGCTTTCTGTTGAGATTATGGTTAATGGAAAAAAGCGTACGCTAGAGCTGAACCGCTACTCTGTTCGTGAGCCCGATATGAAGGTTTATCTGTGGGATCAGCGTATTAACTCTAAAGCCCCTTCAAGTACGATAACTACGCCTGGGATTCGCGTTTACCGAGGCGTTGATACGAGTGATGAGAATACCCAAGTTATTGCAGCACTAACCACTAACAATAAACTATATGTGACTGCTTTTCGTGGTAGCCACCGAGTTTGGTCTATCAAGGATGCGGCGGTAACTGGTGGTAAATCAGCGGGTACTATCCAACCGCTGAAGTCTAGCTTTTCTTCTGTGTCTCGACAAAACAGTATATTAGATGCGGTTCAGAAGTCGATTAAGCCAATAGATAAAAGTCCGGACAACCCAGTTTCGGGTCTAGACAATATATTACCCACAAATATGTCAGACATTAAACTGAGTAAGATAAATGCATTTGTTCAAATTAGTTACCAGACTTTTAAAGAGCAAGCTGGCGGTAATTTTGATGATGCTATGGTTTTAGCGGATTACTACATAAACTTAGTCGATTATGTGTATAGTCGTGACGCGTTAATTCGATTCTCTATTCAAGATGTTCTAATTGAAACATGGGGCCATTTAAGGAGTCACTACAATAACTGTATAAAGAGTAGTAGCCACGATAGCTGTAAAGACTGGGGTTACCAAAATGAGAATACCCCAATTAAAGACGCAACACGACGTTGGGTGGATGAGCAAAGAAAAACGCGCCATTGGGATGTTCGTCATCGCATGATTGATTTGGTAGGCAGTGGAGTTGTTGGTGTGAACTGGGGCTCTTATGTTCGTTCCATGGGCCAACTGATTCAAGCTGATGGTGTTGTTCTACACGAAACGTCTCACTATTTAGGTACGGGGCACCATACTGGTGGTGAGGAAGAAACCTCACAAGGTGGTGAAGCGCACGTGGGAGATATTGGTTTTGTCGGTTACAGAAACCGTGTCGCTAGACGAGCGATTGTAGGCCCTGCAGATTACCCGCTACCACCGTCGGCTAAAATTGATCACTTTGGTGTATTGCGTGATACAGCGAAAACATTAGATGTGTTGAAAAATGACTTTGATGCAAATGGCGATGCGATATCGATAAATAAAGTGGACTCGCTTACCGTTCAAGGTGGTCAAGTCAAGATCGTCGGAGATAAGCTGGTCTATACCCCACCGAAAGGGTTTGTGGGTGAAGATTCGTTCTTCTATCAAATCACTGACTCAACTAAGCATCATGGAAAACAGTTGTATGATCGTGAAGAGGTTCACTTAAAAGTTACTAGCCCGGGTTTGTACGCTAGGTTCGGATTTGAAAGCGCGATTGAAGATTTTTGGATTCCTAATGAACAGACCGGACTAGCAAGTCAGCTTCATGTTAGTCGTGATTGGCGTTCAGGGAAGGATGTTTGGGTTGATTACTCAAAATCAGTCGTTAACGATTCTTACGGCAAAACTCTGACCCTAGGGGCACATGAAGCCGTTAAGTCAATCAGAAGTAAATATGATGTGCCAGAGTCATTTAAATACCATACCCACTATGGTCATGCATTTGATTTGGGTGATGATAGCTTTACGGTTTCATTAAAAGTTAAAGTTGGGACAAGACTTCCTCACGACATTAATTTGGTTAACCGAGGAATGGAGAGAGAAGGCTACCACTTACGACTACTTAAAGATGGAAAACTAAAGTGGTACATGAAGTCTCGTCAATACGCTATGTATAAAGGCGGTACTGATTTCCGTATTGTAACAATGACAACGGAGTCACCTTTACCTGCAGATAGCGCATGGCATGCAATAGCTGTACGTGTTGATCGTTCAACTAACAAAGCGAGCTTATGGGTTGATGGCGTTAAGCAGCCGCTTGTTGATAAGGCGTTAAATGATGTGGAACTGCCCAAGGGCTATGCAGGGCTCTGGGGAGGCGGTAGCCGAAGAGCATCAAGTGTTAGTGAAGGTTTAACTATCGGGCAAGCTTGGTGGGATACGGACGAGCTGCACAAACAGGAGTTACAAAAAAGCCAGAGCCGTTATTTACGCATTGATGACGTAGAACTAAGGTCATTTGCACTTACTGATAACCAGATTTCAACATTGGCCAACAACAGTTATGTGTACTCTTATGCACCGCGCCCATATAATGGTGAAGGTATTCCTTTCTCTGGAACTAAAACACTGACCTGGAAACTGTCTAAGTCGTCAGCGTATCAATTGATGCTAAGTAGTGACGGTAAATCTTGGTCTGCTGCGAAGAGTGGTAATGGTACATCTGGTTCACATACTGTAACGCTCAATGCCTCCGATGAGGCGCTTTACTGGCGTGTTGACGCTAATGGTTCAGCTGGTGAAGTGTGGTCAGTTCGAAACAATCTAATCAATGGTCGTCAAGAAGTTGCATTCAGTCACTCCGAAATTAATAACGGTGCAGCGATACCTGACTGTGAAGTCAAATCAGGTGTAACCTGCTTATTTGGTTGGCCATCAACGCAAAATAGCTATGACGACCCACATGGTAATACTTGGACAATTGACAACGGTGGTTTTACTAACTGGGAAGGTCATATATACCTCGGTGGTAAACAAAAAACGTTGAGCTTGCAAGTGGATATTCCTTCAGGCCAGTGGTCTGCTGTACGTTTCCGAGCTGCAGCTGCAGGCAAAGGTTGGACTGGCGCGGATGATTACCCACCAGGTACTCTAAAGTTATACGCTAACGGGAAAGAAGTTTGGAAGGCTCATAATATCGGTGACGAAGTATGGACTAAAGCCGGTATAGAGTGGGCGTCACTGCCTTCTATTGGTACTAATAGGGTAAGCGTACCTCGCAATCTAAAAACGGCTTTGTATGGCATTCACTTTATAAAGCTTCCCGCAAACGTCACACAGCTCAAGTGGCAATATGAAAGCTCACGCTTGGACAGCAAAGGTATGACTCCGGGGGCCGTGATAGGCGGCGTACAACTAATAAGGTAACACTGTCATTATTTAATTTGAATAGCCCGGCGCATTAGTACGCCGGGTTTTTTATGCCATCAACCTTACTCGTATCCCCCTTTTGAATGACTGTACATAGCTGTTGTTTTGTTCAACGTAAATCATTGCTATCAATATGGTTTTTATGCCAGTTTAGACTCGTCGACATAAAGGAACTATCTAGAATGAAGAAATTACTGAGTCTATTTTTTATAGTACTAGCGGTAGTGACAACCGGTGGGTGTAAAGATAGCAAAAACGAAGGCCATAAGCCCATGGTCTATAACCCTACCAAAGCATCCCCGCCCGATCTTTCTGTAGCCATTACTGTTAATGGTAAAAAGCGTACTTTAGAGCTCCGTCGATATTCGATCCGAGAGCCTGATATGAAAGTATATCTATGGGATCACCGTATCAATGGGAACGCTCCATCAAGCACTATTAATACTCCGGACATTCGTGTTTATCGTGGTGTTGATACCAGTGATGAGAATACACAAGTTATTGCTGCACTAACCACAAAGAATAAACTCTATGTCACGGCGTTCCGTGGTAGTCAAAGAGTGTGGACGATCGAGAAGGCAGACATCATAAGTGGTTTATCGGCTAACAAGTTGACCGCCACAGCTCAAGACTTACGTTCGGTTACTCCTCAATCTGTAATTTTAGATAATGTTCAAAAAGCAATTAAAACCATCGATGAAAGTCCGAGTGCGCCAACGTCAGGTTTAGATAATTTAATTGCTAAAGACAAAAGTAAAGTTCAGCTGCATAAAGTAAAAGTGGCGGTTCATGTCGCTTACCAAGCCTTTGTTCAGGAGGCGGATAGCAACTTAGATGACGCAATGGTCCTTGTCGATTACTACATCAATTTAGTTGACTATGTATTGAGTCGAGATGCTTTGTTGCGCTTCACTGTCAACGATGTACTGATCGAAACTTGGGGATATTTAGATGACCACTACCAAACGTGTTTGAAAAGCGCTTCTCATGACGCGTGTAAGAATTGGGGATATCAACATGAGAATGAACCCGTTCGTGTCGCCGCTATCAAATGGTGGGATCAGCAAAGAAAAATCCGAGGTTGGGATCTTAAACACAGAATGCTGTGGCTGAAAGGTAACTGGATCCTTGGCGTGAACTTCGGAAGCATTGTTCGCTCACCGGGTAACATGATAGGTGCAGATGGTGTGGTATTACATGAAACCGCACACTACTTAGGTACTGGTCATAGTACTTCAGCAGAAGGTCATGGTATTCAAGGTGGTGAAGCTCATGTTGACGATATCAATTTCAATATTTATAAAAATAACCGTTTAAGAAGAAGCTTGGTTGGCCCAGCCGATTACCCTTTACCGCCTTCGGCTAAGATAGACCACTTCAGCGTAAAGCGAGACAGTACGACGAGTCTAGATGTACTTAAAAATGATTTCGATGCCAACGGTGATTCGATTTCGCTCAGTAAAGTGGATGAATATTCAGCACAAGGTGGTGAACTTACTATCACGAGTGGCAAAATTACCTATAAAGCGCCGAAAGGTTTTATCGGTGAAGACGAATTCCATTATGTCATTACAGATGGAAAAAAACTGTTCGACCGTGACGTCGTTCATGTGAAAGTAACATCGCCTGATCTATATGCTCGTTTCGATTTTGAAGAGACTCCTGTTGATGACTTATGGATCGTGAATGCTCAAACGGGCTTACCTTCGCAGATTGCAGCCGTAAAGCAATCGACCAAACAGTCTATTTCTGAAGTTTGGGTTAACCAAGGCTACGCGAATTCGAAGACATTGAAACTCGGGGCCTTTGAATCTGTCAAATCCAACTTATTAGAGAATGACGTTCAAGAGTCTTTAAAATACAAATTTCATTATGGGCATGATTTCGACTTTGCGGAAGATGATTTTACGCTATCACTGAAAGTGAAGCCGAATGTAAAGCTAGAGTACCCAATTGACCTGGTTAGCAAAGGGATTTGGAGTGACGGTTTCCACCTTAAATTGACTAAAGAGGGGACTTTAGAGTGGTTCATGATTTCTCGTCAGTTAGCAACTTATGCGGGTGGAAATGATTTAAGAAAGGTATCAGTGACAACCAAAGAGGCACTTAACCTCAGTCAGTGGAATACCGTTGCTGTGCGTGTTGATCGTACTACTCAGAAAGTGTCTATTTGGTTGAATGGTAAGCAAGCGACGCTGGTCGACCATTATAATAGCGATGCAGAAGTCGATGACATCAAGCTGACTACGGGTTATGCCGGTGTTTGGGGAGCAGGGAGTCGTTTGTCTGCAGGGACAAGCCAAGGGTTGATTATTGCAAAGCCTTGGATGGACGCAGGTAAAGATGCAACGGCTAACCTAAAGTCTGAGCAAATGGCGGGTAACATCTTAGTTGATAATATTGAGATGCGTTCGTTTGCTTTGTCTGATGGTGATATGGCAGAACTTGCGAATGATAATCTGAAGTATGCGCACACACCGCGACCATATAATGGGCAGTCAATCCCCTTCAAAGGTATTCACAAGTTCACTTGGAAGTTTTCTAAATCAAGTGCATACAAAGTGTATACCAGCACTGACAATAGCACTTGGCAAGAAATTCAGTCGGGTACGGGTTCCGCGGGTTCAGGTTGGCAAGATGTTAATCTAAACTCTGCAAGTGATGTTTTATACTGGCGTATTGATGTTGATGGCAAAACTGGAAAAGTATGGTCTGTTCGTAACTCACTCAAAACGGGTATTCAGACTGTTTCTTTTAGCTACGCTGAAGTAAACGCTGGCGCTAAGTATCCACAATGTACGGTCAGCAAGAATGGCGACTGTTTATTTGGTTGGGGCGATGGAAATCAAACTGACCCATTTGCGCATACTTGGACTCAAACCCCATCTACCTATAATTGGGAAGGTCACCTTTATCTTGGTGGCGATGAGAAAAAATCAGAGGTTTCGGTTACAGCTGAAAGTGGTCAAAGTTGGAAAGTTATTCGTTTTAGAACGGCCGTTATCGGAAAAGGTTGGACGGGAGCTCAAGAAGTTCCAAAAGGTACCCTTAAGCTATTTGCTAATGGTTCTGAAATCTGGAAGGCTTACAGTGTCGGAGACAATATAGTTGATGGTGCATTAGCGAAGTCTGGTAACAACTGGTCTAGCTTGCCTTCCATCGGTTCTTCTTCAGTCAGTGTGCCTAGAGGTACTAAAGTCGGGCGCTACGGTATTCACCGCGTTGATTTACCAGATGATACCACGACCCTAAAATGGGTATATGAAGTAGAAAATCTGGATAGCAAAGGGAAGAACCCAGGTGTAGCTCTTGGTGGTGTACAACTACTAAGATAGTGTTTCTTCTAAACCAAAAAAAACCAGCATATATATGCTGGTTTTTTATAGAATCTTACTCAGTCACTATTCCTGTTTCGCTTAACTTAACATTCGAATGAAGCTGACTCAGAAAATCACTCTGCGATCTAACCTATATAACTATTGTAGCCTGTATAACACCCCATAACTTACTGTAACCTGTATAGTCGGAGCCTGTATAGTTAGTGGTTTTCGAAAAGACTAAGCAGGTTGAGCAACAAAGCTTTCTCGTTCAAGTTCACTTTGCATGTTTTTTCCATCCTTGTAGGTCGCGGCAATTGAAACGAATTCTTGTTCGACGGCCAGAAAAGCTTGGACAACTTGCGGGTCAAAATGGGTCCCATTACCTTCCAAGATAATCTGTTTCGCTTGCTCATGAGTAAAGGCTGGCTTGTAGACTCGCTTCGATATTAATGCGTCATAAACATCGGCCAATGCCATTAAGCGGCCGGACAGAGGAATATCTTCCCCAGACAGCTGGTTGGGATAACCGCTGCCGTTCCATTTCTCGTGGTGAGTGAGAGAAATCTCTTTCGCGACTCTTAAGAAAGAACTGCTTCCCAATTGCTTTTCTGCAATAGATAACGCTTCGGCGCCAATAGCAGGGTGACCTTTCATTATCTCAAACTCTTCATCCGTCAGTTTGCCCGGTTTTAGCAGCACACTGTCAGGTACTCCAACCTTACCTACATCATGCAGTGGGGCAGATTTATAAAGCAGCTCGATATAGTTGGGTGTTAATAAGATCGCGTGAGCTTCAGATTTGCTGAGCTCCAGTGCGAGTACCTTTACGTATTCTTGAGTTCGTAAAATATGGGCGCCAGTTTCATTGTCTCGAGATTCAGCTAGTGCAGATAAGCTAACAATCGCGACGTCACGTGTGGTTTTTACTTCGTCTTGAGCGTTTTCGAGGCTATCAAGCATGGTATTGGTCATAGATGCTATTGACCCAAGCTCGTTGTAGCTGAATATAGGTAAGCGAACGCCTGGCTCACCATTAGTTACTTTACTTAATGCGTGCTCTTGGCTTAGAAGAATACGTCTAATCAGCTGGCTCCATAGAGTCATGATGGTTATCGCGTATCCACCTAGTACAACCGCCAAATAAATGAACTCTTTGATCACGCTGATCTTGCCCGTACCATCTAGCAAACGGCCGGGGTTGTGTTCTAGCCAGAAGATGTCTTTGACGGCCACCATAGTCAGCATGGTGGTCAGTGTTACCAGAAGCACGATGACCAAACCAATCATTTGTTTAACCAGTGAACTTCTTTCACCTATCAGGTGGAAGTCAAATTGCCCAGTCATCTCCATTTCATCTATTTGGCTAAGCTTCGCTTTCAGTTGAATAATGGTACCGGTAAAGAAACCAAATAGGCTCATGCCGAACAGCACTTTCAAGTTACTGTCTATCGTGAAGTCGTAGCTTAGGTTGTAGTAGAGCGCGAAAGGAATACTCGCGGCAAAGAACAACATAGTATCGAGTTGTGCAAATCGACCTTGTTTGACTAAGGTGTGTTGCGATAGCAAATAATGACGCGCTAGCCACAATAAGATAAAGACACTACTGACTTGGGTGAAAATTTCTAACGTCGTTAAGCTTTCGAGCATCGGGCATACCCGACTGCCGTAGGTGCCAAATAGCACGCCAGCGATGACGTATAATTGAGTCGTTAGCGATTGATTGTAATTTGAAGTATCCATCGATAAGCCTTTGTTCATTTTCATCTTAAGGTCTCGCAACTATTCCTAAGTTTACGAATACGTATTTTGTGTATTAATTCACGAGGTTGGTAGGTATGTATGGCTAGTATAGCGAGTGTGAATAAGGTCGGGGATTCTATCGATAGCTTTTGTTGAATGATACAAAAAATTGGTTTGTGTTAGATAATTGTTAGCTAGATGGGTGTTATTACGGCAGTTTTTATGAAGACACTTGAATAGTCCCGGTTGAAATACGAGACTATTCAGTCGATATATTTGAGTGAAGTCGAGAGTGATTGACGACTACTTACCTCTAATCAAATTACTTTTTCAGATTGATTTCAGATTCAATTGAGTTGGTTTCAATGTCTGGGTGAGATGCTAGTTTGTCTGATGCCCATTGGTTTAGGTGTTTCAGAATAGCAGACACCGCGTGTTTCTCAGTTGGTGCTTGGTCTTGATCGACATCGATCTCCTGCTTTGGATGTGAGCCTGTTGCATCTTCAGCGATATGGAGCCAGTCTGGGTGCCAGTAATATGGCTGGCCACTCGGTGTTGTCCAACTATGAACACCGTTTGACTCTCCTTTATAACTTAACTGGTCTGCTTCTATTTTTTTCATTTTTATCTCGCATGTTTTTTGGATTACATCAAATTATAGAGGCGTAGAACGAACTTGGCTCTCGCCTTGGTTACAAACTTAGCAAAGCATACAAAGTTATCTGTGAACCAATTCACACTATTATAGAAATTAGGCTCAATCATATGGATAGCAGCAATAGTTGTTAACGTTAGTGATAAAATCTCATGCTTATTAGAATTTCTCTAGGTAGTACAATTAGATGGCGCGTTATGAAGAGCTTGCAAAGGATATTCGAACTCAGATAGCGAACAACACGTGGCGTTCAGGAGAAAAGATCCCTTCCGTCCGCATGAGTTGTCGCAATTACAGCGTCAGCAATAGTACTGTCTTACAAGCCTACCAATTGTTAGAAAGCGAAGGGTGGATCATCGCTAAGCCTCAGTCGGGCTACTTTGTTGCACCACGTGTGGACGGCGTTGATTATGAACTGCCGTTAGTACACAAAAAGAAAGCCATTAATGATCGCTTATTCGACTTTTTGAAATCGAGTTCGGCAGAGGGGGTTATTCCTTTTGGATCAGCATTCCCAGATCCTGACCTTTTCCCTTTGCCTACCTTGACTCGAAACCTCGCCAGTGCGGGAAGGAAGATGACAGGTGCTAGTGTGATCAATAATCTGCCACCGGGCAGTGAGTCCCTAAGAAGACAAATCGCTCAACGTTACCTGCAGCAAGGTATTACCGTCAACCATCAAGATATCGTGATTACTTCTGGTGCGATGGAAGCGCTTAACTTGAGCCTTCAAACTGTAACCAAGCCCGGTGACTACGTTGTGATTGAATCTCCTGCTTTCTATGGTGCTCTGCAAGCTGTCGAGAGGTTAGGACTCAACCCTATCGAAGTGGATGTTTGTCCAATCAATGGATTGAATATTGAGCAGTTTGAAAGCGCACTACAAAACCAGGATGTGAAAGCGTGTTGGCTGATGACGACGTTTCAAAACCCGACAGGGACAAGTTTGTCTGAAGATGCGAAGCGCCGAGTGGTTGAGGTTGCTGAACAACATGAAACCTACATTATTGAAGATGACGTGTATGGTGACCTGTATTATGAAGGGCATAAGCCGAAGCCACTAAAGGCTTTCGACAAGACAGACTCTGTATTGTTGTGTGGATCTTACTCCAAAAGCCTATGTCCGGGCTATCGAGTAGGTTGGGTTGTGAACACGCGTTTTAACGATGCGATCCAAAAGTTGCAGCTTCTTTCTACGCTGTCGAGTAGTGCTCCTGTGCAGCTTGGGGTCGCACACTTCCTCACTCATGAAAGCTATGATAATCACCTTCGCAAACTGCGTAAAAATCTCTTGGTCAGAAAAGAGCGGTTTATTAGCGCTATCAAGCAATACTTCCCCCAATCTATCGAGATTGAAGACCCTGCTGGTGGTTACTTCGTGTGGGTACGGTTCTCTCCTCATTTCGATAGCCAACAATTCCATCAACTCGCGATTGCTCAAGGTATTAGTGTCGCATCTGGCGATTTGTTTAGTGAGCAGGGCAGAGTAGACAACGCGATTCGGTTAAATTTTTCTTATGAACTCACAGCAGAGAAAGAGCAAGCGCTGATTCTACTTGGCAAACTCGCACATCAATTGATGCATTCTTAAAACAGATTCTCTAACGGCTTATCTCGTTTAACTGTTGAGAGAGCAAAAGTCTAAGTTGTTCACAAAACCTTAAGTCACTCATAAAAAAGACAATTATTTCAACTGTACGGGTTGTTTGTGGCGTAACTGTACGCCTAATTGATCAGAGAGTTGTGATTCAATAACGATAGACCAAATATTGGAGATACCGTTATGTTGAAAATGACTATGGGAAATGAAGTTAAGCTAATTATTGTCGCGATTGTGTGTGCACTTCTGTTAGTCCTCGGCCACGTACTGCTGGCAAAAGCATTCGCAAATATGCCATGGGCAGAATACACCACGGCGGCTATCCCGTTCGTTATGATGGCAATTTGCGGTCTCGCAATAAAGTACGCTAGCGACCAGGATGTTGATTAAGTTTCTCAGTACACGAAAATGATCTTCTGAAGCCCACCAAATTTGGTGGGCTTCTTTTTTACAATTCTCTCGTCCTGAAATGTGTAAAATTACTTAGTGACTAGCGTACTTTGCTTAGCATTGAATTCAAAATTTGAGCTTTTAACGGTAGCGTCGCTAATTGTTGGTGTACCGCCTGAGAGTGGGGTTTTAGATGTACGTTGGAAATGTACAAATTGCACATCACCACCCTTAAGTCGACTTTCTACACAGTTTGATATTTGCACCAGTACCAAAGATTTAATGGATGAGGTTTTTATCTTACACTCGGTTATTTGAGTGTTTGTCGGGCTTTTAACAAATGAGACTTTGTCATTTTCGATTGTTGCGTTGATCTTATTTTTTGCTAGTTCAATAACAACATCAGAAGTATGTACTTTGAGAATGTAATCCAAAATACCCATGTTCGTTTCAATTAAAGGCTTCGCTGGAATGCTATGTTTATCACTTGAGGAGTATGATGCACGTACCAAATCAAATGCTGCATAATACACCGTTTTGGGCTTATCTGATGTCGCTTTAAAGGTGTATGATTTAGCAGATGGATCTAACTTGCCATTGAGTTTTAAATAAGTAATTAGTTCATCTCGATTCGAGACATTAAATTGTTTAAACAGCAATGCAGTTATGTAATCGAGTGTGTAGGTGTTACTACGCGCATGGTTTTCAACTGATACAGCTTTTAAATTATCACTGATTACGTCTAATAGATCATTGTTCAAAATACTCTGTTTAGGGGTGTAATTCGCGCGGAGGTCTTTGCTGTAACTGGTGGTTACTGTGGCTAAACCATATTTAGCTACTTCACCTGGGGTCATATAATGCATACCGTTAGCTGGTGCTGCTTTTAGTGTAAACCAGTAGAAGCCACTCGGATCTGGTAGCCCCATCTTTTTATAATAATCAATGTAGGGTTTATGTTGGCTATGGCCGACAGGCAGCGAAGCCCCTTGCAAAGACCCTTGCGCCCATGAGTGAACGCCTAATAGGGCACCCGTTTCAATGGTTCTTTTCACACCCGCAGCGAAAAGGTCAGTGCCCCCTGATGCTACATGTCCCACAGAACTGATGTAAGTGTTTAATTTTTTTGCTCTTACTTGGTACGCCAGTTTGATGTTAGCGTCATCATTCATAGAGCCACCCATATCGATGAAGTTCAGCGTTTTTGTATTCGGATGAGCTTTCATCATGTCGTCAAATGCTTTCGGGCTACCACTACACGCGATACCTTCGACATTGGCTACCGTTTTAATTACTGTGAAAGTTAAGGCTTTATCACCACCTAACGGCTGCGAACATTTAGAGGTAAATACAGTCGGCTTTTGTGCTGGTTTTACTGCTGGCTTTTTAGCGGGAGTCGATGAGCCTCCACCGCCACACCCGGCCAAAGTGATTAGGGCGTGTTGATCTTTGCTGTACATTTTGTGTTCAACAATACATCGGTAGCCACATTAACATGAATGCCAGCGATAACATGCTGGCATAATTCCTTTCTAGCTTGTCATATCTACTTGAAATAGCTCGATAATGCTTAATTCTCCCAAAGGCATTTTCGACCAAGTGACGATACTTGTATAGACACCAATCCATACTGTCTTTGTCTATATCTTGTCCGTAATTGCGTTTAGCAATTACCGTTTCTCCGCCACGTTCCTTAACAAAAGTACGGAAAGGTTCGCTGTCATATCCTTTATCACAAACGATAGTATTAACTTCATCGAGTTGTTCAACTAAGCTTTCGGCATGCACTATATCGTGGCGTTGTCCTTCTGATAAATCAAAGCAAATCGGCAGACCACCACTATCTACGGCTAAGTGAATTTTGGTTGAGTTGCCCCCGCGACTTTTTCCTATTTGCTCTGAGCTTTCAGTAGCTGCACCTGTACTATGCTGATGCGCTCGAACTATAGAGCCATCAAGAAAGACCCATTCAAAATCAGCCATGCTAGATAAGCTTTTGAAAAGTTTATCTAAAATCCCTTTCTTTGACCAAAGATTAAATCGTCTGTAAACGGTACTCCACTCTCCGAACTCAGAGGGTAGATCTCGCCAAGGAATACCTGTTCTCATTCGATAAAGTATTCCTTCAAATGTCATTCGATGTTCAGTTTTATCGTAAATACGACCTGTACTTTTCATAACTTGGAGTAGCAGTTCCCAGCGAATATCAGTTAGCATTGTTCTTGGCATGGTATTGGTTATGGTTTTACTTTTGGCGAAGCAAATTATAACTCTTTACCATGCTGTTCAAAAAACACTCACGAAAGATCAACACGCCCTAGTAGAGCTGTAGATATAAAGGTCTTTTTCATAGGTGTCCCTTAAGGTTTCACATTCATAAATCAGTTGAGCCAAAGCTTAATGCATACGAATGATGAATGCTGTATGTCTTTGTCCTGTATCCAAATACATAAACTTACAATGATTAACTCTATGATTTATTGTTTTTTATCTTTGCGTCTAACTGATTTTGAATCGAGAATACACAGGAAAATTAGTGGATGGGACAGGGAGGCTGTGGGTAACGGAAATAATCTCGGGGAATAAAAAACCTCCGTATATACGGAGGTTTTAATTTATCTGATACTGACTTCTTTAAAGAAGAAGCAAGCCGATATTAGAAGTTAGCAGAGCGTGGTGTACGTGGGAACGGGATAACGTCACGAACGTTGCCCATACCTGTTACGTAAGATACTAGACGCTCGAAACCAAGACCGAAGCCAGCGTGCGGCACTGTGCCGTATTTACGTAGGTCGCGGTACCAGCTCATGTGCTCAGGGTCGATACCCATACCAATCATGCGCTCGTCTAGAATGTCTAGACGCTCTTCACGTTGTGCACCACCGATGATTTCACCGATGCCTGGTGCAAGTACGTCCATTGCTGCAACTGTCTTGCCGTCGTCGTTTAAGCGCATGTAGAAAGCTTTGATGTCTTTCGGGTAGTTCTTAACGATAACAGGTGCTTTGAAGTGCTCTTCAGCTAGGTAACGCTCATGCTCAGAAGACATGTCGATGCCCCACTCAACGTCGAATTCAAATTTCTTACCAGAGTCTAGTAGGATTTGGATTGCATCAGTGTAATCAACTTGTGCGAAATCAGCGTCTACGAATTGCTCTAGACGAGTGATTGC
This sequence comes from Vibrio atlanticus, assembly GCF_024347315.1. Lineage (NCBI taxonomy): Bacteria > Pseudomonadati > Pseudomonadota > Gammaproteobacteria > Vibrionales > Vibrionaceae > Vibrio > Vibrio atlanticus. The sequence goes on along the minus strand of NZ_AP025460.1, from coordinate 2,045,666 downwards.
TTGCTTGTCGATGCGAGAAGCGAAGAACTCAAGGTCATCGCGGCGCTCTTCAAGAACAGCAGCGAAAACGTACTTAAGCATGTCTTCAGCCAGTTTCGCTACATCGTCAAGGTCTGCAAACGCAACTTCAGGCTCAACCATCCAGAACTCAGCTAGGTGACGGCTTGTGTTTGAGTTTTCAGCACGGAACGTAGGACCGAACGTGTAAACCTTGCTTAGTGCACAAGCGTAAGCTTCAGCATTAAGTTGGCCAGATACTGTAAGGAAAGTTTCTTTACCGAAGAAATCTTCGTTGAAGTCAACTTTGCCTTCGTCAGTGCGAGGTAGGTTTTCCATGTCTAGCGTAGATACGCGGAACATTTCACCAGCGCCTTCTGCATCAGATGCAGTGATAAGCGGAGCTGAAGTCCAGAAGAAACCTTGCTCGTGGTAGAAACGGTGAATCGCTTGAGATAGACAGTTACGTACACGTGCTACTGCGCCGATCACGTTTGTACGTGGGCGTAGATGAGCAACTTCACGAAGGTATTCGATAGAGTGACGTGTCTTAGCCATTGGGTAAGTGTCAGCATCTTCAACCCAGCCTACAACTTTAACGTCAGTTGCTGCTAGTTCGAAGTCTTGACCTTTCGCTGGAGACTCAACAATCTTACCTGTTACTTCAACAGAGCAGCCAGTTGTTAGCTTTAATACTTCGTCTTCGTAATTATTAAGATTATTAGGAACCACGGCCTGAATCGGGTCGAAACAAGAGCCGTCATAAATGGCAAGGAAAGAGATTCCAGCTTTGGAATCACGACGTGAACGGATCCAGCCGCGAACAGTTACTTCACTGTCTACCGCTAGCTTGCCGCCAAGTACGTCTGTTACAGGCGCGTAAGTCATGTTGATTTCATTCTCCATTGAGGGACAAATTCAACTCAAAGTCTCTGGCATTGCTGCAAATAAAATACATTTGCACAATAATTAGCCGAAACATTAAGTTGTATAAACTTTTTAAATTGATTGAACATATTACCTGTCATACCGACAGCTTCAACCTTTATTCTTGCTTGGTGAAAGAAATATTGTGTGTACTGACAATAAATGTGTTTGAGGGTGTGTTTTTTGTTCGATTTTTCCTTGTGCTTGGTGGCTTTAGAGATCAAGGGGAGTGGACTAGTGCGAATAGTTAAGGATTTTCATTACTTGTTGAGCTGCTGTAATTAGAGTAGTTCAAACCACGGGGCTGAAGGGCATAAGCAGTTTTGGTTTGTTTAGAAAGCGTCAATATATGAAACCTTTGTTTGCAAGATTGCTCGTGTGATTAAAGTGGTACTCACTCTATATTGTCAGCCATTCTGACCTGTGTAAGACAAACGCCACAAAAACAAAGCACAGGTGTTGACTTCGTTCTACTAAACAATCACCCACTAGAGGAGTTTAATGTTCACGTGTTAATTACGCCGCCTTAACCCCTGAATTCTCTCTACACCCGCACTTTTCGAGCGCTCGCTCATTCAAGAAAAACAGTTGATCAAATTATGTCTGAACAAGGCAGGACTGGCTGTATAAGTAAAAGAGAATTACATGCTTAATTATTTTAAAAAACATTGGTTATCAAACGTTAAAGGAGATTCATTATCTGGGATTGTCGTTGCTCTCGCATTAATCCCTGAAGCCATCGCATTTTCAATTATCGCAGGCGTCGACCCTAAAGTAGGGCTCTATGCCTCGTTCTGTATTTGTGTCGTCACGGCTTTGGTTGGCAGTCGTCCGGGGATGATCTCTGGGGCAACGGGCGCAATGGCACTGTTGATGGTCACCTTAGTGAGAGAGCACGGACTAGAATATCTGCTCGCTGCTTCATTTCTTGCAGGTGTTATTCAAATCGCAGCTGGGTATCTCAAGCTTGGTAATCTGATGAATTTTGTTTCCAAATCGGTGATTACTGGATTTGTTAACGCGCTCGCCATCCTTATTTTCATGGCCCAGATCCCTGAATTGATCAACGTCCCTTCGAGCGTTTACGTATTAGTCGCTTTGGGCTTGGCGATCATCTACTTGCTTCCATATTTTCCCAAGTTTGGTCGTGCAATACCTTCTCCATTGGTCGCTATTGTTGCCCTGACAATCATTAGTTTGTTATTTGGTTTAGATGTCAGAACGATTGGCGATATGGGCAAGCTTCCCGATTCACTGCCGGTATTCTTGATTCCTAATATCCCATTCACGTTCGATACGCTTGCAACCATCCTGCCATACTCTATCGCTCTATCTCTGGTTGGCTTACTGGAATCTTTGATGACAGCGACCATAGTCGATGATCTGACCGATACTGAAAGCAATAAAAACAATGAGTGTAAAGGGCAGGGAGTAGCGAACATCGTTGCCTCACTATTTGGTGGTATGGCGGGGTGTGCGATGATCGGTCAGTCGATCATTAACATCAAATCAGGTGGCTTAACCCGATTATCCAGTATGATCGCTGGGGTTGTTTTGTTGCTAATGGTGGTGTTTGTTTCTGATTGGTTGAAGCTGATACCGATGGCGGCTTTAGTATCTGTGATGATCATGGTTTCAATCGGCACGTTTTCATGGCGTTCTGTTGTTGAACTTAAAGATCACACGCTCCCTACTAATGTGACCATGCTAGCGACTGTAGCGGTGGTGGTGTTTACGCACAATCTCGCGATAGGTGTTGCAGTTGGCGTGGTGTTGTCAGCTTTGTTTTATGCGCATGCCAGCAAGTCGATGGTCTTTATATCTGATGAAGTGGTGACTAACCAACTGCACACCACCCATCGAGTAAAAGGCCATGTCTTTTTTGCTTCTTCAGATGCGTTTGTCGATCTATTTGACTATGACAAGGCCACGTCTTTAGTGACGATCGATATATCGGATGCATCGTTCCTAGATAACACGTCGGTTGAGGCGCTTGATAAGGTCGTGTTTAAGTTCCGAAAAAAGGGTGCTTATGTAGAGGTCGCAGGAATGGATACCGTGAGTGCGAATCTGATATTCAAGCACGCGATGTACCACAAGCATAAAGATTTAACCGCGGTTTCCATTACGCACTAATCGTGGTTTAAGGTGCTCTTAAAATCTTAAAATCTTAAAATCTTAAAATCTTAAAATCTTAAAATCTTAAAGCCCGAACTAGACATTGTTATGAAGATAAAGCGCTCATCTTTGAGCGCTTTTTTGTTGATGTCGCTAGGGGAGTTCTAACGGCCTATGACTGACCTTTATCGTTGGTATTTGAGTTCGATAAGGTGAATTGGTTGATAAGAGATTCAAGGTGATCCGACAGCTCTTCTAAATCATTACTGATTCCACGAGTTTCAGCTGCAGACTGCGATGTGTTGTCGGCGTGAGCAGTGATGGTTTCAACCTTTTGTTGAACATCTTGAGTCGCGTGTGTGGTGGATTGCGTCTGTTGCTGAATATTTTGTGCATGAGCCAACACTTGTTTCATTTCTTCAACGACACCGTTCATTTCAACGGACAGTGCGTCGATATCTGTCGAGCTTTGATGTGCTTGTTCGCAAACGCGGTCAGCAGAATTCAGCGATTCTTCACTGCCTTGTTGGAACTGATGAATGATAGACTCAATACTGCCAGTAGCCTCTGCCGTTCGTGATGCAAGATTACGAACTTCATCTGCCACTACCGCAAAGCCGCGACCTTGTTCTCCCGCTCGAGCCGCTTCAATCGCTGCATTCAAGGCTAGAAGGTTGGTTTGGTCGGCAATGCCACGAATCACACTCAATATTGAAGAGACTTCTCCAGTTTGCTCATTAAGTGTTTGTATCTTTTGTTTCACTTCTTCGATACTGCTCACTAGATTCTTAATCTCACTACTTGCATCATGTGCTTGGTTAGCACTCTTACAAGCCACATCTGAGGTGTGATTGATGAGTTCTGACGCGGTTAAAGTGGCTTGTTCTACATTGACCTGTTGTGCTTGTATTCCTTCGACATTGTTTTGCACTTCTGTGGTTTCGTTTTGTTGATCGCTGGCGGCTTGCTCGGTAATTTGAGCAACGCTAGTCAGTTGATTGGCTGACGCATTCAGTTTGTGCGAAGTATCTTGTACCTTTTCTAAGCTGTTAGAAACGGTTCCCATGAACGAGTTGATGGCGTTAGCCAGCGTGCCAATCTCATCTTTACTTTGTTCGGGCAAACGAGTGGACAGGTTTTTATCGCTGCTTACTTGGGTCATAAACCGAGAGGTTTGTTGAAGAGGGCGAACGATAATCTTACGAATCAATCCCATAGTAAGAACGAATCCGGCAAAGGAGATCACTGCCATGATACCGATCGCTGTCATCGTTTGAGTATTGATCAGCGAGTTGACATGGCTAAGGTTATATTCAAGTCGAATTGCACCTAATACTTCACCTTCTGGTGCCATATGACATGCCACACAATTGGTGCCGCGATAGTTCTCGCTCGACTTCATTGGCAGAGCAATAACCAAGCCTTTACCCCAATCGGCAGAAAAGGGTTCGATAACAGTTTCGCCTGCTAGCGCTCGTTTATCGATATCATCAATAGGTGTTTGGTTGTCATTGCCAGGTCCGTACAATTTGCTCACTGCATCGGCGCGCAGTACACGAACATTTTCAATGCCTTCTTGCGCTAACGCTTTCTGACGAAGGGTCTCTTTCTGTGCCATGGTTCCTGTTAGCATCATCATATTGAGGCTATCGAAATAGTTACTTGCCTTATCGTGAAGCTGCTCACTTAACACAGAGTTTACAAGTTGCTTTTGCTGCGAATATTGAAAGTAAGTCGATATTGCAAGCAAGAAAGTGAACACAACGGCGAGGGCTACTAGGATTTTAAAGGTGATTGTTGAGCGCATAAGGTGTTTGTTTTTATTAATTATAATGACACGCATACTTTACGTGTAAGCGGCCCTACCACCTATGGGGTATGATAAATTGTGTGACCACACTCCGGTTGTGGTTATGTTTCTGTGATGTAGCGGGTTTGTTTCTCGTTAGGTGGGAAGGTTAAGCGTATGGTGATTTTCAAGCCATCTTTATATGTGTTTTATTGTGACTCAAGTGAGTGGCTAGCAACAAGCTCCCCCCTTGCCGCTAATAAGGCCGTACAGTGGTGATAGAACTTGTAGTGTGTATTGGTTTTACGTAATATTGCGTGTCATTTTTTTAGCCTGAGAAACACAATGAGAACTGAGTTATACAAAGAGTTTATGTTTGAAGCAGCCCACCATCTTCCACACGTGCCAGAAGGGCATAAGTGCGGTCGTTTGCATGGTCACTCTTTTCTTGTTCGTTTGTACGTAGAAGGCGAAGTTGACCCGCATACAGGTTGGGTAATCGACTTTTCTGAAATTAAAGCTGTATTCAAACCAATTTACGACCGTTTAGACCACTACTACCTAAACGACATTGAAGGTTTAGAAAACCCGACAAGTGAAGTATTGGCTAAATGGATCTGGAATGAACTTAAACCAAGCTTGTCACTTTTGAGCAAGGTTGAGATTAAAGAAACATGCACAGCGGGTTGTATCTACCGCGGTGAATAAGGTTTCGATGCTGTAGTTTGTGATGCTAAAGTCTTCGATGCTGTAGATTTCAAAGATACAGTTATCAGGGCAACAGTCTTCAATACTATAGCTTTCAAGGTATAGTCTTAAAAGCTATAATCGAACGAAAGGCGCTTACAAGAGCGCCTTTTTTGTAGCTGTCATATATGTTTGGGTGCTCTTTATACAAGCTTTGTTGTTAATGGGGTGGGGGGGTATAGTTCCGCTTTTTATTAATAATGATTATTGTTTTACGCGGTTTGGTGGTCGATTTGTATCCAAATGGCTATTTTGTTCAATTTAATAGCAAAAAATGTGGTTATAGCGTTGTGTTTCAAAGCTCATTCGATAAGATGAAAATACCTCTAATGACAGAGGTAGGGCAGCAATGGATACGCTGCTTCAAATACTATGGAATGTGACTTAATTATTGGACACATACATGAAATTCAAGATTACATCGCCGATTATTGAACCTACGGAAGGTTCACCACATCAGTTAATGCTAACTCACGCTTCTCGTTTTACCTCTTTTAAGACAAGCTCCCCTTTGAACGCCCTGTTCGACAACGTCTCTGCACGCTTCTTTACCGCTTATCGCTCCTATTGTTATTCGTTTTATAACTTTATTTCTATCTGAACTCCTTTGTCATCCGCTCGATGAACGAAGACTCACATCTATAAAAACTAAACAAATAAGTTAAAAACAATGAATATTAAAATGATGGGTAGCTCCCTAATTATCGCTGGTACCGCTCTCGGTGCTGGTATGCTTGCGATCCCAATGGTATTAGCTCAATTCGGATTGCTTTACGGCACACTGCTGATGGTACTGATCTGCTTCGGTACGACTTATGCAGCATTACTACTTCTAGAAGCGACCATCAAAGCGGGTGGCGGTCTAGGATTAAACTCTATTGCCCGAAAAACCTTGGGCAAACAAGGGCAGTTGATTACCAACGGCCTACTTTACGCGTTATTGATTTGCCTATTGATGGCCTACATTCTGGGTGCGGGTGATTTGCTGAGTAAGTTACTGTCTAACTTAGGTGTAGACATTAGCGCAACGACGAGCCAAATCACGTTTACTTTACTTGCTGGTGCTGTAGTCGCAAGTGGCACCGGAGTGATTGATAAGCTCAACCGCGCATTGTTCTTTGTGATGCTAGCAAGCTTGTTTGCAACCATGGTGTTTTTGGCACCAAGTATGACGCAAGAAAACTTGATTCAGGTAACCAGCCACGACCACGTCGATCTAATCAAAACCAGTGCCATCCTGTTTACGAGCTTTGGCTTTATGGTTGTGATTCCAACCTTGGTTTCTTACAACCACGAAGCGACAGACAAACAGCTGCGCAACATGGTGATCGTCGGTTCTCTGATCCCATTAGTGTGTTACTTATGTTGGTTGTTTGCGGTAGTGGGTAACTTGAGCGAAGAGCAATTTAGAAGCTTCAAGAACGTATCAGATTTGATGGCGGCTTTTGAGGCTCAGTCTCCTTGGGTGGGTAACGTTCTGTCTACCTTCACCGGCTTGGCGTTGTTGACCTCTTTCTTTGGTGTAGCGATGTCTTTGTTCAACCAGAACAGAGACATGTTTAACCAAAACACAGCGGTCACTTACTGCATTAGTTTCATCTTGCCACTGGCGGGTTCACTGCTTGCTGCAGATAAGTTCCTACAAGTGTTGAACTATGCAGGCATCATCTTAGTGTTCTTGGCTGTTTTTGTTCCTCTGGTGATGGTTCATAAGCAACGCTTTATGAAAGTAGCGGAAGATAGATACAGCGTTGAAGGTGGCCGACCAATGATGCTTTTCTCATTGTTGTTTGGTTGCTTCTTGCTTATCTCGCAAGTGATTTAATCTGGCTATTTGGCGAGCTGAGTAAATACCTCGCCAAATTTCAGATACAAAAAAGGAACGCCTCGGCGTTCCTTTTTATTATCTGCTCATTAAAAGCAAATTGATTCGAAAACTATTAACAAACTAATGCTAATTAACAAACCACCTTAACTGCCAAACCACCTTGAGAAGTCTCACGGTATTTAGCGTTCATGTCTTTACCGGTTTCTAGCATTGTTTCGATAACTTTATCTAGAGAAACAGTAGGGGCAGAAGAGCGACGAAGTGCCATACGAGTTGAGTTGATTGCTTTAACTGCAGCAATACCGTTACGCTCAATACATGGAACTTGTACTTGGCCAGCAACTGGGTCACACGTTAGACCTAGGTTGTGCTCCATGCCGATTTCTGCAGCCATACATACTTGCTCTGGGCTACCACCCATAAGCTCAGCAAGACCAGCAGCAGCCATAGAACATGCCACGCCAACTTCACCCTGACAGCCAACTTCAGCACCAGAGATAGAAGCGTTACGCTTGTAAAGACCACCGATCGCGCCAGAAGCTGCGAAGTAACGGATGTAGTCTTTCTCTGTCACTGTTTGAATGAACTTATCGTAGTAAGCCAATACAGCAGGGATGATGCCACATGCGCCGTTTGTTGGTGCCGTTACTACACGACCGCCAGCTGCGTTCTCTTCGTTTACTGCGAAAGCAAACATGTTCACCCAGTCAACAACCGTCATTGGATCGTTAGTTGTTTTTTCTGACGTGATCAGTTGTTGGCGAAGTGCTGCTGCACGACGAGGTACACGCAGTGGACCAGGCAGGATACCTTCAGTATTCATACCGCGATCCATACACTCACGCATCGTTTTCCAGATGTTAGCGAAGTAAGTGCGAGACTCTTCGTCTGAGTGGAAAGCCGCTTGGTTTTTCATAACCAGTGTACTGATAGAAAGACCACTTTCTTTACACTGATTAACCAGCTCTTCCGCTGTTGTGAATTCGTAAGGTGCTTTAATTGGGTTTTCTTCTTCTTTGCCGAAGTTCTCTTCGTCAACGATGAAACCACCACCAATTGAGTAATACGTTTTTGAATATGCGACTTCGTCATCAACCCAAGCATGAATGCTCATGCCATTCTCGTGTAGAGAAAGGTTGCTAGTGTGGAAGTTCATTCCGCCGTCGCGAGGGAACGAAACAGTATGACAGTGCATACCGACAGGTAGACGTTCAGTTTCTTCTACTCGAGCAATGAAGCCTGCAATAGAATCGATATCAACACGCTCAGGAGTATTGCCAGCAAGACCCATGATGATTGCGATATCTGTGTGGTGACCTTTCCCTGTCAGTGATAGTGATCCATATACGTCCACGGTGATTTTAGTGATGTCGCGCAATTTTCCCATTGAACGTAGGTCATCAATAAATTCTTTACCCGCTTTCATTGGTCCAACTGTATGTGAGCTCGATGGACCAACACCGATTTTATAGATATCAAATACACTAATCATAGCGATTACCTCAAAAAGAGAGCCTCCCAAGGGGAGTAGGGAGGCTCATTTATTATCATTATATTTTTTGTCTAACCTCGCCATATAAGATGAATGTCATCTTATAAAAAGGGCTTGAGATTAAAGAGCGCCGTAGATTACAGAACTAATAGCCGCTAGACCACATAAAGCTGTAAAGATTTGCACAGGTGCTGAAGTTTTGTACTTAGCCATAGCTGGTACTTTGTTCATTGCGAATACAGGCATTAGGAACAGGATAGCTGCAATCATTGGAGCACCCATTGTTTCAATCATGCCTAGGATGCTTGGGTTAACTACCGCAACAATCCAAGTTGTAACAACGATGAACGCTAGAGAAGCTTTCTCAATCGTGCTGATTGAAGAACCAGAGCGAGACTTGATTAGACCAACAAGACCTTCATGAGCACCTAGGAAGTGACCGAAGTAGCTAGAAGTGATTGCTGCGAACGCTACTAGAGGACCCATGTAAGAGATAAGTGGAGACTCGTGAACGTTAGCTAGGTAAGAAAGTACAGAGATGTTTTGAGATTGCGCTGTTGCTAGTTGCTCTGGAGATAGAGAAAGTACTACAGAGAAAACGAAGAACATTACAAAACCCATCAGCATCATTGCTGCGCCACCAGTGATCGCGTCAGTTTTCTTAACCGCGTCTTCACCGTATACACGACGTTGCTCTTTAGAGAACTGTGAAATGATTGGGCTGTGGTTGAAAGAGAACACGATGATTGGAATCGCAAGCCAGATAATAGAAGGCATTGCTGACCATTCTGGGCTTGTTTCCATCATTGAAGTGTTCCAATCAGGAACTAGGTAGAAAGACAATGCTAGTAGGATGAATACTAGTGGGTAAACCATTGCTGAAGTTGCTTTAAGCATCAGCTCTTTACCGAATACAACACCTGCTGTCATAGCAAGGATAAGTGCACCAGAAAGAAGAGGACGAGGAATAGATTCCATGCCCATTTGGTTTACTAGGAAAGAGTCAACCGTGTTTGTGATACCAACACCGTAGATAAGAACGATTGGGTAGATAGCGAAAAAGTAAGCGAAAGTAATAAGGTTCGCGCCAGTCTTACCGAAGTGTTCTTCAACTGTGTCTGTAATATCTGCTTCAGGGTTCTTAGAAGACAGTACGAAACGAGCTAGAGATTTGTGTGCGAACCAAGTCATTGGTGCCGCGATTAAAGCTAGGATAACTAGTGGCCAAAAACCACCCGCACCAGCTTTGATTGGAAGGAATAGTACACCAGCGCCAACTGCTGTACCGAATAGTGATAGACACCAGGTAAAATCTTTATAGTTAAACTTGCTTGTATCTGTAACGGCATTTGCCGAAGAAGTTGTTGTGTTCATGTTAAATTACTCATTTTTTGGGAACAGGAAATAAGTCGGGGCTAATTCTGCAGAATTTTCTTCTACAAAAAATAGATCTAAATCATGTAATGAAACGGCGTGTCACATGATATGCGAAAAACGGATTTTTGATCACGAAAATAGCGTGCCACAGGTGATTTATGCTCATGCTTGCTATTAGTTTATCTTATGCGAAAGGCGGGGTTGTACAGAATTATACCAGGGAAACGTTTGCGTAAAATTGGATTAATAAATCTGTTCCATGGAAAAGGCTGTGTTTGTTAACAAGGATTAAACAAAACGTAGTTTCTATGTAATTTGTTGCACTACGTGTTGCTGCATTGATTGGATGATTTGAGCCGTAACGCCCCAAATTAGGTGCTCTTGGAAGGGCATGGCAAAAACACGATGCTTGATTTTTTTTAAGTTAACAGTGTGGCTGTGTAACTTGGCTTGGTCTAAAACATAGGTGGCGGGCACCTCAAAAATCGAAGCAACTTCGTTTTCATCGATGATGGGTTTATAGTCCGAATCGACCACTACAACAATCGGTGTAACTAAAAATTTACTAATGGTACTCAAAGTAGGCAATTGCCCAACAATTTTAACCTGATCCGATCGAATTCCGACCTCTTCGTGAAGTTCTCTAAGTGCGGTGAATTGCATAGAAGGATCGGAGAGTTCGTGTTTCCCTCCAGGAAAGCTGATTTGACCAGGGTGATGTTTTAAATGAGCGGCTCTTTTCGTAAAAATAACATGTAAACCATCCTCTCGTTCCACTAAGCCGACTACCACTGCTGCTTTACGCAATTGATCGTCATTGATATGTGAAACGCGCTCAACGGATTCTGGGTGATAGCCAACGGTAGAATTGAGCTGGAATTGTTGAAGGAAGTTATCTTTGTTCATATAAAGCCAATATATTGATTATTATGATTTTAAGTATAGTCATAACCGTGTGTTGATTACCAATTTCGAATTTGCCTTCACTTTCCTCCGTTAGTACAGGCAATAACTGGAAATAGAAGGGGCTGGGTAGCGGCGTTTTTCAAGGTAAATGTCCCCAATCTTCTAAGAGTGACGGATTTTGCTATATTTGAATGTGTGTACTTCTACTAGTAAGCGTTATCCATGTCATAAATTGGGTGATGAAACGTACATTTTCTGTTTAAGAATTTGATAACAATGACTTAGTGGACCATTCTAAAAAGAAATAGAAGAAAAGGTATGAAATGAAAGGAATCATATTCACCGAATTTTTAGAGCTTGTTGAAGACAAGTTTGGGTTAGAGCTTTTGGAAGAAGTTCTAGAGATGTCAGAAGATGAAGGGATCTACACATCAGTCGGAAGTTACGACCACAAAGATCTTGTTCGATTGATTATAAACTTAAGTAAGAAAACCGATATTGATGCAGCGAGCCTGCAACGTGTTTTTGGACAATCGGTTTTTAAGAACTTACTGGCCTCATTACCGAATAAAGCGAGCCTCGCTCATAGCAACACCACTTTTCAATTTATTCAGCACGTAGAGCGTTACATTCACGTAGAAGTGAAGAAGCTCTACCCAGATGCTGAGCCTCCACAATTTAGCTTTATCACCACGACCGAAGCGCAACTTGTTTTTGACTATAAAAGCGCACGATGCATGTCTCACGTTTGTTTGGGATTAATCGAGGGGTGTGCTGACTATCATGGTGAAACCATCGTGGTAGAAATGACACCTCAGAATGATGACCAAAGTGTGGTTAGGTTTAATCTCAAAGTAGAAAAGTGATATGGATCTGGCATCTGCCCAAGAGAAAAAACTTAAACGTCAAATAGCAGCACGGAAAGCGGCTGAAGCCTTGTTGGAGCAAAAGAGTCTCGAACTGTTTGAGGCCAATCAACAGCTTGAACTTGCGTTGCGCCAATTAGAAAAGCGTTCAAATGCGAATATTCGACGGATCGAATTCCAAGAACAAATCGACAACCTGTTGATTGATTTCGGACGCGCGTTTCTGAGGAGTGATCTCGATGACGTGATGTTGTCCCAATTGACGGCGAGTGTAACTAACAGTTATCTAATTGAAGCCAGTCGCTTGGTGTTACCCCCCAATCTAATCCCTCAGTTACAAACCCATGACTATGGTGATGAAACAGTCGAGGTAATAGAGAAAGACATTCAAGAACCTCATTGGCAAGGTTGCTTGCTTACCGTGCCATTAGAGGTCGAAAAAGTGATTGTGGGCGCGTTAATCGTTCAGGTCAGGTTGTTAGATCAAGACTACGAATTCATCCAAAGCCAACTGTTGTTGGTGACCGACCTCATCTGCAGTGCGTTAACTCATCAACTTGCGATTAACCGAAATATAGAATCACGTAAACGAGCGGAAGAGTCCGAAAGGGCAACGCGTGACTTTGTCGCCATGATTAACCATGAATTGAGAACCCCACTCAATGGTCTTCTTGGTAGTGCGGAGTTGATAAGCGACACCGAACTGAGCAGTTCTCAACGTGAGATCGTGAATAACTTGAGCCAATCCGGTGAGTTTCTTAGAACCATCATTAATGACCTTCTCGATTACAGTAAAATCAATGCGGGTATGCTGGAATTAATTCCCAAAACATTTGCACTCCAAGATTTGAAAAATACCATTGATAGTATTTTTACCAATCGAGCGATTGAAAAGCAGATCCAGTTTGATGTCAATGTAACCGATGGGGTACCCAGTCACTTCTACGGTGACTTAGAGCGTATTACTCAATTGTTCGTGAACTTAATCGGCAATGCAATTAAATTCACCGATCAAGGCCATGTGAGCGTAGAGATAAAATGGCTTAACGACCAATTTATTTTTTCTGTTGAGGATAGTGGCGTTGGTATTGCTCAATCTGCTATTAAGACACTGTTTGAACCTTTTACACAGGCCGATAACTCAAGTAGCCGAAATTACGAAGGGACAGGGCTTGGTTTAGCGATTTGTCGCAAGCTAGTTGCGTTAATGAGGGGAGACATTGAGGTGAGCAGTATTGTTGGTTCGGGTACGACATTTACCATTTCACTCCCTCTTCAAGTTGTCGATACACTGGCTGAGCGCGATAGTGTCGCCAAAGGTTTTGAGTCTGAGGTTGAATTGACATTGCTTAAAGTGCTGGTGGTTGATGATATTAAGATGAACCAGATCATCATCCAACAAATGCTACGCAAATACGAAATAGAGCCAGCGATTGCCGGTAATGGTATAGAAGGTTTGGAATTAGCGTCGAATAATGAGTATGACATTGTGTTTATGGATTGTCGGATGCCAGTCATGGATGGTTTTGAAGCGACGAAGAAACTGCGAAGTTCAGGGTATAGCCAACCAATTATTGCATTGACCGCTGGTACGACAAAAGAAGAGCGAGAGTTGTGTATTGAATCTGGTATGGACGATATATTGAGTAAACCCTATACCGCTAACGACTTAGTGATAATGCTGAATAAGTGGGGCTAATAAATATCATTGCCTTTGTAGTGAGTGAATATGCAACGTTATTGATTTGTCTCTAATGTCTTGAGTATATTGTCAATGTAACAAGTGAGCTGACAATGCTATACGTTCACTTACTTTATTGGTCGCTTTTATTAATTATATTAAGGAGGTTTGAAAAACTATAAAAATGGATTCGATATGAAAAAAATGATAGTGACGCTTGCTCTAATTGCACCTTTATCTGCAGTGGCTGCACAAAAAGACCCAAATGGTTTCTATATCGGAGTAGGAGCTGGTTCAACTGAACTTGATGATGGTGGTTTTGGTAAGGCCATAACTCGCAAAACCACAACAACTGAAACTGAATCACCTTCTTATAAACTCATTGCCGGTTATCAGATCAACCGTATTATTGGTATCGAAGGCCAATATACTAAATATGGAACGTCTACAACAAAAGTAGGCAGTTCAAAAGCATTCACAACAGATTTTAGTTCAATTAGCGTTGCTGCGAATGTTGGTTATACGTTCGATATTGGTCTTCGACCTTATGCACTTTTAGGTTATAGCTTTTTAAATTCAGAAATTGAAAACAGTGGTAATAATAAATACTTTGCGACTAAGTCATCAACCGTATCTGGTATAAAAATGGGGGTGGGCGTAGAGTACGCAATTCCTGCTGCACCAGCTCTAGCATTACGTGCAGGTATTGATTGGGAAGCGGCTGATATCAAAGTGAAAGATGAAAAGAACAAAGAGTTATCTAATGTTCATACACTAGGCTCATTCTATTTAGCGACGACATACACATTCTAAGCTAGTGTAAAAGAAGAAGCTGAGTGGGTTATAACTCACTTAGCTAATTAAAGCATATAGAATTAACGTCACCGTAATTCTATATGCTATTTCGATAACGCGATATCGTAGCTATATTGCCCGCAGCAAAGATTAAACTATTTAGTGGCTAATACCGGTAGGATACGGCTTAACTTATCCAGAGTCTCTTGATATTCAGATACGCAATCACTATCAAATACCACACCTCCTCCAGCCCAAGCATAAAGCGTATTGTTTTCTGCCACTAGGGTACGAATCGTAATGCTGGTGTCCATTCTGCCATTACGGCTGATATAACCGATACTGCCGCAATACGCCGAGCGACGATGAGGCTCTAGCTCCTCAATGATCTGCATCGCGCGAACTTTTGGAGCGCCGGTAATCGACCCCCCGGGAAAGCAAGCCCTTAATAGGTCATGTGCTGAATATTGGACATCAAGCTCTGCCCTTATCGTGCTCACTAAGTGGTGCACAGCAGGGAAACTCTCTATATCGAAGAGCTTGGGTACATGAACCGATCCCGGCTTAGCGACTCGACCTATGTCATTGCGCAGGAGGTCGACAATCATCAGGTTTTCTGCCTGATCTTTCTCAGCAGTTAACAGGTCTTGAGCATTAGCGTCATCAATCATGGAATCTTCAGAACGAGGACGTGTCCCTTTGATCGGCTTGGTTTCAATGGTGCCACTATTGAGCTCTAAAAAACGCTCAGGGGAGACACTGAGAATGGTGCAGCCTGCTAAACGGATAAAACCAGAGAATGGAGCTGAGTTGTACTGCTCTAACTTTTCATAAGCGAGCCATTCACTGCCTTGGTATTGGGCATTGAAGCGCTGAGCAAGGTTTATCTGATAACAGTCACCCGATAACAAGTACTCTTGAACGCTATCGAACTTATTGGCATAACTTTGTTCAGTCATATTGGATTGCCATGGGGTGGTTAATCCAAACTTCTGATGAGTTCGTTCTGCTTGTTGGCTTGGCGATTGTTGTTGAGTCAACCAATCCCAATGGATATCAATGTTTTGCCCAACAAGGAACGCAGCTTTAAGCTTATGATCAACAATCACAGCCCATTCATACAATCCAACCGCCATGTCTGGCGCAGAAATATCACGCTTAGCAAGAGAGGGCAGAGCTTCTACTCGTCGTCCCAAATCGTAGCTAAAATAGCCTAAAGCGCCACCAATGAAAGGCAGTTCAGGATGCTCACTGGTTGCGGGTAGTAATTGCTGTTGATATTGGTCGAGTAGTTCGAAAGGGTCTGACTCTGAAACCTCGCACGTCTCGTTAACATTAACGGTCGTTTTTAAACCGATCGTCTCAAAGGTGGCGATGGGTTGAGCAACCAAAATGTCGTATCGACTATCAACGTGGCTTTCTGAGGCCGACCGTAATAGCATTGCCCACGGCACGCTTTCAATATGAGAAAACAGCTGTTTAGCTAAAGTTGATTGATATTCAAGCGGCTTGATTTGGATAGAGCGAAATTCGTTGTTATTCATTTGTTTAATTTGTGACAAAGAGTTCGATCACTGCATGGCGTGTGAGAGGAAGCAAGAGTATCATAAATTGAAAATAAAATGGGTTCTTGATTAGAACGGAGTAATCCAAGTGGTTTAGTTTACAGCTATGCAAGCGATTGCTAAAGCAACTAAATACAGCTCAACACAATAAAAAGCTAAACCATCTAATCCGATTCGGCACACATAGCCAAACGATGAACCCACATGGAACCAGAACAATAAAGAGGCATGCAATGACGGTTATTCGTAAGCAAGATGTGATCAGCAGTGTCGCTGACGCACTTCAGTACATTTCTTATTATCACCCTTTAGACTTTGTCCAAGCCCTAGAAAAAGCGTACGAGAAAGAAGAGAGCCAAGCAGCAAAAGATGCAATCGCTCAGATTCTTATCAACTCGCGTATGTCTGCGGAAGGCCATCGTCCAATTTGTCAGGATACGGGTATTGTTACTTGTTTCGTGAACATCGGTATGGATGTTAGGTGGGAAACGGATCAAACAGTACAACAGATGGTTGATGAAGGCGTTCGTCAAGCTTACAACAACCCAGATAACCCATTGCGTGCATCTGTCCTAATGGACCCTGCAGGTAAGCGTATTAATACCAAAGACAACACACCAGCGGTTGTTCACATTAATATGGTTCCAGGCAACAAAGTTGAAATTCAAATCGCAGCAAAAGGCGGCGGTTCTGAGAACAAAACCAAGATGGTTATGCTGAACCCTTCTGATGATATTGCTGAGTGGGTAGAGAAGACGCTACCAACAATGGGTGCGGGCTGGTGTCCACCGGGCATGCTAGGCATAGGTATTGGCGGCACGGCAGAGAAAGCCGCGGTACTCGCTAAAGAATCTCTGATGGAACACATCGATATTCAAGAGTTGATCGACAAAGGCCCAGAGAACGCAGAAGAAGAGCTTCGTTTAGATATCTTCAACCGTGTAAACAAACTAGGCATTGGCGCACAAGGTCTTGGCGGTCTAACGACTGTGGTTGACGTGAAAATCAAAACAGCACCAACGCACGCAGCCTCTAAGCCTGTTTGCTTGATCCCGAACTGTGCAGCGACACGTCACGTACATTTCACATTAGACGGCAGCGGCCCAGCAGAGCTAACACCACCTAAGTTAGAAGAGTGGCCAGATATTACTTGGGAAGCAGGCGCGAATACACGCCGTGTTAACCTTGATGAAATTACTAAAGAAGATGTTCAAGAGTGGAAGACCGGCGAAACGGTTCTTCTATCAGGCAAGATCTTAACGGGTCGTGATGCAGCGCATAAGCGTATTCAAGGCATGCTTGAAAGTGGTGAAGGTTTACCAGAAGGCGTCGACCTGAAAGGTAAGTTCATTTACTACGTTGGCCCTGTTGATGCTGTGGGTGATGAAGCGGTAGGTCCTGCTGGCCCGACAACGTCTACTCGTATGGATAAGTTCACCGACATGATGCTAGAAGAAACTGGCATTATGGGCATGATTGGTAAAGCAGAACGTGGCCCTGCGACCGTTGAATCAATCAAACAACATAAGTCAGTTTACCTGATGGCGGTTGGCGGCGCCGCTTATCTTGTTGCAAAAGCAATTAAGAAAGCACGTGTGGTTGCGTTTGAAGATCTCGGTATGGAAGCGATCTACGAGTTTGAAGTTGAAGATATGCCGGTAACGGTTGCGGTTGACTCTAATGGCGTGAACGCGCACCAGATCGGCCCTGACACGTGGAAAGTGAAGATTGCTGAAGCTGAGAAAGCGTAATTAACCGACGCCAAAAAATCGTAATTGTCGCTAACTTCAGCGTTTGAATTGCAATTTTTGACAGAAAGTTAAAGACAAAAGTGCAGCATTCTCTGCACTTTTGTCTTATTATCAATGATATAGTGATAAACACATAGTTTGATATAAGAACATAGGAGAGAGGAATGCCTCGTTTTATTCAGATCCTACAGATTATCTTAGCAGTGGTGATTGGTGCTTTTGTTGGCTACGACCTGATCTTGAAAGGGATCAGTATCTTTGATAATAAATACGTGACGATTACATGTGCGCTTTGGCTAATTGCAGAGATTGCACTGTTTGTTATCTACAAGTTGATTGAAGACGATTAAACGTCGGATATCGTGCAAAAATTCTAAAGCCCCTGATTATGAATGTAGTCAGGGGCTTTTATTCATCTAGCATTAAGAATGGGTATTGCATACTCACCACTATTAGTAAAAGAACAAGCAAAAGAAAAAGAAAAAGCATACAAACAACCCTAATAGGGAAAGAACATAGGCTAGCCTATCTATTATCATAACCGGCTGGCCTAATTATCACGGAGTCGTTCAAATGAAACACCTAACTCAAGAAATGAGTGACTTTATAAGCAGAGGAACGGATTCTCACATTCGAGTAGCGGTCACGGGGCTTTCTCGTGCGGGTAAGACAGCATTCATTACTTCGCTGGTTAATCAGCTTCTTCATACGTCTACCCACAAAAATCTGCCTCTACTTGCATCGGCGAGAGATGGCAGAATTATTGGCGCAAAGCGCATCCCGCAACAAAACATGATGATCCCACGTTTCTCTTATGATGAAGCGATGGAGTCGTTGAATGCACAACCACCAGAATGGCCAGTGCCAACGCGAGATGTTAGTGAGATTCGTCTAGCAATTAAATATAAGCCAGCTAAAGGCGCAAAGAAGCTGCTGAGCAAAAACAGCACCCTTTATCTCGATATTGTTGATTATCCGGGCGAATGGCTGCTTGATTTACCTTTGTTGGACATGGATTTTGATACTTGGAGTCAATCTCAATTTGCCGCGTTGAAAGGCGATAGAGAAACCTATTCGCAACAGTGGAACACAATACGTGGCGACATTGACTTGCTAGCCGAAGCAGAAGAAAAGAAACTGGTCGCGATTGCCGATAGCTATACTCAGTACCTTCATACTTGTAAGGATAACGGATTGCACTGGGTACAACCGGGTCGATTCGTATTGCCGGGTGAGCTTGAAGGCGCGCCTGTGCTGCAATTTTTTCCGTGCGCTGCTCCCGAGGGTAAGTTCTCAAAAACCAGCAACTATGCGGTTTTAAAAGCGCGTTATGAAGAGTATCAACAGAAGGTCGTCAAAGCGTTCTACAAGAATCACTTTGCCACGTTCGACAGACAAATCGTGTTGGTGGATTGCTTACAACCACTTAACGCAGGCTATGACTCTTTCATGGACATGCGTGGTGCGTTAGAACAGTTATTGAAGAGCTTTAAGTACGGGCGAAGCAATATGCTAAGACGCTTGTTTGCGCCGAAGATTGACAAGATCTTGTTTGCTGCCACTAAGGCTGACCATGTGACACCGGATCAACATCCGAACTTGGTATCGCTGTTACAGCAGATGGTACACCCTGCTTGGCAACAGGCGGCGTTTGAACACATCGACATGAGTTGCATGAGCATTGCGTCTATTCAAGCGACCAGCGCGGGTTATATCTCGTCAGGCTCAGACAATGTTCCGGCGTTGCAAGGTGTGACTTTAGATAATGTCCCTCAAACCATGTATCCGGGAGAGGTGCCGCGTAAACTGCCAAACAAACAGTATTGGGAAACCAACCAGTTTGATTTTACGAGCTTTAGGCCGATGGAGCAGCACTCTGACGAGCCTTGTCAGCATCTAAGAATCGACAAGGTTTTAGAGTATCTCATTGGCGACAAGTTGAAGTAATTGAGGCAATTGAAATGAGTGAATTAAAAACGAAACAGGTCTTTGATGAACCGTTGAAGACCTCGTTCGATGAGCCGGATAAGAATGAAGTTACCCCAGATTTGGGTGCTCAAAAGCTATTCACGGAACAAGAGAAGTTTGTGCCCGTTGCACCACAAGTGGAAACCGACCTTGATGGTGACGCAGAGCAGCAACTGGAACAAGTGATTCGACCGAGTAAAAAGAAGAAGTGGTTTGGAACGGGCTTACTTGTCGCTTTCTCTGGCCTAGTCGGATGGCAGGCGATTGACTCTGTCATTACTGCTATTCAAACCGCTGACTGGCTAGCTTTAGGTTGGGCAGGTTTCATCGCTGCCATTGCTTCATTAGGTTTAGGCGCAATAGGCAAAGAGTTGTGGAGGCTGCGTTCGCTGAAAGATCATTTCAGTGTACAAGAGCAGAGTGAAGAGCTGTTACAAAGCCAGAGTGTTGGTAAAGGTAAAGCATTCTGTGAAAACATTGCCAAGCAGGGCGGTATTATCGCTGAATCACCCGCTTATGATAAGTGGCGAAACAGCATTAATCCTGCGCACAGCGATGCTGAAGTGTTGGATATGTACGATGCGTTGGTTGTTGCTCAGCAAGATAAAGTGGCGACTCAAATCGTCACTAAGTTCTCGACCGAATCGGCGGCCTTGGTTGCAGTGAGTCCATTGGCTGCTGCTGATATGTTGCTGGTGGCATGGCGTAATTTCACCATGATAGACAAGCTTGCCGACGTCTATGGTATTGAGCTTGGCTATTGGTCTCGCATTAAGTTGTTCAAGTTGGTGTTAATCAACATGGCCGCTGCAGGAGCCAGTGAACTCGCGATTGATGCGAGTATGGACTTAGTCTCGATGGATCTTGCGGGTAAAGTCTCAGCTCGTGCAGGGCAGGGGCTCGGTGTCGGCATCCTCACTGCGAGACTGGGCTTAAAAGCCATGACATTGCTGCGTCCTATGCCTTGGCATAATGAGCGAAAAGTAAAACTATCCGACCTTCGCAAAGCCGTCCTTTATGAAATAAAGCGCATTACCTTAAAGTAAAGCGAAGTGCTTAAAATTGAAATGTAGGAAATAAAGCGAATTACCTTCCTATAAAGTCTATATACACAAGGAAGTTGAGTGATTTGCGAGCGAAGAGTAAACATATGTTTACTCTTCTTCTTGACTGAACTTAGAGCTTAATTCACACTACTGTCAACTTATCCTGACACCTATAATAGGACTATTTGTGCGTCTTGAAGTATTGTGTGAAGACAGACTCGGCTTAACGCGTGAGTTGCTCGATATCTTGGCCTCAAAAAGCATTGATTTACGAGGAATCGAAATTGATGTTAAAGGTATTATTTACCTAAATTGCCCGGATATTAATTTTGATGCTTTTAGTGAACTTATGGCTGAAATTCGCCGAATTTCAGGTGTGAAGGATGTACGTAAAATCCAGTTTATGCCAAGCGAAAGGCATAACACAGAACTGATTGCCCTGCTGGCAAACCTACCTGATCCTGTGATTGCGATTGACCTTAAAGGCTCAGTCGACATGGCAAACCACGCTGCATTGAACCTCTTCAACAAACAAGAAGAAGAAGTGATCGGTGAGCCACTAGCGACGTTCGTTCCTAGCTTTAACTTCGCTCGTTGGATTGAAGGCGATGTAACGCGTCATCGTGAAGTCGTGGTACTAGATGGCCTAGATTTCTCTATTGAAATTCTGCCTATTTATCTAGGTGGTGATGTCAACGAAGCGGTACTGGCGAGTGCAGTAATGACGATTCGTTCTTGTAACCAAGAAATGAACGCGCCAGACGCCATCCCTGAACAGAATAACCTAGGTTTTGAACACTTTGTTGGTGTCTCTAATCGCCATAAAGCCTTGATCAGTCAAGCTAAGAAGCTGGCTATGCTAGATCAACCTCTGCTTATTGAAGGGGATACAGGTACGGGTAAAGAGATGCTGGCGAAATCGTGTCATAACCGTTCAAATCGATCTTCTTTTCCATTTTTGATTCTAAGTTGTGCATCAATGCCTGATGACGTAGCAGAAACGGAATTGTTTGGACATGCACCGGGCTCATTCAACCATGAACAAGGTCATAAAGGCATCTTCGAACAAGCGAATGGCGGTACGGTATTTTTAGATGAAATCGGCGAAATGAGCCCGCATCTACAAATCAAACTGCTGCGTTTCCTACAAGATGGTTCATTCCGTCGTGTTGGTGAAGAAGAAGAGATGCACGCGGATGTTCGTATTATCGCATCAACGCGCCATCGCCTTTCTGAATTAGCCGACTCGGGCTCGTTTCGTGAAGATCTGTTCTACCGCTTGAACGTACTGACTTTATCGATTCCTGCTTTGCGTGAACGTTCAAACGATGTTGCGCCATTACTGGAGCTATTCGTTGCAAAGTACGCACAGCAGTTAGGGATGTTGAAACCAAAGTTGACTCAAGAACTAGTCGACCAATTAGGTAACTACCAATGGCCAGGCAATATTCGTCAGTTAGACAACATGGTTCTACGTGCACTAACAGAGTTGGATTCAGATACGTTAACGGTTGAGCAATTCCACCTGCCACAGCTTGACACTATGACTGCTGGAATGGCGAATTTAAGCTTAGACGGCTCGCTAGACGAGATCATGAAAGACTATGAATCTCAGATTTTAGAGAAGCTTTATCAGTCATTCCCATCAAGCCGTAAGCTTGCTAAACGTTTGAATGTATCTCACACCTCAATTGCGAATAAGCTTCGTGATTACGGTATCAGAAAGAGCTGATGATATTAGACTGCTAAATTCGGTAAGAGTGAGGCGGTAACGAAAAAAGAGACAAAAGAATAAGAACAAGACTATGGAAGATTCGAGTACGCAGCAACGTATTGATAAACGTGATGGCAACCTAATTTTACGAACGGCTGAGATCTATGATGCGAGCATGATCAGTGAGTACTTTCAGGTGAACAGAGAGTACCTTAAGCCTTGGGAACCGACCCGAGAGGGTGCGTTCTTTGACAGAGCGGATTGGGCTCAACGGCTGATTAAGTTAAACGAACTCCATAAATTGGGGCTAGGCTATTATTGCTTGTTGATTAATGCCGATTCAAATGAAATGTTAGGTACCATATCGTTCAGTAATTTGTCTCGTTTCCCGTTCTACGCTTGTAATGTCGGTTACTCATTGGCGCAAAGTGCACAGGGCCAC
This sequence comes from Vibrio atlanticus, assembly GCF_024347315.1. Classification (NCBI taxonomy): domain Bacteria; kingdom Pseudomonadati; phylum Pseudomonadota; class Gammaproteobacteria; order Vibrionales; family Vibrionaceae; genus Vibrio; species Vibrio atlanticus. The sequence continues at coordinate 2,022,657 of NZ_AP025460.1, read as the reverse complement.
GGTTACATGCGCAGAGGCTTGAGCATGGCTAAAGACTACATGTTTGATGTGCAGAACATGCACCGCTTAATGGCGGGCTACATGCCTCACAACGAACGAAGTGCGGGTGTATTAGAGCATCTTGGTTTTGTTCGAGAAGGTTTTGCCAAAGATTACCTACAGATTAACGGTAAATGGGAAGATCACGTGTTGACGGCACTGGTAAACCCAAACTGGCAAGATAAACGCTCCGTGTGAGTGTCAAACATTGAATTTAGATACAGCGGAGAACATAAATAAAATGAAGTCATCGCTGTATCGAAAGAACATATAGGCATGGTAAGCCCATAAGCCTGAGAAGATATTTGAGGAATTTTGATGTCATATACAACTTTGGAAGAATACCAAAGAAAATGGATTTTCACTCACCAGTCAATGCCACTACCCGCTGAAGATTTGGAAAAGATAAAACCAATGACACAGGCAAGGGCATCTCAGTTTTGGAAAGAAAACGTGAGCCCTCAAAGCCCGGATGCAGAAAGACTAAGTTCGCAAGATTGGCCGAGCAAGGCATCTAACTGGAACGAAGAGATCAGCTGGATGGCAAATTGGGAAGCCGATGAGCCTGAAATGCCAGAAGAAATCCTTAACTTCATTGATTGGCAAGATGACGTAACTGTTTATTTTTGCTACGAAAAATACAATGTTCTTGAAACCAAATGGTCGGTTTTCAAGAAGCATTGGAAAAACTTTTTGTTCTACGATGATGGCCCGATCTTACTAGGTCGCCGTCGTTCAGAAGCACTTTGGTTTGCTACAAATGGTACGGTTAAAATTGGTAACCGTGCTTAAGTTGGTTTGATTTAGTCGTGCGAGTGTTGGCGATCCGATCAACAGATAGACAGACAAGAAGCGAGCATTAAGCTCGCTTTTTTTATACCTGATGATCTTTGAAGATCATGGGGAATACCCACTGTCTGAGCTCAATTGAAAATGAGCGCTTCCACTTTTTTAAAGTGGGCAAATTACGAAATTGAGATCGCTATCTCATTGGGTTAGTTGAAGTTTTGTGTGTTTGAGCTATCTTAATATTACTGCCTTAGTGGAGGTGAAGTATTATGATTTGGGATACTCTCGAACGTGTAAATAAACTTCGCAAGGAAGCAATGGAAGATCCAGAGTTTTTGGATTCAGCAAAGATGCATGAGGAATGGCTTTTAAGCGAAACTCATAATCAATCGAACAAAGGAGCCAAAGAGAAAAAACCGAAAAAGTTATCTGATATTTATGAAAATACGGATTTTCCTATCAATCCAACTGGAACGAAACATTAACAATGATGAACTGCAACACGGCTGAGGCTCTTAACCAAAAAGCGATAAGTCGACTAAACATACCAGCCTTAAGCCACCAATAAAAAAGCCACTTTCAACGAACCGAAAGTGGCTTTTTCTTTTCTCGTTAGCTTCTTTACTCATTAACAGCTAAAGCTAATCGTTTTTAAAGCTAGCTATTAATTAGGCTCAAGCCGCTTGGTAATGCATCACCAAACACGCGCTTAGACTCGCTCTCAGAAAGCTCAGTAACTTCACTTACTAGCGTTAGCCAAGACTCTGGCACCTTGCTTTGCTTTAACTTTTCAAGAACTTGAGCACGGTAGTCATCAGAGATATCGAACTGACGGTCACCCGTCTTACGACAAATCATCACAGCCGCGAAGGCAATCATCTGCTCTTTCTGCCAATTCTGGTCAAGCAGCTTTGGTAACCACTGTTCTGCTTGCTCTCTTGGAATGACGTTGTGTTGGCTTCCGTATAACGGTGTGCGAGACGCTAAGCGACCCAGAGCCCACCAGTGAGCCTGTTCGAACTGATTATGGTTAATCGCTTTGCTTAAGAACCAAGTCGCTAATAGAACCTTGTCTTCCACTTCAAGTTGCTCAAGTGATGCTGCTAATCTCACCATGGCTTCATAACCATTGTCTTGTGCATCTTTAGCCGTTTTAGGGTTCTTCATTGCACCTGGGTGAAGGTACTTCGCGATATCAGCCAAGATGGTCTCTTGCTGCTCTTGATTCAGGCCACCCGCAACTCGACGCCAGAATACCCACCAGTCCGTCCAACCTTGGTGGTTCTGGAACTGAATGTTTTGTTGGTAAAGGCCCCAAATTTGTTCGATACGCCATGAGTCAGTCGGATCGCCAAAGCCTGGACGCAGCGAGTAACCCGCCAAACGCAGCCAGTTCTTCTCGTGTGCTTCTGAACGACGACGGCGTTTACGACCTAATGAAAAGGTATCAAACAGATGGCGAAGGGTCGTGAAGTCCCATTCATCACGCTTACCGAGTCGTTTCTCAAGATCTTTCGATAGTGTTTTGATCTCTTTCGATTCAGCACTCTTCTTGTTGCCGCTGTACAGACGAGAAATCAATTCCTTACATTCATCCAGCCTTGGGTGAAGTTTAGCGGTATCAGACTCATCGCCTTGCTTGTTTCTGACTTCAAACTCGAGCAACCAACGTTTAGAGTCATCTTCTGTACTCACACACTCCATTTTCAGTGTGCCGACTTCTGTTAATTGACACGCGAGCAATACTTCGACGCGTTCTTTTTGGTTGGCTTGGAGCTCTGCAGTACCTGAACCTTCCAGTGTTGAAATATACGGTGGAAGAGGGGAGAACAAGTCAGCGTCGACATTGACCATCACACCATTTTGAATAGCGGTGTCATGAGCAATTTGATCGTGGGTTGAAGTCAGTAGATTAAATCGTACTGGCTCACCTAAAGTCAGCGAGAAACGACGGCTGTTTAAGCGTATTTCTTGGCCTTCTTCAGTACCTTTGGCAAGCAGACAAAGCGCTTTGCCCATCTTGTTCTTCTCTTGTAGATGCAAGAAGTAAGAACGAGCGGCACCGCCACCGATTTTCAGTTGTGCACCACGGCGTGCTTTACCAAAAGCTACAGCACCAAGGGCTACAGACCAGTCAGGGTGAGGGTTATCTAAGACGGTGATTGGTGCACCGTTCCAATTGCCCAGTAGTTGAGTAATACGTTCGGTGACAAGCTCACTGTTGAACACACCACCGTTGAGTAGTACACCAACAGGAATTGCAGGTTTGGTATCATCAAACTCAACAGAGTCTGACTTTTCCAATGCGGCTTTAGATACTTGTTGATGTGTCGCTAGGAATTCGGCAACGTGCTTACTTACCGCAGGATCTGCTGCGTAGGGCAGGCCGAACTCAACCACCGCGCTGCGGCGTTTGTCTGGCACTTCAGTGAATTCAGAAAGTGGGAAGAAACCTTCCAGAGCAATCTGATGAACTTCTTGTTTGGTTAAACCAATACTCTTCGTACCACCAAGCAGTTTTGAACCACTGCCCAGCATGGTGATCTTCACATCGTCTGGCGCATCAGCAGAAAGCAGGCTCTCTTTTGCGGCGCGAGTCTGTTGAATAAGCTTGGTTAGGCTAGACGCATTCAGCTTTTTGTTTTGATTGAAGCGTTGCTCTGCAAGGTGAGCAAGGGCTAAATCGAGGTTATCACCCCCTAGCATCAAGTGCTCACCAACGCCGATACGGTCGAGTGCGAGTTCTTGGTCATCGCCATTGCTTGAGTTGAAGCTTGCTTCGATCAAACTTAAATCGGTAGTACCGCCACCAACATCACACACTAGAATCAGCGGGATCTGTTGAAGTTCATCTGCAGCGGTTTGTTGGTGACGGGCATACCAGTCATAACAAACGGCTTGCGGCTCTTCGAGTAACAGAATCTTACCTAAGCCCGCCAGTTCTGCCGCTTCGAGTGTCAGCTTACGTGCTGTCTCATCGAATGAAGCGGGAACAGTTACCACAACGTCTTGGTCTTCAAGCTTGTTGCTTGGGTTACGGTAGTTCCATGCTTGGCGGATGTGGTTTAGGTAGCTTGCGCTTGCGACAACAGGAGACACCTTATCGACGTCAGTTGCGCCTGCCCACGGCAGAATGTCGGAGTTACGATCAACCGCTTGGTGAGATAACCAGCTTTTAGCACTCGATACTTGGCGACCTTCAACCTTAGCACCTAATTCTCGTGCCCATTCGCCTACGATGACATTTTGAATATCGCCTTCAACTAAGCTCGGTTCCCAAGGCATGGTGAGATCGGAAGGGGAGATCTGACCTTGTGCGGGATGATAACGAAATGATGGAAGTAGGGGCTTGCGAACCACTTCACCGGGGCCGATGAGTTGGTCAATATCGAAAAGAGAAACGGGAGCATGTTGTAGGTCGTCGTTGATTTCACAGTAAGCGACAACAGTATTCGTTGTGCCTAAGTCAATGCCGACTAAAAAACGAGGAGATGCCATACAAAACCTTATTCTGCCAAAGTGATGACCAGTTAATGGATAATCTTGGTCTTATTATTGTCTTTGGAATGCTTTTAATACAGGGCTAGGGAATCGCATTGATAAAGTAACGGCACCCGTTAAGGTGCCGTTGATTCATTATGCTTGTTCGTTTGAGTCGCTATTCGTATCTTCACGAACGTCGAACTCAACGTGCCATTTCTGACCATTGTCAGTGGCAATCGCTTCTAGGTATAACGTGCCTAATTCAGTAACACGAGACGCTAAAGTCACCGGAACCACTTCACCTTCGCGACGACCTTCAGAAACAGGCAGTGTCACTTGGATTTCAGGAAGCTCATCAAGATCTTCTGGAGCCCAGTGGTCAAGGTGCGTGCCCGCTTCATCTTCACGACGTGTTGTTGAACCGAAGAATTGGAAGTGTACTGGCTGACCAATCACTAGACCGAACTCTTGGCTAGGCACTTGAACGCTTGAACCTTCTTCCATGCCAAATGGTGCAACACACAGTGCTTCCATCGGAGGAGCCATACCTGGGATTGCTGGCATCGCGCTTTCAATTCCTACGTAGTATGAAGAAGCGATACCACCGCGGATACGAACGCCTTGGCCACGACGAACTGCGCCGTAGTAAGAAGCGCCACTTGCAACCGCTAGGTCTAAGTCTAAGCCTGAAAGCTGTTTAGCGAATTCTGAGTCTGCATTAATTAGCCATTCATTGATCGTGTCTGAAAGACGATCAGCAAGTAGGTTAGATTTTAGAACACCACCATTGAACAGTACCGCTGTTGGTTTGATGAAGTCTGCTGCTGGCGCTTCTGACCCTTGCGCTTCTGTACCGGGCATGTTTGCAAATGGGTTGAAATCTTGTTGAGCGGCTTCACTATTTCCAGAAAGCGCATTGGCTTGCTTAGAAAGGAATGCAGCAATGTGACGAGTAATACCCGCATCTTGAGCGTAAGGCAGACCCATTTGAGTCAGTGCACCACGAGTTTTCTGTACCGGGTGATCCGTGACAGCGACTTGTGGGAAGAAGCCGTCAACCAATGTTTGTTGTACTTCTTGCTGAGTCAGTTCTGTTTTCAGTGTTGCGCCAAGTAGCTTAGAGCCGCGGCTTGGAACAACGATCGGCACAGATTGGAGTTCAGCATCGTTTAGCAGTGCTTCTTTCGCATCACGACATGCATGAGTCATCGCTTGAACCTGCCAAGGAGCCAGTTCTTTGCCTTCTTGAGCCAGTTTCATTTTCAGACGGTAAGCTAACGCTAAGTCCATGTTGTCGCCGCCAAGTAGGATGTGTTCACCTACTGCGATACGGTTCAGACTTAGGTTGCCTTCATCTTGTGTTACTTCAACTAACGAAAGGTCAGTTGTACCACCACCGATATCGACAACAAGAACGATGTCGCCAACATTCACTTCATCACGCCATGTGTCGTTGCTGTTATCAATCCAGCTGTAAAGAGCCGCTTGTGGCTCTTCAAGAAGCGTTAGGTGAGTGAAACCAACATTACGTGCAGCTTCAGCTGTTAGGTCACGCGCCGCAGGATCAAACGAAGCTGGAACGGTGATCGTTACATCTTGGTCTGCCAGTTTGTGTTCTGGGTTAGCGTGGTTCCAAGCATCTTTCAGGTGCTCTAGGTACAACTCAGTTGTCTTAAGCGGAGATACTTTTTCAACTTCTTCAGGGCTGCCTGCAGGAAGGAAAGCATCACGACGGTTCACACCACCGTGGCAGAGCCAAGATTTAGCACTTGCTACCAAACGGATAGGGGTTTTTGAACCTAGGTTACGAGCAATCGCACCCACCAGTGCTTTCGGCTCAGAAGACCAAGGCAGAACGCGAGATCCCGCATTCATTTCATGTTCGTGCGGCTGGTATAGGAACGAGCCAAGTTGGCTGCGAGTTTCTACTGTACCTGGAGCCGTCAATTGAGGGATTGGCATCACCTCAACGCGAGCGTCTTCATTTGTTGTGTCGATGAAAGACAAAACACAGTGTGTAGTACCTAAATCGATACCGACACTGAACTTAGGCGCCTGATGTTGCTCTTGAGAAGATAGCTCTTGTGAATGCGTTTGTGCAGATGACTCGTGCGATGATGGCTGAGTTTGGTGTTCCATTATAGCTCCACCTCTGCCGGTGCAATCACAGATGCATCGTAGTTCTCAGCAAGTTTAGGCAGATTCATGTCAGTTGCTTTCCAGCCTTTGTGAACTAGCGTGCCATTGAACGGTGCATTGCCCGTTACATTGCCTGTTAGGCGGATTTCTTGTGGGTTGAAACCTTCAGCGATAGTGATGCGCGTTTCTTCATCTTCAGTACGGATGTGAGAAAGCGTCACGTAATCTGCTAACACTTTTTTACCGCCAGTGTGAATAACACGTGCTGCTGCGCCAACTTCTTCGTCAGAGAATGAAGCTAGGTCTTCTTTTAGGAAGTCGATTAAACGCGCTTCTTGCTGCATGATAGACAGTAGTTGCATTGCAGAGTCAGTCGGAGCTGTTGCAAGCTTAGATTCAACTTCAACGATTTTTTCGATGACTTTTTCAACTTCTACAACTTTCTCAACTTCAACAATCTTTTCAACTTTTTTCTCAACTTCAACGATCTTTTCTACTGGTTTTTCTACGACTTTCTCAACCACTTGGGTTTTACGAGAAACGGCAATAAGCAGTAGTAAAACGCTTGATGCAGTTAGGCCTGCGTGAAGCATATCAAACGTTTGTGGGATTAGGTTCAAATCAACGATCATAGTGATTTCTCTTTAAAATTGATTTAACGGTATATTCGTCGGTTTAAAGGAATATACAGATTGGAAAGAAACTCGGTAGCACGAGGCTGAAACGGTCGCTTTCAAGCTATAAATATGGGTGGATACTAGCATATTCAAGGCTTAAGAGGTGTATTTAATGTTTTCAAACAAGTGGTTTTTTGGTGTGTTAGCTTGAAATTTAGTCGAGACTTGTCTGGTTATTGGTCATGGGTATCAGTAAGATTTACAAAATGCCCGTTTAATGTGACATTTAGGACTAAACATGAATGGAGCATTATTTCCGTCCGTTATATACTTTCTGCTCACTTTATCCCATTTGGAACCCTTATGCCTGACACTACTGACCCACTAATAGGGATGAAGAGAAAAATACTCCCATTGGTCGTATTCTCGGTCGGTTTTTTGATAACTGTGTTGTGTTTTGTGTTTGTCGCGCTTAATCAGCAACGTGCGCTGATAACGAATTTGAATAGCTTTGCTACGCACCAGACACTAAGTCTTGAAGCGTTTATCAATAATGATGTGGCTTACATCGGTTCCGGCGCTAATTTTTTCTATTCTAACGATCAAGATAATTGGGGTAATTTCGACCGTTTTGCAAAGCAAACCATCGCCCATTCAAAAAGTCTAATTGCCTTGCAGTGGATGCAAAAAGTATCGGTTGATGAAATCACAGCATATACAAAAGAAATGGAAGAGGAATACCCATTTTTTAAGTTGTTTACCATCCCAAAACACCAAGAAAAAACGTATGGCTATGTCTTAGATGGCGAGTCTGCTTTTATTGCAACTGACGTTTACCCAAACACAGAGGCAAATAATAAAGTATTAGGTTTTTATTCATCTAGAGAGCGTTTTAAATTAGTTATAGACAACATTAAACAAACTCGCGAAGCCAATGTTTCTGACAAGGTACGCTTAATACAAGATGGCTTAGACAAAGAAATACCAAAGAGTGGCATGTTGGTTTATCACCCTGTGTTTGATGGTGAAAGTGACAACTTACTCGGTGTTGTGATTGGTGTAGTCCGCACAACTTATTACTTTGAAAATCTATTAGCTTCGGCTGTAGGGGATATGAATGTCTATATTCGTGTCACTGACACTGGTTTTGAAGCGGAAGATTCACCTATTTTGTTTGAGACTAAAGGTTATGATTCAGTCTTTGGTCACGAGATAACAAAGACTTTGGCTCTGACTAATCGCGACTGGAAGATCGACTACAAGATCGATTCATGCATATCATTTTATGGTTATATGGTATTAGCAGGTATTGCATTAGTGGGAACGACTATCTCACTGTTGCTTGCATATATTGTTAATATGCAAATCAGAGAAAAAGATCGTCTGTCTAGAATGCTTGACAAAAGAACTAAAGAACTTCGCTTTCTCGCCAACCATGATAGCCTCACAGAGATATACAACCGACGCGCTTTCAACAAAATCCTCGACAAGACAATTCAGCGTAGTGAGTCTTTCACTCTCATCGGATTCGATATCGATAAATTCAAAGGTATCAACGATAAATTTGGCCACCCTGCGGGTGATGCCTTGCTTGTGCATGTGATTAAACAGATTTCATTGAACTTAAAAGAAGGGGACAACTTGTTCCGTGTCGGTGGTGATGAGTTTTGTATTATATCAAGCATTTCCGATCGTGAAGCTTTGAAGTTTTACCTTGAATGTATTTTACACAGCGTAAGTGATTCTTGCTGCGAGCACAAAGGTCAACTTTTGAGTTGTACTCTAAGTATCGGTGCTACCATCCGCAGTAAAGAAGATATTGAAGAACTCCTTCAAAAAACCGACAGCATGTTGTATCAAAGCAAGTCAGATGGCCGAAATCGAGTCACAATTGCAGGCTAAATGAGCACTTGATGCAACTAGGGTCGAGTTCTGTATTAGGCTCATGTACAATTTGACAAAATTTTTGATGAGAGAATTAGGCGACGTATGAATCACAATCGAGTGGTATGTTTCGATTTGGAAATGTGCTGTTGGAGCGAAGACGGTGTGGGAACAACAGGGGAGATCATTGAAGTTGGTCTTGCTGAGATTGACCTAACATCTGGTACTATCGTCAAGCGAGCACAATACTACGTTAAGCCAGAGAAAGACGAAGTATCTCTGTTCTGTGCCGAGTTAACCGGTATTACACCTCGTAAAATCGAAAAGCAGGGGCGCCCATTAGAGTCGGTCATCAAGTCGATGATTAAAAACTTCGGTGGTCCGAAAAAAATCTATGCAGCGTGGGGGCGTGATGACCTTATCTTACACAAAGAGTGTATAGAGAAAGGCATTGAGCCACCATTTAGCGAGTTTTTAAACATCGCAACGCTTTATCGTATTCAAAATAGATTGAAAGAAAAACGCATTGGCCACCGTGCGGCTCAAGAAGCGAAAAATATCGAGTGGGAAGGCCGTCAGCACTCCGGCTATGTCGATGCTTATAATCTTGCGAAGCTGACATTAACAATGTTGTAACGAAATTGTTGTAGCTGAATTTTTAAAACCTCTCAGTTTTATTCTTCTAGCTTTCAGTGCTATCCATTCAAAAAAAGCGACGGGTTTCTTAGCCCGTCGCTTTTTATTCATTTATGGTTTTGACTAATCATTCATGCTCAAACTAACCATTTCAGAATCTAATTAACCATTTCAGGCTCTAATCTTCGCCTAAAACGCTCAACTTACTTTTGATGAAGTCTTTGTGGTCAACATAAAGAAGTTCTGCGGTTTTGCGGATCACTGAATCTTCAAGTGGGTCAATCTCTCCATCCGCATGCGCGACTTCCCACATAGCTTTGATTAAGTCTATGCGAACCGGCTGCGAAAGCTCTCGCAGTTGAGAAGTGAAATCGTACAGAGAAACAGATTGTTCAACTTGAGGCTCAGCTTGTGTTAATAAAGCTTTTGATTCTTCTTCGGTTATGTTCAGTAAACGCTGAAGTAAGTGCAGTTTGGCTTGTTGCTCTGATTCGTTGATCGCGTGGTCTGCACCAGCGACTTCGCATAACAAGCTGGCGATGGCTAAGTTAGGTGAGGCAGTGGGCGTTTTGCCTAAATCAGAGCCGTCAACTAATTGTTTAAATAACGAGGTAAGTGAGTTAAACATAAAAGCATTCCAGTTATGGTGAATATTATTACTATTGGGCCTACGGAGTGTGATCGCAAGCGTCTTTACTTAAAACTGACATTACGAAGAGGTCAGCAATAAGGAACACTTGTTTAGTAAGGTTCAGGAAAGCGTGTCACTTTTCCATCACCACTTAACGTCGTAATCGCTTGCGGTTTACCGTCGCTATCTAATCTTAATTCACCAATCGCACTGCGGTTTGAAAGGCGATAGAAGGTTTGATTGTCTGGGCTTCGTTTCTCAATCTTTAAGCGCTTTCGCTTGGTGAAATAGTTCAGAATCGAGCGCGGGCTATACAATAGTCTGTCCCACACATCGCAGAATTTAAGCAGCGGAGCTGGGAACTGATTTTTGATACCACTACAGGTGATTTGATAAATGTTTGGGCTATTTCGGCGGTACCTAAGCTTGATATCGTAAGCAAAGGAGTAGTGAACATCACCAGAAAGTACCACGAAATTGGTCGGTGTTTTGGTATGGGTAAAGATACTGATCAGCGTATTAGCACTGCCCGGATGCGCCATCCAGTTTTCAGCGTCAATCACTAATGGTTTGCCAATTGTGGTCGCCATCTTTTGCAGAGTTTCAATAAACTTCACGCCAAACATAGGCGCAGCTGAAACGATGACGACTTTATCTTGATGCATCAATTGATGTTGAAATTCAATCAAGGCCTCCCAGTCCATCAAACCTGAAGGTTTATTCATACGAGATTCCGAACGCCAGCGACGTGTTCGGGTATCCAACACAATGACTTTGGGTGAAGTATCTATTGTGTAATGCCATTCCTCAAAGCGACTCAGCATCTCAATGAAGGCGCGATGCTTGTTTGGCTCGATATTGCTAACAGGGTGATTAGTATTGGCATCGACAGTTTCATTATGCATTTCTGTAGTGGCACGTACTTGACCAGCAAAAAGCTGTTTTGCTTGCTCGATGAACCTTTCGTCGAAGCTCTCCGGTTTGTTACCCCAGCCCTGACACATCCAGTAGGCCGCGAGGCCGTTACCAATGACTTGAGTTGCAAAGTGGTTTTGGTCTACGGCATGTTCCCAACCCACGGTAAGGTTCCAATCATCGGTTACATCGTGATCGTCAAAGATCATGTATGTAGGGATATGTGCGAACAGACGCTGTACTTGCGGTAAGCCAGCAATGAAATCATCTATGATGACGCTTTCATCACGCCATTGTTGCTGCTCGATCGGTGTTAATTTGCGTCCACCTTGAGTGAAGTTATTCTCAATTAAACGCTCTCGATTGACGCATTGCCATAGTGTCGGAGACCAAACTAACAGGTACATCGCGATAAACTCAGACAGCGTGACCAAGTGGTTTTCACAATCGGTAGAACTAAAAATCGGTACGCCACGATTCGGGAAGAACTTATCGAGCATGGATTCTGAAGTGGTGTGGTGTGGCAAGTACTGATCACGTTGATATAAGTGATATTCGCTCTCAAATAAGGCGTCACTGCTGTTGATTCGGTTAACTTGCGAGTCAGTCGGTAAGCTCTCTCCCACTAGGCCAAGCAATTGAATCACTTGCTGAATAGCATCCAGTGTTGGGCCTGCCACATGGTCAGCGTAGATCTGATCGCCGCTCATCATCAGCATATCGGGTCTTTCAGCGACGGTTTGATCGGCTATCTTGTTATCGGCCGCGACTAGGCTGTCTTTGCTTGGATGATGTGGATTACGGCAAGAGCCATGAAGAATGTAATCAGCCGAGGTCGAGATCTTAAACTCAACGCGAGATTTACCGTTGTAAACAAGGTGAGGTGCGAGCTCTTTTAATGAGCCTGACTCTGTGCGAACGTCATACTCTAGAAGTGTATTAGTCGGGAACTCACCTTGTAAGCGGATGAGCGTTACCCACGCATGTGTACCGATTTGAATCGAATCATGATCTTCAAGCGGTGAGGTATAAAACGGTTGGTCTTGTGCTGCTTCAGAATCGTCTATTTCTTGAGTATGAAGTTCGGCTCTGCCTGTCAGAGGCGAGCTGGTGGCTAACCAAAGTACGACTTCAGTTGCAGTCGTTTTTCTTAAAATGGGTCCGGCGAGTAACAGGGGAAGAGATGATGTCGTAGAGGGTTTCAATACGGTACCTAAAATCGTTGGTGGCTAGTCGTTGTGATGTGGTTTTGTTTCGAGCTTGTTCGTTTCAGGCTCTGTTATGTCAGGCGCGATCATTTCAGACTCAGGTGTTTCAGAACCATCTGCTTCAAGGAGTTCGATAACTTCCGAGCTAGAAAGTTCATGACCCATTAGAAATATTGCCAATAGGGCATCGGCTTTGGTCTTGGTATCGGATGTGTCGTCTAACACTTGCTCCAGTTTTTCACGAATCATAGCAATTTCGTGTTCAACAAAACCACGGCCTTCTTCATCCCCTTGATTGTCTTCAGGGGCATTATCGAACTCAAGAAATAGCATGTCGCCGTCTAGGTTGGTATTCACCAAACGCTCGGGCAACCATGCCTCACCAATAACAATATCCGGATCGGAATCTTTGGGTAAGTGATCTATAATGTTTTGTAATTCGGAGACTTTCACAATGCTTTCATTTAACCGAGAATATTCTACATTGTAACGGTCAATGCCGCTCAAACCTAAAATTAGTTAGCCGTTATGGTTAATAAATGTCTATTCAGTAACACAAAATTTATTACAAAGAGTAATTACATAAGAATGAAGCTCAAATATTTACCGCCTCTCGCTTCGTCGGGCGTTGTTTTCGTCAGTAGCGTTTTCCTAAGTGCGAATGCGTGGGCTGCGAAAGAGCAAGAGTGGGGGATTGCCGCGATGTTTCGTACGGCAAGTATTCCTTACGACACGTCAGGTGGTGACCAATCGGTTAGCTCTTTTGTTCCAATGCTATTTTTCAAGAACGATTATGTGTTCATTGATGGGACTGAGATGGGTGCTTACCTTTACCAACCCGACGACGAGAAATGGTCCCTTAATGCTATCTCCCGAATGCGATTTATTGATATCCCTGCTTCTGAGCAGAATAAAATTGAAGGGGATACGGCGGACTTTGGTGCTCAACTGACTTACCAACTTGATGGGCCTTGGTCTGTCGAAACGGAGTTAATGAGCGACAGTGAATTTAACTTCCACGGTAATTTACGAGCGAAAGCCAAGTATGAAACCGGAGACTGGGAGTTCACTCCGCGTGCGACACTGCGCTATAAAAGTGCGGATTTCAACAGCGAGTATTACTCAGCAGCCAATGAAACCATCGGCGCAGGTGTGGACCTGAATGTCGGTGTAGAAGCGCGTTACCATGTGGTTTCGAACTTATACTTATTGGGTTCAACCAGTGTGACTCGACTGGATGACAACGCTTACGATTCGTCGATTGTCGAAGACCGTTATCAAGGCGAACTTTACCTTGGTTTTGGCTTTTTCAATGATAAAACCAAAGCGCCAAAACCTAAGCTGAGCAATGCGCCGTATTTACGTGTTGCACACGGCTGGGCGACGCCATCGAATATTGGCGACATCATGAAGTTCAACAGGGAGAAAGACGAATACAACAACCAGTTGACCTCCTTCTTCTATGGCCACCCGTTAACCGATGAGATCTTCGGTTTCCCATTGGACATCTACTTAACACCGGGTATCGCGCATCACTGGAATTCAGATGTTCAGTCAAGCAGCACTGAATACATTGTCGCTATCAAAGCGTATTACACTTTCGACTGGCCGACACAATGGCGTGTTGGTGTGGCAGAAGGTATGTCTTACATCGATTCGCTGACTTACATCGAAGCGAAAGAGATGAAAGAGAAAGGTTATAACGGGAGCCATTTGCTTAATTACCTCGACTTTTCGGTCGATGTAAACGTAGGTGACTTAATGAGTAAGAATGACCTGAACAACTTATGGTTCGGCTATTCGTTGCATCACCGTTCTGCTATTTTTGAAAACGCCTCTCAGTTTGGTCGAATCAAAGGCGGCAGTAACTACAATACGGTTTATCTACAGTACGAGTTTTAAGCGCGGTTTTTAGCAGGCAGTTTATAACAGGCGTTTTTAGCGTTTAGTTTTTAACTGTGATTTTTGAAACATTCGGTTTGCGTTCGTCACGCTTCCATCGCTTTTACTAACGTGAGAGTGACTAATCAGCCTGATAGCAAAAGGTTTTCCCTTTGTTGTCAGGCTTTTTTGTTTGAGACTTGTGATATAATCGCGCGAGTTTAATAAGTACAAGAATAGGACACGCTTTGACTTCGTCTCCGGAAAAAGCAGATAACAACAAGAATGCAGCACAGCCAAGTTCTCCACAGAACGAAGCGAAATCAAATAAGCCTGCATCGAACCGACCTGCTAAACAATTAAATGCTGAACAAGCAAATGCCAAGAAAGCTGAACAGTCAGCGACAAAGACAAAATCATCTCAGAATAGCCCAGTATCTCTTCGTAAAGCGCTCCACGAATGTATGATGCGTGATCGCTTCCGTTTGAGTAAGCGAATTACTGGCGCGAGTAAAATCAAGAACGAACAATCTAAGCACGCTGTCTTCGATGAGATTGCGTTAGATATTGCCAAGTCAATGATGACGGCAACTCAGCGTGCTGCGCAGAAACCAACCATCGAATACCCAGAGATTCTCCCAGTAAGCCAAAAGCGCGATGATATTGCGAAAGCCATTGCTGAAAACCAAGTAGTTATCGTGGCGGGTGAAACGGGGTCGGGTAAAACTACTCAGTTACCCAAGATCTGTTCTGAGCTTGGCCGAGGTCGTTTTGGCCTAATTGGTCATACTCAGCCTCGTCGTCTTGCGGCGCGTTCGGTTGCAAACCGTATTGCGGAAGAGATGGAAACGCAGTTGGGTGAGTTCGTTGGTTACAAGGTTCGATTCAACGACCAAATTTCTGAAAACACCCAAATCAAATTGATGACCGACGGTATTCTACTGGCGGAAATTCAACACGACCGTTTCTTAAGCCAGTACGACACCATCATTATCGATGAAGCGCACGAACGTAGCCTGAACATCGACTTCATCATGGGTTACTTGAGAGAGCTTCTACCAAAGCGTCCTGACTTGAAAGTGATTATCACGTCGGCGACTATCGATCCTGAGCGTTTCTCGAAGCACTTTAACAACGCGCCGATCATTGAAGTGTCAGGCCGAACTTACCCAGTAGATACGCGTTACCGCCCATTAGGTGGTGATGAAAGCGATTCAGACCGTGACCAAATCGAAGGTATCTTTGAAGCCGTTGATGAGCTGTGTGATGAAGGCCAAGGCGATATCTTGATCTTCATGAACGGTGAGCGTGAGATTCGCGATACTGCCGACTCTTTAAGTAAACGTAACTTGCGTGATACCGAAATTGTTCCGCTTTATGCACGTCTTTCTGCGGGTGAACAGAACCGCATCTTCCAGTCTCATACTGGTCGACGCATCGTTCTGGCAACCAACGTGGCAGAAACCTCTCTAACCGTTCCGGGCATTAAGTATGTCATCGACCCGGGTACGGCGCGTATTAGCCGTTACAGCTACCGTACTAAAGTACAACGCCTACCGATTGAGCCAGTGTCTCAAGCGAGTGCGAACCAGCGTAAAGGTCGTTGTGGTCGTGTTGCTGAAGGTATCTGTATTCGCCTGTACTCTGAGGAAGATTTTGAATCACGCCCAGAGTTTACTGATCCTGAGATTCTTCGTACTAACCTAGCATCGGTTATCCTTCAGATGACAGCGTTAGGCCTAGGCGACATTCAAGCATTCCCATTTGTTGAAGCGCCAGATAAGCGCAATATTCAAGATGGTGTAAGGCTGCTTGAAGAGCTAGGTGCGATCGCGACAGTCGAACCGTCTGCGAATAAAAATAAGAACCATGGCGATGACAAGAAGAAGCTAACCGCGATTGGTCGTAAGCTCGCTAAGCTGCCGATTGATCCACGTTTAGCGCGTATGGTGATTGAAGCGCCAAGCAACCGCTGTTTGCACGAAGTAATGGTTATCGCGTCTGCGTTGTCGATTCAAGATCCGCGTGAGCGTCCATCAGACAAGCAACAATCATCTGACGATAAGCACAAGCGCTTCTTCGATAAAGAGTCGGATTTCATCACGTTTGTGAACCTTTGGGATTACGTTAAGCAGCAACAAAAAGAGCTGTCGAGTAACCAGTTCCGCAAACAGTGTAAGCAAGATTACCTGAACTATTTACGTATCCGTGAATGGCAAGATGTGTATTTCCAAATTCACCAAGCGATGCGTGAATTAGATACCAAGCTGAATACAGAGCCGGGCAGCTACGATGGCATTCACATGTCACTGCTATCAGGTTTGCTTTCGCACATCGGTATGAAAGACCAAGAAAAGAATGAATATCAAGGTGCTCGTAACGCACGCTTCCATATCTTCCCTGCGTCAGGCCTATTTAAGAAACAGCCTAAGTGGATCATGTCTGCTGAGCTGGTGGAAACCTCAAAACTTTGGGGCCGTGTTATCGCCAAAATTCAGCCTGAATGGATTGAACCATTAGCGAAACACTTGATTAAGCGTAGCTACAGCGAACCACATTGGTCGAAGAAGCAAGCGGCAGTAATGGCTCACGAAAAAGTGATGCTTTACGGAATCCCAATCATCCCGAAACGTTTAGTGAACTATGGTGCGATTGACGCAACCGTCAGCCGTGAGCTGTTTGTACGTAGCGCACTTGTTGAAGGTGAGTGGGAAACCAAACACGCCTTCTTCAAGCAGAACCGTAAGCTACTGCAAGAAGTCGAAGAGCTAGAACATAAATCGCGTCGTCGTGACATCTTGATCGACGATGATGAACTGTTCGACTTCTATGACCAGCGTGTGGGTGAAGAGGCAGTTTCAGGCCGTCACTTCGACACATGGTGGAAGAAGACCAGCCAGAAAACACCAGAGCTGCTTAACTTTGAAAAGTCGATGCTGTTCCGAGGCGATGCTAGCCACGTTACTGATTTGGATTACCCGAACTTCTGGCACCAAAACGGTATCAAGCTGAAGCTGAGCTACCAATTTGAGCCGGGCGATGACAACGATGGTGTAACGGTACACATTCCGCTGCCTATCTTGAACCAAATAGACCAGAACGGTTTTGATTGGCAGATCCCAGGCCTACGTCAGGAACTGGTGATTAGCCTAATTAAGTCGTTACCAAAAACGCTACGCCGTAACTTTGTGCCTGCGCCAAACTATGCAGATGCGTTCTTGGCTCGTGTGACACCACTTGAAGCACCGTTGTTGGATTCGCTTGAGAAAGAGCTACGCCGCATGACAGGTGTAGAAGTGGTACGTGATGACTGGAAGTTAGACCAGATTCCAGAGCACTTAAAGGTAACATTCCGTGCAGTGGATCATCGTAAGCGCAAACTGAAAGAGCAGAAAGACCTGCATGAGTTGAAAGAGAGCCTGAAAGACAAGGTTCAAGAAACACTTTCTAAAGTGGCAGACGATGACATCGAGCAGCAAAACCTGCATACGTGGAGCTTTGGTGAGTTACCAAAAGTCTACCAGCAGAAACGTGGTGGCTATGATGTTAAAGCCTTCCCAGCACTGGTGGATTCTAAAGACAGCGTAGAGATCAAATTGTTCGAAACCGAGCAAGAGCAGATCACTGCAATGAAATCGGGTCAGCGTCGTTTAATTCTGTTGAACGTACCATCGCCGATCAAATACTTGCACTCGAATTTACCGAACAAATCTAAGCTCGGTTTGTACTTCAACCCATACGGACAAGTGCTCGATCTTATCGATGACTGTATCGCTTGTGGTATTGATAAGCTGATTGAGCAGAAGGGCGGCATAGTTTGGGAGCCAGAGCAGTTTGAAGCTCTAAAAGAACACGTACGTGCAGAGTTAGATGACACAGTTGTTGAGATTGCTCAACAGGTTGAAACCATCTTAACCACGGCATTCGCCATCAGTAAGAAGCTGAAAGGGCGTGTCGATCTTTCAATGGCATTTGCGCTTTCAGACATTAAAGCTCAAATAGAAGGTTTGATTTTTAAGGGGTTTGCCACAGAATGCGGCTGGAAACGCTTGCCGGATATTCTACGCTATATGAAAGCGATAGAGCGCCGAATGGAAAAACTGCCGATTGACCCGAATAAAGATCGCCTTCATATGATCAAAGTGGACTCTGTAATGAATGATTACAAAGAGCTGCTGAATAAAATTCCAAAAGGGATCGCGGTTCCAGAAAATGTAAAAGAGGTGCGTTGGATGATAGAAGAGCTTCGTGTAAGCTTCTTCGCACAGCAACTCGGTACACCTTACCCAGTATCAGATAAGCGTGTTAAAAACGCGATTGATGCTTGCTAAACGAATAAAGCTAGACGCAATGGCAAGGTTTGGGTATAAATCTTGCTTATTGCATTACTAATTGAATAGTTATTACATACAGGGCGACTTGGTGGCAATTCATTACCACGCAAGGCCTGCCAACAGGACGAAAAAGGTCGAATATGAAAAAAACGTTATTGGCTCTAGCACTGCTAGGTGCATCTTCAACAGCGATGGCTGATTCTTGGTTGTACGGCGGCGCAATGGGTGGTCAAAACTCATTAGGTAATCAAGAAGAGACAGCGATGGGTATCCACGTGGGTACGGGCATCCTTCCATTTATTGGTGTTGAAGCGGGTTACTGGGATCTAGGTTCTTTCGACAGTGTTAAATACGGCAACCAAACACTGACTAAACTAGACGCAAGCACAACTTACCTAGCAATCAAACCAAGCATCGACTTTGGTCCTCTTCACGTATACGCGAAGGGTGGTCTTCACTCTTATGAGCTTAAAGCGAACGGCTTCAAGCAAGACGAAGTTGATATCATGTACGGTGTAGGCGCAGAATACTTCATCTTTGGCCCACTATCTGTAGGCGCTAGCTACCAAAACTTCAACATGAAAGATGACGACTCAGGCGTTTTCTCTCTAAACGCAACTATCCACCTACTGTAATTAATCAGTAAGGCGATCGTAAATAGCGGTCGGATAATTGTTTGATGGGTTTATAATACCAATCGTAGTAAATAACTGTTCATCCTAGCTAGTTAAAACGCTCGATAACTTCGTTAGAAATTTTGATTGTAGAATAACTACTTATCAAAAATTGCTGCCTTGTTCTCAAGCCTTTTTCCGGCGCTATTTATGATCATTTACTTACTGTGATTGGTATAAAAACTCATAAAAAATGCCAGCTTGATAGCTGGCATTTTTGTATCTATTGACCGGGTAATCTTGACGGTATTTTCTGACCGTAGACCGTAGACCGTAGACCGTAGAAGGCTACTTTTTACTGTTTAGAATTTTCTGAATTCTTGGGTTAATCGCTTTGCCGTGTTGGCTTTCGTACTCTTCACGTTTTAAATCGTTCAGGTTCTTTACGGAGTTAGCAGCAAGAAGGAACTGCGGTAATTCAGTTTCTAGTATGCCTTTCTCATCTAAACGTTTTGCTTCCAAATAGTACTTCTTAAACAGACCATCAAGCTTGTTTTCAGCGGTGCGTTTCAAGTCGTATAGCTTGTTTTGGATAAGCCATTTTTCAATGTTGTTAACAGCTGTGCGTGACAACACGCGAATGCGGCTATCAAGCAGCTCTTCTTCTGTTAATGAATCCTTTAGAATCCAAAGCTCACCCATTTGCGGCGGCCAACTGTTGCCTAGTTGAATGCGCTCATGACAATGCATTAGCACGCGATTAAGGCCGTCTGAGTCTACAGAGTGTGCAAACTCAAGAAACTTACCGCTTGGTTCACTACCGTATTGGTATTCCCACTGAGTTTCGTACACGCTCAAGAAAGAACCGAAAACATGGATACACCAATCTGTCAGCTCCAACTCAGCGGGATCTTGGTCAACAACAGGCACTTGTTGAGACGAACCCGTGCTAGTAGCATTGGGTGTCGCTACTTCAGTGCTCTGTGCTTCAATAACTTCAGGTACTACTGAGCCTTTAGAGTCAGGAACAACAGGTGAAGCGGGCTCAGAAGGTTGGCTTTTTGCCTTTTTGAATGAGCTGCTGCCTGAAGCGTTCAGATGGGCTAAGCTTTTGTCTATACCCATTTCCTTGAGCTTGTCCTGCATTTCCTGAATATTGAGAGGTCTTCTGCTGTTGTTGTCTTTCATTTTGCTTCTCGTTAACTAGCCAGTACTGCAGCTTGGATTCAATCCGAGATAGTGGCATTAATTCATTGGCTTTGGCTTTATACCAGAGGACAAATTTCTTCCATACTAAACTATGGTCACCGGTCAGACCGGAGAATTTAAACGCACGTTCTGCCCATGATGGTATCTCTTCTTCGTTGAGATCATGAGTAGATACGGTGTTGCTGTTCATTGAGCCTCGGCCTTGTGGGCGAGGGGCATGCTGCATGTGTTGCATCGGTGCCGGAGCAGGCTGAAACTTGGGTGCAGGTGCAGGTGCAGGTGCAGGTGCAGGTGCAGGTGCAGGTGCAGTAGAGTAGACCGGAATACTGTTGGTCGGTTGAACCTCAACGTGAGCCGCAGCTTGCTCTTGCTCAATGAGCATTTTGAAAACGTGAATCTCTTTTTGATCTCGATAATCTACTTTTATCTTATCGAGAAAACCTTGGTCGACTAGACACTTAAGGCAGTCGGCTAAACCAAACGTAGAGAGAGCACAAAGTTGACCTGCTGTCTGTAGGCACACATTGGTGTAGCCGAACTCGTCAGCACCGTCTGCAAGCATCAATAAAACGAGCTTTTCTGCTGGGCTAGAAGTATTCACTTGCCAAGCTAAATAAGAATATTTGGCGCTCAATATCGTGTTCTCAAAAAAGGTAAGTCGTTGTCACTATTGTAAGTCACCCCTTACTGAATTTATAGCAACTTAGTAGAAAACGGCATTAGTAAGCCAAATATTAACCATAAGCAGAGGTCTGCACCAAAAAGGTGAACCTGAACTCACTCATTCTCGTGGTTTACGTACCCCTCCGTTCGGCTCGAATAGCTGACTGTCCTAA
This sequence comes from Vibrio atlanticus, assembly GCF_024347315.1. Taxonomy (NCBI): domain Bacteria; kingdom Pseudomonadati; phylum Pseudomonadota; class Gammaproteobacteria; order Vibrionales; family Vibrionaceae; genus Vibrio; species Vibrio atlanticus. The sequence continues at coordinate 2,001,442 of NZ_AP025460.1, read as the reverse complement.
ACCATCATGCTCTATTTAGATGAAGAGAGCGTAATGGGCTTGTATTGGTTTCGCCAAACTAAGGCGCTTCTTGCTGCGTTGGTTAGTGATGTTGCGTTGGTTAGTGATGTTGCGTTGGTTAGTGATGCCGCGTTGGTTAGTGATGCTGTGTCGGTTATTGATCTTATGTTGGTTACTGATGCTATGCCAGTTAATGACGGCAGGCTGGTGAGTAACGCGATGTGATTATTGATGGTTTTTTCATCTATTCATAAAGTGAATTTAATTTATAAAACGCCTTGATATGATCAATATTTGCGCTATTATGACGATAAGTCAGAAATGACGAAGCGTCACAAAATGGTTAACTACATGAATTTACCATTCGTGTTAATATATTGGATAGGAGCGTTTTAAATACTGGCGAAGCTTAGGTAACGGCTAAGCTCATATACGGACTGAAAAATTATGTTTGGCTTTAGTTGTAAAGGCGATAAACAAGGTATCTTTGGTTGCAAAGGCGTGTTGTCTAAAAAGCAGCAGTCTATCGCAGACCGAGAAGTAGAATTGATGTTGTTAGCAAAAGATCTGGTTCGAGAACAAGGGTTCGGAAACCTCACGATGGATAAACTGACGGCTGCGAGCTGCTATTCTAAAGGTACGATATACAATCACTTTTGCAGCAAAGAAGATGTGGTTTTAGCTTTGTGTATTCATTCTTTAAAGGCCGAGGCATTGATGTTTGCTCGCTCTGGAGAGTTTGAAGGCAACACACGCGAAAAGATCGTCGCACTGCACGTTGCTTACCGAATCTATGCTCGCATGGAACCGGTACTATCAACTTGTGCGATCATGGCGAAAAGCCCGTGGGTACTAGAGAAAGCGTCTAGTGCACGTGTAACCGAGATGAACGAACTGGAAGAATTGGTGATTGAACAAGCCGATTCTATGGTTAACCAAGCAGTAGAAGCGGGTGACCTAAAGTTCTCTTCTGGTGTGGGTTCAGATGCCATCGTGTTTGCAAACTGGTCAATCGCATTTGGTTCAAATGCCTTGTCGCAGAACGCATCAAACAGTCATTGTATCAAGCGGTTACAAGACCCGTATTCAGTATTACATAACGCGAACATGCTTCTAGACGGCCTAAATTGGCAACCCCTTTCTAGCGATTGGGATTACCGAAAAACTTGGCGTCGTGTAGAACAAGAACTGTTCAGTGAAGAAATCACCTACTTAGAATCAGTAGGTCGATAAGCTTCCATTAAGCCCACTCATGTGGGTTTATTAATAACCATTTGTGACGATTCGTCATAAACTTAAGTTTAGCCTAACGTGGTTTTGGTTTTCTTGAGTGTATGACTAAGAATTGTGTCTTTTGTCAGCTTCGGCTGGCTTTTTAAGACACAACTATGACGAATCGTCACAAATGGAGACTGTGATGGAACATGACAGCCAGAAGCCCAATTTAGCTAATAGCTCTGATTTAATGAGTAACCCTGATTCAACTAGTCAATCGTTCAACTCAGGTCAACAGGCTCATAATCTGGATAACAGTTGGCACTCAATACCGACCAAGCGTTCGTTTATCGTTTTGCTGGTGGTTTTTTCAATCATCATGCTTTCTGCTTTTGGTGCGAAGAACCTCTACTTTAGAGGGGACTACAACATCTTCTTCGAAGGCACCAACAAACAGTTGATGGCGTTTGACGAAATCCAAACCACCTTTGCGAAAACCGACAACCTCGCGATTGTTGTTGCACCTGAAGATGGCAATGTCTTCACCCCAGAAACTCTTACCTTGCTTCAAAACCTCACGGTCGATGCGTGGCAGATCCCGTACTCAAGCCGTGTCGATTCGCTGGCCAATTATCAGCATACTGAAGCCGTTGAAGACGACCTCTTGGTCGAAGATCTGCTGTATGAAGAATACGAGCACACGCCCGAGCGAATTGCCAAAGTTAAACAGATCGCCCTCAACGAGCCACTGCTTAAAAACGCACTAGTGTCAGCCTCTGGTGACGTGACGATTGTCAACGTCACCGTGCAATTGCCTGAAGTGGATAAAACTGCCGAAGTGCAAGAAGTGATCGCGGCTATCAATACTATGCTCGCCAAGTACCAAGCCGATTACCCGAATGTCGAATTCCATAAAGCGGGCATCATTGCCATGAACAACGCGTTTATGATGTCGGCTCAAGAAGACAGCTCAACGCTCGTGCCGTTAATGCTGTTGGTGGTATTGGTGTTCCTGACCTTTATGTTGCGCTCGTTCTTTAGCGTGGTGGCTACCTTAGTTGTGATTATCTCGTCGATTGTCGCGACCATGGGTTTGTCTGGCTGGGCAGGGATGTTCCTCAGCACCGCGACGGTTAACGTTCCAACCTTGGTATTAACCCTTGCCGTTGCCGATTGTGTTCACGTGATTGTGACCATGAGACAAGCGATGCAGCGCGGGATGGAGAAAGCACAAGCCATTCAATACAGTATCAAGCTTAATGCGATGCCGATCTTAATTACTTCGGTCACCACCGCGATTGGCTTCTTGATGATGAATATGTCGGACTCTCCAGTATTGCGAGACTTCGGTAACTTGTCGGCATTGGGCGTGATCATCGCGTGTTTCCTATCCGTGACCATGCTTCCTGCGCTGTTAAAGCTCTTGCCAGTGAAGACTCTGCCAGCCAATGAAGCAGCGGAAAGCAAAGTCACTTTCATGGATAAGCTGGGTGATTTTGTCGTAGCGAACCGCAAAGCACTGCTGCCTATTTCTACGCTAGTGATCGTTGGCGCAGCCGCGTTAATTCCATTGAACAAAGTGAATGATGAATCGGTGAAGTATTTCGATACCTCAAGTGAATTCAGACAAGCAGCAGACTTCATGGAACAGACCGTAAGTGGCATGACGACCATCAGTATTGCGGTGAAAACCAATGAGTCTCAAGCGATAGCTGATCCTGTGTTTTTGCAAGCGATTGGTGACTTTACCAATTGGCTGCGCGTACAACCAGAAACCGACCATGTGGCCACACTTTCCGATGTTTACATGCGTTTGAATAAGAACATGCATGGCGATGACGATAGCTACTACCAATTGCCACTTAACCGTGAACTCGCCGCACAATACTTACTGCTTTACGAGATGTCTCTGCCGTATGGCTTGGACTTGAACAACCAGATCAACGTCGATAAATCATCGATCAAAATGGTACTCACGGTCGACAACCTAGGCAGTGTGGAATTGGTGGAACTCGAAGAGCGCATCTACTCATGGTTTGCCGCTAATGCGCCGCAGTATGAAGTAGTCGCATCCAGTCCATCTCTGATGTTTGCTCACATTGGCGAAACCAACATGGCGAGCATGCTATCAACTCTGCCTATCACCTTAGTGCTTATCTCAGGCTTGATGATCTTCGCATTGCGCTCGGTTCGCTTGGGTGTGATCAGCCTAGTGCCAAACATTGCCCCGGCAATTATTGGCTTTGGTTTATGGGCGCTGATCTCCGGTGAAATCAACTTGGGTTTGTCGGTCGTAGTCACGCTTACATTGGGTATCGTGGTCGATGATGCGGTGCATTTCTTGAGTAAATACCAACGAGCACGACTAGAAGGGAAATCAGCAGAAGAAGCCGTTCGTTACGCCTTCCACACCGTAGGTCGCGCACTGTGGATCACCACGGTCGTGTTAGTAGCTGGTTTCTCTGTACTGGCGATGTCGAGCTTCAGACTCAACTCCGACATGGGCTTACTCAGCGCAATTGTGATTTTCATTGCGCTGGTGGTCGACTTCATCTTGTTACCAAGCTTGCTGATGATCTTCGACAAACAGACTCACTATGCAGTTAAAACTCAGCACGGATCAAAGCCAGACACCAAGCCACAGCCTAGCTCAACAGCCGAACTAACTACATCGACCAAATAAGGAATCGTCAGCCTGCTGCGGTGGGCTGACTCAAGGAGAAATTTATGAAAAGCGTTAAACAAACATTCGTTACTACATTACTTACTGTCAGCTCATTAAGCGTCGGCACCTTAACAATAGGCACATTCGCCGCTTTCCCTGCATTAGCCGACCCTGCGAAAGGCCTAGAGATTGCCGAGCAACGTAAAGCCGTTGATATGGGTTGGGGCGATTCTGTCGCGACCATGGAAATGCTACTTCGCAACAAACAAGGAGAAAGCAGCACACGCCTAATGCGATTGAAATCGTTAGAAGTGGATGACGATGGTGATAAAGGGCTGACTATTTTTGATGAGCCACGCGACGTAAAAGGCACGGCTTTCCTAAACCATTCACACATCACTAAATCGGATGATCAATGGTTGTATTTGCCTGCATTGAAGCGTGTAAAACGTATCTCTTCACGCAACAAATCGGGCCCGTTTATGGGCAGTGAATTTGCTTACGAAGACTTGAGCTCGTTCGAGTTAGGAAAGTACACCTTCAACTACATTGAAGACGCCAAAATTGAAGGCGTGGATACCTTTGTATTGGAGCAAGTACCGACCGATAAAAACTCTGGCTACACCATGCAAAAGGTATGGCTAGACCAACAATATTACCGCCCAGTTCAAGTGGAGTTTTACGACCGTAAAGGCGCATTGCTCAAAACCCTGTCGTTCCAAGACTACAAACAATACCTAAACCAATACTGGCGCGCACACACTATGTCGATGCAAAACCACCAAACAGGCAAAAGTACGGTATTAACCACGACAGATTTAGCCTTCCAGACCGGTCTTAAGGACAAGGATTTTCAAAAAAATACACTTAAACGTGCAAAGTAAGGCAAGAATATGAAAAGGATTGTGTTAACAGGAACGCAGTTATCTTTAACCTTGGCAGCGACAGTTGGGCTAATGCAGGTGTCGTTGCCATGTGTGGCGGCTGGTTTTAGCTCTGAGTTCGTAGAACAAGTCACTCCAGAACTCGCAGGGCAGATTAACCTCGAACACAGGCAGTTCTTTAGTGACGGTTTGCAAGGGCAAGATAAAGGACAAAGCTCATTGGTGTTGCAACCAGAGTTTTACTGGGAGCAAGAGGAGGGCAACGGCAGCTTTACCTTCACCCTGTTTTACCGCCTAGACAGCGAAGATGATGAGCGAACCCATGGCGACGTTCGTGAAGCTCTGTATCTCAATTATTGGGACGATTACGAACTGCGAGCCGGTGTTGGTAAGGTGTTCTGGGGCGTAACCGAATCGGCGCACTTGGTGGATGTGGTAAACCAAACCGATGCTATTGAATCGGTCGATGGTGAATCTAAGTTAGGTCAGCCTATGGTGCACTTCACCTCGATCAAAGACTGGGGAACCATAGATGCCATGCTACTGCCGTATTTTCGTGAGCGTACCTTCGCTGGGGAAGAAGGTCGCTTAAGGCCGACAGTGCCTGTTGCGGATGATGCACTTTACGAATCTTCGAGAGAAGAAAAGCACGTCGATGTAGCACTGCGCTATAGCCAAATGTACGGCGATTGGGATGTCGGTTTAAGCTACTTAGGCGGCACAAATCGCGACCCTTATTATCGTGTAGAAGGCAATGAACTCAAGCCGTATTACGCGCAAATGCAGCACTTCGGACTAGATGTGCAAGGCATTATTGGCGACTGGTTATGGAAGCTTGAAAGTATTTATCGCGACAGCTACGACAACCACACTGGCGTCGCGACAGGCTTTGAATACACATGGGTTGGGGCGCTTGAATCGTATTGGGACATCGGTTTCATTGCTGAATACCTGTATGACAGCCGAGGCAATAACGCCCAAACCATCGGCCAAAACGATGTGTTCCTTGGCGCGCGTTTCGCCTTGAACGATGAAGACGGAACTGAGGTATTAACGGGCATTACTCAAGACTTAGATAACAGCGATGTCTACAGTGCCAAGTTGGAAGCATCAAGCCGTATCAACAACAACCTCAAGTGGCGATTGAACGCTTGGTTGTTTGAGAACGAAACCCCAGAAGACTTGTTGTTCTTTGCGCGTAAGGACGACTTTGTTGAGATGGCGTTGGAATACTACTTTTAGTCTTTACAAAAAGTGAGCATTTCCAAAAAGTTAATATTAGCGTCGTGAGGCGTTCTTCTTAAGGGGAACGTCTCAAATTTAAGATGAGCCATATTTAGAATGTTCAACGTCGTCTTTTTATAAAGTGGATCAAACAATCGAATAGCCCTATAGGTAAGATGGTTATATTTTTCGAACCTCTATAACCTCCGAATATGCATGTAAGTTGTGCTGGTGGTATCGGCCCTAAGGGATTTATGAATTCATTTAATTGGGATAAAAACTTTGAAACAGGCATTGGTGTCGTAGACGAACAACATCAATACCTTGTTGGTTTTATCAATCACTACGGAAACCTGTTGTCAGAGAATACGATCTCCATAGACGACATGAGCGTCGCTTTGCTCGATCTCACTCGCTATGCCGAATTTCACTTTAAAGAAGAAGAATCTTTGATGAGAGATTGCGGACTCTATGACTTACACATTGAAGAGCACATCAAAGTGCATCGTGTGTTTATGCAAGATATCTACAGCATGCAAGCTTTCATCTTGGAAGAAGATCAGGCGTCAGCACGTCATCTACTGGACTTCCTCATTCATTGGCTTGCTTATCACATCCTTGGCATCGACCAAAACATGGCGCGACAAGTGGCCGCGATAGAAGAGGGCGCAACACCCCTCCAAGCCTTTGAAGCAGAAGAAAAGCAGCAAGACTCGTCAACCATCCCTTTACTAGCCGCGCTTAAAGGCTTATTTGAGCAGGTCTCTGAACGCAACAAACAGTTGTTACGCTTCAACCAGTTACTCGAAGACAAAGTTGAGGAGCGTACGGCAGAATTAAAACAAGCGAATAAGAAACTTGAAGAACTGTCCTTAACAGACTCACTCACTAATTTGCCTAACCGCCGCTGTGCTTTTAAACAGTTGGCTGTACATTGGCAAGACTCCAAAGAACTTGGCGTGCCTTTGGTGTGCATTATGATTGATGCCGACCACTTCAAGCGCATTAATGATACCAGTGGCCATGATGCAGGTGATTTGGTGCTAAAAACCCTCTCGCGCGAACTGAAAAACACATTCCGTAATGATGATATTGTGTGCCGATTAGGGGGCGATGAATTCTTGGTGATTTGCCCTGATACCGATCTTAAAGGGGGCATGCACATCGCAGAAACGACTCGCCAGAAAGTGTCTGAATTAGAGGTCGAGACCGGCAACCAAGCTTGGATTGGCAGCATTAGTGTCGGTGTGGCTGAAATGACCCAGGAATTCGAAACCATGAATGAATTGATTAAAGCGGCTGATGAGTCCGTTTATTTAGCGAAAAACGCGGGGAAGAATAGCGTTTGTTCGATTCAGATTTAGATCTCGATTTACTTAAGATTTAGAACCATAGCTCTCGTCAGTTTTAGCGCTCAGTTCACTTTAAACCTAAAACCTAGCTCGCTTTATTTTTTGAGCGCTATTTGCTTCCAAATTAAGGAGTGGTACCAGTAATTGTTCCACTTCTTCCTACTCCTCATTAATATCCTGTTAAATTTGCCGTGTTTTTAGTCAATAACTTGCTCTTTTAGCGATTCAATTTGGCATTGGTAGCGTGTTTGATTACTATGTGTAGCTATCTAAAAAAACTAATCATCCGATACGGACACTACCAACTGGTAGATGAGGAAATGATGCAACATCTAGAAGAGATCATTGCTAATGCAACGACTGCTATTGATACAGCAGATTCGTTAGTCGCACTTGATGAAGTGCGAGTTCAGTATTTAGGTAAGAAGGGTGAATTAACTCTTCAACTACAAAGCCTAGGTAAACTTCCACCTGAAGAGCGTCGCACTGCTGGTCAAGAGATCAACAAAGCGAAAGGTGCTGTTCAACAAGCGATCGCAGCTCGCAAAGACGCACTACAACGTGCAGAGCTTGAAGCGAAACTAGCTGAAGAAACTATCGATGTGAGCCTACCAGGTCGTCGCATTGAGAACGGTGGTCTTCACCCAGTTACACGCACAGTTGAGCGTATCGAACAGTTCTTTGGTGAGCTTGGCTTTAGCACTGAGTCTGGCCCTGAGATCGAAGATGCATTCCACAACTTTGATGCACTAAACATCGCAGACGATCACCCAGCTCGTACTGATCACGATACTTTCTTCTTCAACCCTGATCTAATGCTACGTACGCACACTTCTGGTGTTCAAATCCGTACGATGGAAAACGGCAAACCGCCTTTCCGCTTCATAGCTCCGGGTCGTGTTTACCGTAACGACTACGATCAAACTCACACGCCAATGTTCCACCAAGTGGAAGGTATGTTAGTTGATGAGAACGTAAACTTCGCACAACTTAAAGGCATTCTTAACGATTTCCTTTGTAACTTCTTTGAAGAAGAAGTTGAAGTGCGTTTCCGTCCTTCATTCTTCCCGTTCACAGAGCCTTCAGCTGAAGTTGACGTGAAACGTAAAGATGGCAAATGGCTAGAAGTTCTAGGCTGTGGCATGGTTCACCCTAACGTACTTCGCTCTGTTGGCATCGACCCTGAGAAATACTCTGGTTTTGCATTCGGTATGGGTGTAGAGCGTCTAACGATGCTTCGTTACGGCGTAAATGACCTTCGTGCGTTCTTCGAGAACGACCTTCGTTTCCTTAAACAATTCAAGTAATCCGGGGCAGTCAAAACTATGAAATTCAGTGAATCTTGGCTACGCGAGTGGGTTAAACCTGCAATTAACAGCGAAGAGCTAGCTCACCAAATCACTATGGCTGGTTTGGAAGTTGACGATGTAGAACCTGTTGCTGGTGAATTCACCGGCGTTAAAGTAGGTAAAGTGGTTGAGTGCGGTCAGCACCCAGACGCAGACAAACTACAAGTTACAAAAATCGATATCGGCGCGGTTGATGTAGACGGTAATAAAGAGCTTTTAGACATCGTATGTGGTGCATCTAACTGTCGTCTTGGCCTAACTGTAGCAGTAGCAACAGTTGGCGCAGTACTTCCTGGTGACTTCAAAATCAAGAAAGCAAAACTACGTGGCGTTCCATCGCACGGCATGCTTTGTTCTTTCTCTGAGCTAGGTATCGACGTAGAGTCTGACGGCATCCTAGAGCTGCCTGAAGGCACAACGCTAGGTATGGACGTACGTGAGCTTCTTGAGCTTAACGACGTAACTATCGACGTAGACCTAACAGCAAACCGCGCAGACTGCTTCAGCATCCGTGGCCTTGCTCGTGAAGTTGGCGTACTAAACCGCGCAGACGTTACAGAGCCAACAGTTGAAGCTGTTGCAACAAGCATTGAAGACACAGTATCTGTTGAAATCAAAGCAACTGATGCTTGTCCACGTTACCTTGGCCGTGTGGTTAAGAACGTAAACGTGAAAGCGGAATCTCCAATCTGGATGCAAGAAAAACTGCGCCGTTGTGGTATCCGTTCAATCGACCCAGTTGTAGACATCACAAACTACGTGATGCTAGAGCAAGGCCAACCAATGCACGCATTTGATCTCGCTAAGATCGAAGGCGGTATCGTGGTTCGTCTAGCAGAGCAGGGCGAAAAGCTAACACTTCTAGATGGCAACGAAGCTGAACTAAACAGCAACACGCTTGTTATCGCAGACCACAACAAAGCACTAGCAATTGCTGGTATCTTTGGCGGTCAAGATTCAGGTGTTACTACTGAAACAACAGACGTACTTCTTGAAGCAGCATTCTTCGCACCGGATCACATCCGTGGTCGTGCACGTGCTTACGGTCTTCACACAGATTCTTCTCTACGTTTTGAACGTGGTGTTGATTCAACACTTCAAGCAGCAGCAATGGAGCGTGCAACACAGCTTCTAGTTGAAATCTGTGGTGGTGAAGTTGCGCCAGTAAACGGCAGCGAATCTGAAGCTGATCTTCCTAAAGCAAACGTAGTTGCTCTACGTCGCGCTAAGCTAGACAGCCTACTAGGTCACGAAATCCCATCTACAGACGTAGTGGAAATTCTTACTCGCCTAGGTTGTACTGTTTCTGTTGTAGAAGATACGGAAACGACAGAAGCTGGCTGGACGGCAACGTCTCCATCTTGGCGTTTTGATATCGCAATCGAGCAAGACCTAATTGAAGAAGTAGGTCGTATCTACGGTTACGATAACATTCCAAACCAAGCGCCTAAAGCGGCACTTAAAATGAATGACCACAAAGAAGCTAACCAACCGCTTAAGCGCGTTCGTGACCTTCTTGTAGACCGTGGCTACCACGAAGCAATCACATACAGCTTCGTAGAACCAGAGCAGCAAAAACTTGTTGTACCTGGTGTTGAGCCGCTAATCCTGCCATTCCCAATCTCTGCGGACATGTCAGCAATGCGTCTTGGCCTAATCCAAGGTCTACTAAACACAGTTGTTCACAACCAGAAGCGTCAACAGTCTCGCGTTCGTCTATTCGAATCAGGCCTACGTTTCATCCCTGAAGCAGCGGCTGAAAACGGCATGCGCCAAGAAATGATGCTTGCGGGCGTTATCTCTGGTACTCGTGGCGAAGAGCACTGGGACATTGCAACTAACACTGTAGATTTCTTCGATCTTAAAGGTGACCTAGAAGCCGTTCTTGAGCTTTCTGCAAACGAAATCGCATACAGCTTCAAAGCTCTTTCTTCTGAAGCAAAAGAGCGCAACCCAGCACTTCACCCAGGTCAATCGGCTACGATTATGGCTAACGGCAAAGAAGTGGGTATCATTGGTACTGTTCACCCAGAACTAGAGCGTAAGTTTGGTCTTAACGGCCGTACTATCGTATTCGAAATCGAATGGGCAGCTATCAACACTCGCGTGCTTCCAGAAGCAGTAGCCGTATCTAAGTTCCCTGCAAACCGTCGTGATATCGCAGTAGTTGTTGACGAAGCAGTTGCTTCTGGCGACATCGTTGAAGCGTGTATTGCTGCTGGTGGCGAATTCCTAACAGGCGCTAAACTGTTCGACGTATACGTTGGTCAAGGCGTTGAAGAAGGTAAGAAGAGCCTAGCAATCGCACTTAGCCTACAGTCTGTAGAGCGAACACTTGAAGATGCAGACATCGCTGGTTCAGTAGATGCTATCGTAGCTTCAATCTCAGAGAAATTTGGCGCAGCACTTCGCGACTAATTTCTTCTGATAGATAGAAAAACAAAGGCCTCGCATTGCGAGGCCTTTTTGTTTGTTAGGGTACAGATCAAATTAGTCAATAAGCGTTGACCTAGTCGTTTGCGAGTTACGTCTCCCTGATTTTCGTATATTTGATGGCTGCTCTATAGTTAGTACCCATATTATTCATCAGGTTGTTGTGTGGTTCTTAATTTCATGGTATTCAATTACTTGCTAATAAATCTAATGTATAAGGAAAGGTTGAATTGAAACCTCTTGGTAAAATAGAACCAACTCACGAGCAAAGACAGCTCTTTGCGACTCCTCACCCAATGAATAGAGTCATAAGAGGGGCGGCTGGAAGTGGTAAAACGACAGTAGCTCTGCTGATGCTTAGGCTCGCTATCGCTTTCCATAAAAGTAACCGCTTACGAAATAGGCAAGAGAGCAGGCCTATAAAGGCAATGGTTTTTACTTTTAATACAACTTTGAGCTCATATGTTAGGCAACTGGCACAAGATATAGGTAAGGACATCGATATTGAGGTGCAAACTCTAGCTAAGTATTGTAGAAACCGTTATCCGCATATCGAAAAAATGACATTAGTCCACAATATAGAGGATTCCAACTTCTCAATACCAGATACCTACGGCTTAGACTTGACCTATTTATATTCAGAGGTCGATTATATATTAGGTAGATTTCCTGAAGACGAATTAAGCCTTTATTTAGATGCCGTCCGTGTTGGACGCGGTGCTGCACCTCGAGTTGAGAGATCTTTGCGAGAGAAAATTTTAAATGATGTTGTACGTCCATACCAAGCTTACAAAAAAGCAAATAACTTAGTCGATTGGAATGATATTAATCAATATCCAGCAGGTCATTTAGAAGACAAATACGACATAATTATTGCGGATGAAACTCAAGATTTCTCTGCGAATGAGCTAAGAACGGTGGTTTCAATGTTGCATTCGGAATCTCACGGGACGTTTGTTATAGATACAGTTCAAAAAATATATAATAGAGGGTTCACATGGAGAGAAGTTGGTTTAGAGATAAGACCCCAAAATTCCTTTAGGCTTGAAAAAAACTATAGGAATACCTTTGAAATAGCGCGATTGGGTTATCAGCTTCTTAAAGGAATTGGTATTGATGCAGACGGTACGGTGCCGAATTATGATAGCTGTACTGTTTCAGGAGATTTGCCGAAGTTGGTTTCTGGCTTATATAACCAACAAGTAGATTTCGCTATTGAATTTATAAAAACAAAAGTTGATTTAAGTAATGAAACCGTGTGTTTTTTAGCCAAGTCTCAGAAAACTCAGGGTTACTTGAAAGCTAGGCTGAGAAATAGTGGTATTATTTTCGCGAACTTAACGAAGTCATCTGAGTGGCCTGAGATTAATACAAATGTAGTTTTGTCTACTATGCACTCAGCCAAAGGCTTGGAGTTTGATCATGTGATTTTGTTGGGGTTGAGTGACGAGTTTCTTCGATACGATGAAGATATTGAATCTGATTCATACCTTAACATCTGTAAATTATTAACAGTGTCAATCACACGAGCTAAACGTTCTGTGCTTTTAGGATATAAAAGTGGGGACAAGCCAAAAGTTTTGAGTCTCATTGATAGAGATGCATATGAGTATTTGGAGTTATGATGACTGTTGATAAAGTTGTATCTGAACGGGGAATCACAGAGGTTCTGCACTTCACTACCAACTATGGCTTAGTGGGTATATTCTCGTTAAATAAACTAGTTTCAAGAGATCAGCTACATAAAGAACAGATTCTCGAGCATATCACTAAGTATAATTCCAAGTATCGCTCTGATCCTCAGTGGACTTCATATGTGAATCTTTCGATATCTAGGATAAATTCAAGCTTCTTTGATTACAGTCAGAGTTGGCATAGAGAAGAATATGACTTCTGGGTTATATTGGCATTTGATAGTGAAATACTTACTCATGAAAAAGTTGTTTTTACAACAACAAACAATATTTATCGGAATGAATGTGTGCGCGGGCAAGGTATTGTAGGTTTAAATAAGCTTTTTGACACTCAAGTCGTCGGAAAGCGTGGTAGGACAAAAGGAAGGGAAGCTAGTTTACCCAAGAGTTGGACTACTTGTGAAGAAGCCGAAGTCTTATATCCTAATGATATCGCTTTAAAGTATTTAACTAAGTTATATGTTCGTGATGAAAATACTTTTGCTCTGGTAAATGCAGCTTTGTCATTTGATGAAAGTCTAAAAGACGTTAAAATAGAAGTTAATGATAATAAATTCAAAGGTTTATAGATGAGCAACTTTAGAAGAGAAGCTACCATTAATTCTGCACTTTGGGCTGCTTATGCTGATGCTTTGGGGTTTATTACTGAGCTAGCAAACTCAAAAAACACCATAAAAACACGTGTAGGCTCTGAAGTTATTCTTGATACTGTCTCATGGAGAAGGAAATTAGATGGGATTTATGGTACCCAAGTTCAGCTTCCGCAGGGTACATATTCAGATGATACTCAACTTCGTCTTAGTACTTCGCGTGCCATAAATGGAGCTGGTTATTTTGATGTAGAGGCTTTTGCTAAATGTGAGTTGCCAGTTTGGTTAAGTTACGCTTTGGGGGCAGGTAGAGGAACGAAGGTAGCGACGAATAACCTAATAAAAAAATCGGTGAATTGGTATTCAAACTTCTATGCGAATAAAAGTGGAAAATATGTTAACGGTGGAGGAAATGGGGCTGCAATGCGAGTTCAACCTCATGTATGGTCTGCGCCAGATTTAAGTGACCTAGAAACGTATATCATCGATGTTATAAAAAACTCTATTGTCACTCATGGTCACCCAAGAGCCATCGCTGGTGCGATTTTACACTCGTTATCGCTAGCTAGGGTCCTTCGTCAAGAAAAAGTTTCTTTAGATACACTCAAAGATGATGCTCTAATTTGTAGTCGAGCGTCATTCTTCATTAAGCAAGATGATATGTTAGAAACGTTTTGGTCTCATCAGTGGGAGGCTGAAACTGGTCAAACTTTGGATGAGGCTTTTTCTGCTGTTACTGATGAGTTACTCGCTGATTTGGAAGTAGCTTCTAAATGGATGTTAGTTGAAAAATTGGATTATAGACTTCTATCAGATATGTTAGGGCTAAAAGATGAAGCGCAGAGAGGATCCGGCTCTAAGACTGCTCTCGCGGCATCATTACTACTCGTTAAGAGTTATAGATTGAACGACCCGAAAGCTATATTAGTCGACATAGTTAATGAGCTTCATACAGATACTGATACTATTGCTACTATGTTTGGCGCTCTTTATGGAGTGTACTTAAACAAGCCGCCTGTTGGACACATACAAGACTCGGGTTACATCATTAGAGAAGCTGAAAGGATGTATGAACTAAGTGCACGAAGAGAAGTCAGTTCTTTTGTGTATCCTGATGCTTTAACGTGGTTTCCAACCCGTTCATCATTGGATAATAGTGAAATCGTGAATAATAAGTTGGCGATTGCTTTGTTTGGTGAGTTAACACCATTATCCGATGCGTTTGAAGATAAGAAAAAAGAACACCTGTATAAGTGGTACTCAACTCAACAGGGCTTCTCTATTTTACTTAAAAGGCGGCTTTTTCCTAGCTTTCCGGATAATCAATTAGCCTCCTTTCCAGATACTAAATCACACTTGTTATCTAGTGATTCTGATTATCAATCTTCAGTAACTGAGAGTAACGAATACAATAAACAAAATCATACCGTCCATGATATGAAGTCGCTCATTAAAGAAGCAAGAGAGTGTAATTATGATGATGAGATTATTGGGAAACACATAAAAATTTTAGCTAATAAGAAAAACTACTCTATCGAAAGTGTAATAGCGTATAGCTCTATCATTGCTAATGAATTGGGTGAAAACTAGTTTTCATCAAACAGGTTTGGTCACCGATTGTTTGGTTATGACTCTGGCTACTTCTCAGTGCTCGAGCAACCATCGTAGTCCAACCCAACGTTGATGAAAGCGAACAAGTAATGAAGTAGTGCTACAGTACCAATTAGATATAGAAAACTAAGGCCTCGTGAATGCGAGGCCTTTTTTCTGCGGGAAGTTATCGTTGAGTCGATGTTAGTTTAATTTATTTGTGAGACTTTGACGTTGAACTCATTATTATGCGCGTCTAAATATCTTTCAAAGCGTTCACGCTCAATTTCGCTAAGTTGTTCAGCGCAAAGTTCTTCTCCGCTTTGAATACCTAAACCTTTCAGTAAGGAAATATTTAGTTTGGGTGATAATTGGGATATGTACTTTGAACCTTTTTTAATGAAGGTCAACAAGTGGGCGTCAAAAAGTTTATCGATATGAGCACAAAGCAGTATGCCATTTGCGCCATCAAGTCTCTGTTCATCACTTTCACATTTGGACCAAGGCACTATGTGAGATGCAATTAAAATCTCGCGTACGCTTGTAAGCGTTAGCGCACAGCACTCACCATTCCCCCATGAGCTGATAACGTTTTGTCTAAATCGCCCCTGCCCAATACGCGAGAGAACTAGACTTTCACGTTCTGTCTTATTGATGGTAGTACCGAATATTATGTTGACGTCTTGTGCTACGTTGGGTGAAGGCATTTTTGAATACTTTACGTTATGCTTTCCAATCGCATAGTAATTGCTGCTAATTACCTCAAGGGACATCTCAGAGACTTCTTCTATGTACTCTTTTATCTTGGCACTGCCTGTGTCTAAATAACTGTCGTTATCTTCATCCCAGATTATTGGAAATGTTCTTAATGAATATCCTTCGTTTTCAACCAACTTGATGTACTCGAGAGCTTCGCCAAACGCATTAACTCTACGTCCGTCGTTGTTGAACTCCCAGTCCATAGAAAAAATCAACGATCTTTCTCGGTTTGTATTGACGTCCCACGCACCAAAATAAACTTCTTTTTTTTCGTGATTAACAAAAGCCCACCCATACCGTGCATTTCGGTTCGTTGCACCGTAGGATTCCATAAATTTTTTGCGTGACATTTTTTGCCTTACTTCTTAATTAGCGTTTCTGCATTTTAACTTAGGAGTTGTTTATAATCCTGAACAGCCGTCAAATCAGGATGAGATTGTTCGATATAAAAATACATCTAAGATTACAGCATTTACTACATTGCAAATAAGGCCACTTCCCAATGCTAGAGCAATCACAGCTGTTCAACGCAACCTTGATGGAAGCGGTGAAATCAGTGAAGTAAGGCGGTTGTAATCATTCTATAGATAAAACTAAGGCCTCGAGATTGCGGGGCCTTAGTTTTTTAAGTTAAATCGATGGAGCCTGTCAATCTGATAGAGTCCATTACTTTTTGTCTTGAGAGTCTTTATATTTCTTTGCAATCCACTCATGCAAATGAAGTCCCGTTTGGCGCTTTAGGAATACACTGATACCAGCCAAAATTAACAGTCCAATTATTGTGCCCATAATTATCTCCAAAATTAGTTATCGTTCGTCATTCAAAAGTGAATCAATACATGTCGGTATTATGATTAATCCATTGATTTCATTATTTTATCTATATTAAGCCCACCAAGTTCCTCGAGATTATTCTTAATCGCTTCATCGATTGATAGCTGGCGTTCCACTTTCTTTATTTCCTTCTCAAGAAACTTTTCAACTTCTTGAGATACATTGAACATTAGCCCTTGTTCACGCGCTGCTTTTCTCGCTAGTTTAAGGCGAGCATCCAAGTCTGAAGAGATTTTAATGTTCAGTGATACTTTAGGTTGCTTCTTCTGTAATGACATATCGATTCTCAACTTCATCTAAAAAATACTATAAACTTTTCTACCTTTTTAGCAAGAAAAATTTAACGTTAACTGTAACAGAAGCAAACAAGAAGCATATCAAGGACTACCGCCTTTACTACATCGAAGATTCAGCCACTTCCCAATACTAGATCAACCAGAACCGCTCAATACAACGTTGATGAAAGCGGTTAAGTCAGTAAGGTAGGGCGCTATAGCTGTCAAAGGATAGTGGTAACCCTTAGAAGATATAACAAAGGCCTTGCGTGTACAGGACCTTTTGTTAATTGGAGGTTTTGCTAGCTACATTCATTCCTAATTTGCGAGTAATGATCGTATTTTTCACTCGTTTATGGTCCTTAAACTTGTGCCTCATAGTTATATAAATGATCTATCAACCACCTCTAGATACGTCATTAACGCTGCTGTTCTTAGTAAGGGTTGACCGAATCTGGTAGGTACTTTCTACTGATAATCACTTTAACTATGTGTTTAGGACGTGCTGCTATGGCTAAGAAAATAATATTCATTCATGGTCGCGCTCAAAAGCCCGATAAAGCTCCCCTTCAAGCACTTTGGTACGAGGCTATAGAACATGGCTTACAGCGAGATTGTGAAGACTCAGGTTCATTACAAGCTTTTAAAGATGTCGATAAACGGTTTGTCTATTACGGAGAACTATCAAACACATTGTTAGAGAAACCAACGGAAGACCCTGCAAGTCGACAACAAGCGCTGTCTGAACTCAAAAAGTACAAGACAAGCCAATTCAATAAAACAACGTATAACAAGGTATCTAAAATTGGTTTTCTAAAAGAGGCGCTAGCAGATACCTTTTCATCGCTATTTGGAAAGCTGGGTGTGGCTGAGACACTTATAACCAAGGTCGCGCCAGATATGGCACATTATTGGTATGAAGATACCTATTTCGGCAGCGATGTTAGGCAAAGGATAATGGTTGAACTGAAGGAAGCGCTCGATAATCAAGATGATGTGATGATTGTGTCGCACAGTCTCGGGTCGATGATCAGTTATGACGTGTTGTGGAAGCTGTCTCATTACGGAGAGTATAGACACGACTATGGTGCGGACAAGAAGGTCAACTTATTGCTGACGCTCGGGTCGCCGTTAGGAGATGAAAACGTAAAAGATAGGCTAAAAGGGAGTCGCTTGAAAGATGAGAAGAAGTACCCTTTAAACATTCAGCAATGGATAAACATATCGGCAGAAGATGATTTTATCTCTCATGACAGCAAAATTAGAAATGACTTTAAAGATATGCTCAAACTGGATCTGATACCCGGCGGAATGAAAGACATCTACCCAGTTTATAACCTCAATATTCGAAACGGAAAAAGCAATCCGCACGCTTCCATCGGTTATCTCATCAACCCTAAATTCATCAAAGTACTGGATGAATGGCTCTCTAGTTGATTTGGTTTACCATCGTAAATTTCTTCGCTGTTCGCTCGTTGATACTTAGATAAAACAAGGCCTCGCGTGTGCGAGGCCTTTTTGTGTTCCGACTAAAACTCAATATTAATCGAGCTTAACGAAAACTCGGGATAATCGCCGGAATCCCCGGTAGAAGGCCAACCAACGCCATCACACCAGTTAGCACAATAAACATCGTTCCAGGCAACACCCAACGGCTCATTTTACTAAGCTCACTACTACGTTCTTTACAACCGACTAAGCCTAAGTTATCTAACAGCATGGTGAGAGCCCAACCAAATGCAGGGTTAACCAGTGCTGAAGAAAACACAACAATCGCGGCCGACTGGGTGGTTTTCCCTTCACGCGTCATTTCCATTCCAGCTTCTAGCAATGGCACAAATACTCCAACAATCAGCGCGACACACAGTACCGGTTGCCAGATAGCTAAATCCATCGGGTAACCCCAAACTGCGGCGATGATACAGAACAGAGCTGTAAGCAATGCACCAGCAGGAATAGGGCGTTTAGCAATCGCCGCCGGTACGATATAAGTACCCCATGAAGACGTAAAGTTAGTACCACCGAGCAGAGAACCGAACGTTTGGCGAATTGAAGCTGTGGTCATGGTATCGTCAATGTTCATGTGTACTTTTTCGGTACGTTCTGGGTAGCTGATCTTCTGGAATACTTGATGCCCTAAGAAATCTGGTGACCACATCGCTACGGCTAAAATCGCAAACGGCAATACCACCATGAAGTGTTCAATCGTCGGTAGACCTAACATCCAACCTGTATCTTCTCCCCACCAATACATAGGGTTCATGTTGGGTAAACCTGGCTCGGTTTGAAAAGAAAACGGCGCGCCCATGGCAAACGCTAACGTACCACCCAGCAAGCAGCTAAGAGGGACGGCTAACCAACGCTTACGGAAATGTTCCAATAACGCGTACAAAATGATGGTGCAGAAGATCACGACAAAAGCGATATGGCTCATGCCAATTCCGTCAGCCCAAGCGAACAGCTTCTTAACTTGAGAGGCGGTGCCAACAAAGCCGAGGTAGAGCAGTAAACCGCCACACACGCCTTTACTGGTAAGGTTGGCCAACATGCTGCCACCTTTACTGATGGCTAAGAGTAAACCAAAAGCGCCAATTAACAGGCCAAACGCCATAGGGTGTCCGCCAGCTGCAACCACAATCGGAATTAATGGAATGAGTGGGCCGTGTGTACCTGCAAGGTTCGCGGTCGGCAATAGAAAGCCAGAGAAAAGAATGATGAAAACAGAGGCGATGAGCAGTTCATAACGAACGTTTTCTAAAATAAAGCCTTCATTTAGCCCTAGCGCCCCGGCAAAGGTGGCTGCAATGGCACCCACCATAACAATCTTGCCAATGGTCGCCGCCATCGCTGGGATGGTGTCTTCTATTTCAAATCGATAATCTTTAAACGGCAAATTGGGACGCCAACGTTTAGGCGCCATGATTTGTAACTCGTGCTCTAAATACTGTTCTCGGGAATCAAATTCCGAGCTTGGTTTGTGTTGTTGTTCATAGGTGAGTTCATCCTCATGGACTTGAGGCTTCTCTGTTTGTATATGTGCGGACTCTAAAGTAGTGCTCATTTTGATTCCTTTCGTTCACACTCTGAGGTGTGTTATTCCAACAAACGTTGTTGACTCACGGCATGAAGTGAAAACAATGCGTCAACTTATCATTAAAAATTCATTAACATTTAGTTGTTAGTACCTTATACCAAACCAAAAAAAACAAATAGACTCAGTCGGTTAGACATTAGTCGTAGAGTCGGACGACTAGTATTAGACCCTGTAGATAGTATGTGTCTGTTTATTTGTAGGCGATGAGCTTTATTGGTAATAAATGAATATCTAACAAGAAATGCTTGGCGTTAAAGCATCAGATAGCATCCATCGATGAGTGGTTTCTGGGGTAACGTTTTTGGTTAAAAACTATTGATAATAATTCTCATTACGTTACCTTGTGGGCTCAAACACACTCATTGTTGCGGAGACCAACATGGAACACTCGGATATTACTCAACTGCTTATTCCAAAGAGCGATTGGGCATCGCCTGATCTCTTTCTCTATGAAGGGGAAGACAAACTTCATCTGAGCTTAGAAGGCGCAATTCAATACAGTGGATTGAACAGCATTGGTGGCGTGGTTCTGGGCTTTAGGATGATCCAACATGCGGTGCAACTCGCGGCGGGTGAGCAGTCTTTGCAACGTGATGGCATCAGTGTTTATACCGCGTTCCCTGGACGTGGTGCTCAAGATGCTTTTGAGTACACATGCCGCGCACTGCGTGATAGGCGCTATTGCTGTGATACCACATTGCATCACCCAGCAGCGCAAACCGGACAACGTGGTCAGTTCTTGTTTACGCTTCGCTTGAATGAACAGTCTATGGTGATGACGCCAGCAGACGGGCTTCCAAGAAAAAGCTATTTTGAGGCCGACCGACACTCACAAGAAGGTCGAGAGGCAGCATTGAGATGGCGCGATGAGAAGATCAACTTCGCCAATACGCTCTTGAGCTTGTCGCCAGAAGAGTGCTTACGCGTGTTGTAATTCTTTGTTCTCACTTACAGAATGAGCTCAAAAACACAATGAACAACAAGAGGTCGCTCGCTTTCAAGTGGGCGACTTTTTTGTATCAAGCGCTAACGGAAAGCAGATTCCTAGTCGCGCTTAGGCTTGCTGGAATGACTCACTTTTAGTTTAGTTCGGTAGTCTAAAGTCTATGAGTTTCAGCAATCAACTTAAGCTGCCCGATCTCAATCCGAGACACATTTAGGCACGCAGGTGGTGCAGTTTTCAAAGCATTACACAGCTTACACTGACACGAAGTGATATAATTTTTGCCCAAAGCTTTGAAGAGCTAATGAATTAAAGGATGAGTACGATGGAAAAAACGGTCTCATTGGTACTTGGCAGTGGTGGCGCAAGAGGCTTGGTTCACGTTGGAATAATCCGTTGGTTAATTGAGCATGGCTATCAGATAAAATCTATCTCTGGTTGTTCAATTGGCGCACTTATCGGTGGTGTCTATGCGGCGGGTAAGTTGGATGAATTTGAAGAGTGGGTCACCAGTATCGACCAATCGGATATGGCGATGATGTTGGATTTTTCATGGCAATCGAGTGGTATCTTCAAAGGGGACAAGATCATCGACACACTGCGTGGATTGATCGGTGAGATTTCAATTGAAGATCTGCCTATCCCTTATACCGCGGTTGCCGCTAACGTCGCCGATGAAAAAGAGGTTTGGCTGCAATCCGGTTCTCTGTTTGACGCCATTCGCGCCTCTATCTCTTTACCACTGTTCTTCACGCCTCATGTGATTAATGGCGAAGTGCTGATTGATGGCGGAGTGCTCAATCCCGTACCGATTGCGCCTACCTTTAGTGATAAGACAGACTTTACTCTGGCTGTGAACTTAGGTGGTGAACCTGAGATGCTTCAACAGGAAGTGATACCGGTTTCCCTACCTACCAAAGAGAGCAATTTGCATGAGAAGGTTGTTCACTTTATCGATAATCTCGGTAGCAGTGTAAAAAGTAAAATGAGCTTTAACTTTGCAGCCTACGACATTGCCAACCAAGCGTTTGATGCGATGCAATCGACCATTGCTCGCCAAAAATTGGCCGCTTATCCCGCCGATATTACGCTTGAGATCCCACGCAATGCTTGTGGCACCTTAGAGTTTGATCGTTCACAAGAGATGATAGACAGAGGCTACCATTTGGCACAGGCTAAACTGGGCAATCGACTTTAATGTATTTGCTGCTGAATGAGAGTATTTATGGAAACTGAACTAAAAGAGCTTGAACTCCACGAGCTTATGGCAACAAAAGATGTCATCGTGCTTACCAGCTCAGAAGTGGCTGCCGTATCTTGGCTGATAGAGTGCTATCAAGAGAACGCTGTTATTAAGATTATCGAGAACGCACACCAGCTAGATACTGAAGCGATTGTGGTGCAATGCCGAGACTGCCTGAGTGAAAATAAAAAGGTCATCCTCACCGCGCAGTTTCGTAGCCAGCTCCCTATCATCAATCTCGCTTCACTGTGTAATGAGAAGCGCAAGTCATTGATCAATATTGAGTTGTTAGGCTGGGATGAAGAGACTCGCCTTCCTCAGTATTATACTAGTTTCTAGGTCATAGCAGTTTCTAGCTTATAACGGTTTCTAGTTAACCGCATTCGCTATATAGCAGCAGTTTTAGGTAGCAGACAATGTAAGCGCATTACTTCAAATGTCTGCCGCCATCAAGGTGCAAAGTTCTTCCTGTCATGTAGTGACTGGCCAACACAAACTTGATGCCATCTATTATTTCCTCAAAGCCCGCTTCTGTGGGAATCAGAGCTTTCTGCAGCGCTTTGGTCTTG
Source organism: Vibrio atlanticus (assembly GCF_024347315.1). Classification (NCBI taxonomy): domain Bacteria; kingdom Pseudomonadati; phylum Pseudomonadota; class Gammaproteobacteria; order Vibrionales; family Vibrionaceae; genus Vibrio; species Vibrio atlanticus. The sequence goes on along the minus strand of NZ_AP025460.1, from coordinate 1,978,729 downwards.
TATGCCTCATCGTCATGCTCATTAAACTTAATCATGGCTGGAGAGAGGGTATTTACTTTGACCTTGGGAGCCAGCATCGCTGAAAACGATAGCGTTAGGTTGTTGAGCGCCGCTTTACTGGCCGCGTAAGCGATGTGTTTTTTACTGCCTTTTTCTGCAACGTAGTCACTGATGTGGATGATGTCTGAGGTTTTATCGCCAGACATCAATTGGTCTTTGAGTGTTAAGTTGAACAGATAAGGCACGGTAGCGTGAATCGTCATCATCTGGTGCATGATGTGTGACGCATTGTCACTAGGATTGTTTTTGTTCTCAGGTTTCCAGTCGGAAGCGTTATGTATGATGGCTCGGAGTGTCTTATATTCTTGACCAACATAGTGAAGAAAACTCTCTAGACTACTTTGCTGATAAAAGTCTACATGCTGCAAGTCGGCTCCACTGTCGCGCAACAGTTGCAATTGAGGATAGTCGTTGCGATAAGTGCCAACCACTTTGAATCCATCCGCTAAAAGTTGCTGCGCCAGTGCGAAGCCGAGTCGCTTTCCCACGCCGGTTATTAATATCGTTTCACTCATCGTAAAAACTCAGCTCTGGTTTGAGGGTTAGTTTTGAAAATACCACCGAGAGCGGTTGTTGAGGTTTCAGAGTTTGCATCCATGACGCCTCTGGATTTAACGCAATAGTGCGTGGCTTTAATCGTCACGGCCACGTTTTCTGTCTCTACTAGAGTCTGTATCGCGACTAGGATTTGCTGAGTAAGGCGTTCTTGTACCTGAGGACGCTGAGCAAAGAATCGAACGATACGGTTTATTTTAGACAGCCCAAGAATCTTGTTTTCAGGTATATAAGCCACTTCCGCTAAACCATCGATGGTAATGAAGTGGTGTTCGCACGTCGACGTTAAATCGATATCCGATACCTTGACCATTTCATCAACCGACATTTTGTTTTCTATAACACTGATTTTCGGGAAGTTATCGTAATCGAGCCCTGAAAATATCTCATGGACGTACATCTTTGCAATGCGATGAGGTGTTTCAGCAAGGCTGTCATCGGTTAAATCCAGTCCAAGCGTACTGACCACTTCCGTCAACAGTCCTTTGATGCGGTTGTACTTCTGGTTGGGATTCATTTCGCTCGGTGTCATTGGAGTTTCAAGTCCTCTTGCGAGCAAAGCTTCTCTTACTTTTTCGGCTTCTGTGTTCAGCATGACGCACTCCTTATGAATTATTGTCGTTGTCTGCTTCATAGCTCAGAGTGAGCGAAACAGAGTCAGCAAAACGTAGCGCATGAGGCTTGTCGATTCTCACTTGAGCGTATTTCACCCATGGATGGTCGATACAAATGCCGAGAACGTCACTGGTTAGCTTTTCCAAAAGCAGAAACCTTCCGGATTCGACATGTTGAATGATCTTCTTGCAGATGTTTTTGTAGTTAAGCGCGTTGTCCACATCATCAGAGAGGCAAAGGTTGTTAGCGGGGTAGTGGATTTCTGCGTTGATAACAATGTCTTGCTGCTTGGACTTTTCTTCTTCGTTGAAGCCGATGAAGGTTCTTAGTCTGAGGTTTGTAATGGTGATAATGGCGTTGTGATTCATAACAGTGTCCAATCCTTAGAAAGTGAAGTCAGTTACGTGCTTGTTTTAAGAAAAGATCAGTAAATCTCAGGTTATTAAAAGTTCAGTTGTTCCTATTGCAGCCGTTCTTTTTTCAGTCATGGAAAGGCTAAGTGAAACTGAGCTCGAACGGGATGGGTTCGGTTTTCTGACTTAACTGATCGAAGCTTTCCCAGAGCTGTTGATATGAGATGTCTAGAGTGGGGTGACGTTCTTGCGCGGCAACATCGACTAACGGTCTTAGTACAAAAGCGTACTCGGTGATTTCACCTCTAGGCAGTTCTACGCCATCGATAACGCCCACTTGATTACCATAAAGAAGGATGTCGATATCCATCGTGCGTGAAGCATAGGCTTTGGTCTGACGCTTGCGATCATTCTCTGCTTCGATTTGATGTAGAACCTGAACCAACTCTGCGACAGGGAGGTTACATTGAAACCCAACGACAAGGTTTAGGAAGTTATCCCCTTCGAAACCGACAGGCTCGCAATCGTAGAAATTAGAAATGTGCAGCGGTGCAAAGCGGTCATTCAATGCTTTGAGAGATTCTGTGACGTGGTGTTCGCGGTTAATGTTGCTTCCGATGCTGACGTAGACGTAGGCCATAGTTATCCTTCCTTTTAAGGAGCCTATACGTCCAATTCGCGATGAAGATCAGCCATGCATCCTATTAAAAACAGGAAGATAAAAGAAAATAGGGTTCTGCCGCAAATCGCCTCTGATAGTGATAGAATCCCCGCATCAGAATTATCGAGAATCTAGGTATTTATAAACAATGTTTATCCATCACGTTAACGGCATCGACTGGCTGGTGATTACAGCTTTTGAAGAACTGAAAACTATGTTTATCGAAGATGCAGGTCCAATCCCATCTTACTTCTCGACCGCCAGTGAATTGAGCCTGATTGATCAAGCCAAGCGCAGCTATGGATTTTTACCTAAACTCCGCGGTGTGATCACCGATACCGGCACGTATCAAAGTGAAAATCTTGACGAAGATTTGAACCCACAGCTTGCGTGTATCGTTGAAGGGCGAGGTCGAGTGTTTATTTATCACGGCGACTATGTGGCTTTTGTCGATGACGAACAAACCTTCATTACCCGAATGGACTGAATATTATTCAGTGGGTTTGGAGCGGTTGATTGGTTAATTGAATAATTGGTTGCGAATAAGCTGCTCTGTAGATAAAACTAAGGCCTCGCGTGTGCGAGGCCTTTTTTATGTGTTGTTTAGCGAGCGAAATAACTTGGCCAGAAGCTCGTGATAATATACTGCCAACCCCCGTTCAAATCTCCCCCTTCATTGATATTTTCCGCCTTTTTTGAAACACAGAAAAGGCGGAGGGTAACAACATCTAACTTTCTATTTTTGTTTGTTATGTCCCTATGCAAACTCTTTATTATTCAGTGAGTTAATTTGTCCGTATTCTCTGGTAACTATTTGAAATACTAGGGGATACAGAAATGAAAAATGGGTTAGTCTGCGCATTAGCCGTGATGATAATCGTGGGGTGCAAAGAATCGAATGAGCCAAACGCTGCTGTAGTGGAACAACCGAGTGTCATCTCTCACATAGAGAAAACACCTGAGCTAGTCGCGGAATTAAAGGCACAAGAAACAATTGATGATCAACTTAGGCTTCTATATGAGCGTTTTGAACCCATGCTTGACCGCAGCGACTCTCTTACTGGTACGGATGCAAACAATGATGGTATCCGCGATGACATTGAGGCGTTTATTGATGCGCTAGAAGTGACCGAGCCAGTCCGAAAAGCCTTAAAACAAAACGCCCGTTACACACAAGAAAATCTCTATCACGATTTTTCACAGAAGACCCATGCTAACATCAAAAAAGCCCTCGAAATTTCATACAAGTACGACGAAGTCCTCGCCTGTGAAGAGTTTGTAGGAATTGATATTGATGACGGCATAAACACCTCCAACACAATCACATCTCTCACCTACAACACCAAAGCTCGTACTATGGCGTACTTAGCTTATAATCATTTACAAGATGGATCTGTAAGTACACTCCTTCCTGCTGAGGAAAAATATTGTGAATAGGCAAACAATATTACTCATATTAGTGGTTTTACTGCCATTCAATGCAATCGCTAACTCATGCAAAATAGAAGGTTACACTATCGCCTTTTTTAATGGGGTAGCAACAACCAAAGAACAAGCTAAAAGGGGACAAAAGAAGATCAAAGCCACTCTAGGTATCAGCCAATACAAAAGTGAGTCTGTCGAATACCAGCTTTTCTATAACGATTCTTATATTGAAGGAAGTGGCCTTAACGTACTGGCTGATTTTGCTGAAACCTTTGACCAAAGAACTTCCGAGTTAGAGCAGAAACAATTCGACCGGTGGGAGGCCTTTGGGGACATCGTAAGCGGTAGGCAAAACAGCGCTATCATCCAAAAAATCAGCGCTACTTTTGTTTGGTTTGCTGGGTTTGTTCTCGACTTCACAAACCAAACCATCAATGCAACTATCACGACATTTTTAAAAGAATTAGCTTCACTTGTTGATGCCCCCGAAACTAGCCAGACTAGAATGCAGCATCATCTTTTAAATGACTCTCTTACGTGGAAAGGAAAAAAGCTCATTTACATCGCTCATTCACAAGGGAACTTATGGGTAAACGAATCATATAAGCATGTTACGTCCCAATACGGTTACAGTGCCGATAACATTCACGTTGTTCACATCGCTCCCGCTTCCCCAACCCTTAGCCCAGACAGTGATTATATTTTATCGGCCTCAGACCTTGTGATTAATTTGCTTAACTTTACAGGGATAGGCAGTGTTCCGCCTCCCAACACCACGATAGCACCGAGTAAATTAGACATTACTGGACACGGACTCATTCCTATTTACCTCACTCACCCCAAATCCATTGAGAAAATCAAAGCGTCGGTCGATAAAGCTTTCACGTCTCTTACTAAACCCGAGATGGAAGATTTTTTGTTTAAAATTGAGTTCGATTATAGTGCGAGCTATGACTCACTTCATGATAATCCTGTTTATGAAATTGTTGACGCAAGTAAAACTGACGAATTTGGGTCTTACCTAAAGTCTCCTTCTTTCTATCTCAGCCCAGAGGGTGATTCTTGGTTCAAAAGGAACGTGGATTCTTATATACAAGATGAAGATAGATTGCCATTTAGAGTTGAGAACAATGCTGTGGTTTTGTTTGATACTTGTAAAAGCCCGAACGAGGCAATGAATGACATTCCATCGATTCCCTCGCAAGACACTTATATGTTCGTACAATGGCGAAATTTAAAACGCTTTGAGCTAGGTACATTTAAAGATATTTGGAGGTCAAGAAAGATGACCGATAGATATGGATTGGTAGATGAAACCCCAATAGCATTTCGAGATATGGACGACGACTATTTCATTTGTGCTGGGGATGGAGATGCTATTGAACTAGAAGCAACACAACACTTTTATAATGAGGAGCAACGTCAGTATTTAGTCACTCAGCATTTGTCTGGACGCTATGATGTGTCGGCACGTTATGCAGTACCTTTTCAAAGTTTTCATCCTACTAATCTCTGTCAAGGCCATTGATTACTAGCTACGTTGAAGGTTCAGGCTATGTCCATATGCTAGAGCAACCAAAGCAGTTTAATGAAAAGTTGATGAAAGCGGCTAAGTTGGTGGAGTCGGGGGACAACCTTTCGATAGATAAAACTAAGGCCTCGTGTGTGCGAGGCCTTTTGCTTTTCGGGCAATTAAGTAATGGGGCAGCAACTTGGAATAGTACGACATTTAGAAGAAGCTTAGACCGAAGTTGCGTTACTTTTTTCCTGTGTTTGTCATTGCTGAACTTTGAGAGAAAACACCATCCCGTTTTCGGTTGGGCTTTTTAATCCGGAACGAGTATAGGTTTTAAAACGCTTGTGAAGCGAGAACCCATAACGAGAATAAAAGGCGTGATTACAATCTTCATCAGTCCATAGGAACACGCTTCTTAACTTGTTGCTTCGACAAAAGTTTAGGTAGCGATCCATTAACTGTTTACCTAACCCTTGCCCCTGATAAGCTTGGCTAACAATAAACAAGTTGACCTCACCATCAAAGCGGCTTGCATCTTTTTCCCCTAGAACATCGTTCATCGCGAATCGTGCTAGCTCTCTGTTCGCCACTTCTTTATTACCGAAGTGTCCATTCTGAATCTTCTTATTTTTCCATTTGTTATTGAGCCTGTCTTTTCTGGAAAATTTGAGCTCTTCGATAAACGAAGTATCCTCTTTGCTCCCAAATAGAATGCCGATCACTTGTTCGTGTTCATCAACAATGACGTCCAAATGATGATTCCAATTGAGGCAGGTTTTTAAGTAATACTCGTAGATAATTCTGTTGCAAGGAACGTCCATAAAGTTTGAGTGGAAGTTCCAAGTTGACATGACAAGGTCTACACAGCCAAAGAAGTGTTTTTCTTCATAAGGTACAAATCGATATGTTTTCGCAGACATACACTCTCCCGTGCGTCTTATTCTATAGTGCGCTAGTACAGCGCACTACATAGATAGTATGAAGAGTTATTACTCGCCTTCAGCTTGTATTACGGCTTCAAAACCAGATTCAAATGCGGCATCAAATGTTGGGTAAGACATGTAATCTCCCGCTAAATAAACACCAGAGAAACTTGATTTTAATTGATGTAAACGGGTGAAGTAGCCTTTGTTGAACACTGGGTATGCGTGGTAAAAGCGTTTAATATCATACCCGCTGACTTTGTCTTTGATACCCGGAACGGCGGCGTTTAGCTCTGTGAAGATGATGTCCATTATCTCGGCGTCACTGTTCTTCAAAAGTGATTTATCAGCGACACCTTGAGGCGCTAAATACACACTGGCGATATATTCTTTGACATCGCTAAGCTCGGGGTTGTGATGTCTTTCTACCCATGTGGCATCATAAAGGTCGGTGATCACTTTCCCATCTAAAATGGCGAGGTCAAAGGCCTTGTTGAATATGGGAGTCTCAGAAAAAAGAGCTACAGTGGCATACTGCGCATAGTTAACTTGCTCCAGTATGCGAATCTGCTCGGCCGTCAGAACATCATTCGCAATATAAGCCGCAACCGGAGCGGGTGTTGCGACAATGACTTTCTCAGTAGTTAGCGTATGTACTTTACCGTCGGCGTTAAATTCTATCTGATAACCGGCCTTTATCTTGGCTATGTGCTTAACACTAGACTGGTAACGAATATGTTCATCAAGGTTTTTAGCAATGCTCGTTGCTATAGTGGCGATGCCGGTTTGCGTTGTCCAAGATTCTGAGTGGCCGTTTGTATCTGGCTCCATTAAATCTGACACCTCTTCGACGTCGACATAATCAAAGATAGCTTCGGGAATGAAGCTTAAAGCGGATATATCAGTTAAATTGGCGCCAAATAACCCTCGAGACATAACCTTGTATCGTTGCTGTATAAAGGGAGGGATTTGATTGTCATCAAGCCATTGTTTAGCCGTAATATTGTCGAGTTTACGTAACTCCCTAAATTTCAGATCTTTAACACCATTCAACAGATCGATAAACTTCTGAAACTCTTGCTCTCCGGCTTGTTCAATGGTTAAGCGGGCCAACTCTTTGTCGCCGATATACATCTCTCCTTGAAAGAAACTGGCATCCATAGGTAGCGGTATCTCAACCATCGGAATCTTTAGATCCTGAATGACATCCGCTAAGTATCCTTCAGGTTCTCCAAGATACTCTGTCCCTTTGGCGTAATGAAAACGTCCTCGGACTCCATTCTCTGCAATGCCCCCAGGGCGTGTGTTTCTCTCTAGAACAATAAACTCTTTATCCAAGCTCTGTAATTTATAAGCGGCTGATAGGCCAGCAGAGCCAGCGCCAATAACGACATACTCATATTGGGGTTCGTCTGCAAATACGTTACTTGTGAATAACGTCGTGGCTAATGCAATCGTTGTTGATAGTTGGATAAGCTTCATAGATACCTGCTGCTTGAATCATTTAAATGTGAACTTAGATTTTCGACACAAACAAGTATAAACGAGGAACGGTTATCAATCGGTTATCAGCATTTTAAGCGTAAGGTAGCGACGACACTTTCAGGTTGATAGTCAATGGAAAAACGATACCCTCTAGCAACGCATATTTTTTCTACCAGATACAAGCCATAACCATATGACTCTATATCATTAGCTTGTTCAAAATCCTTTTCATACGGGTTTTCAATAGTCATAACACCACCTTTAAGAACAACCAAAATTTGCCCGTCGGCACTGTACTGAAGCGCATTACGGATGAGGTTGACGATAGCCAGGTGCACAGCACCATAGTTGTCCTGTATTTCGTATTCTGGCTCAATGTTGCATGCTATTGAGAGCTCTGTGTCTCTTCCCTCAAGCAGATACTCATTATCCTTAATCACTTGATAAATGAGCTCGGACAAATCCACTATCTCGGTACTGAGTGGCTGATTGTTTTTTCGGGAAAGCCACAACAACGTTTTTGCTAGATAATTCATGTTGGAAATGGCGTAGGATATTCGGTTGTTAATTCTAGACACTTTTTCCTCAACACCTAATCTATCTAATAGCTCGACACTTGAAGAAATTATGGCAATTGGTGTTCTCAACTCATGGCTCATCGTACTGAGAAATAGCTCCTCTTTCTTTATTATTTCTTTCTGCTTTTCTAAATTATTTTCGTAGCTTTGAACGATAGCAAGCAGCTCTTGGTATTTGATTCTGTTATGGGGGATTGGTTGCGTCGGATCTGAGAGCCATAAAGACAGTGAACGTATAGGTTTTATTAAGATGTAATAAAACAATAGGAAAATTAAAACAATACTGATGAGCAGCAGTGAACCTGCCACGAGTAACTTGAGTGTATTCTCATACCAAATCGATTGCTCATATTGCATCTGGTTTTCTAACGTCTCAAGATACTCGGAGATAATGAATACATCGCCTCGTTGATCTTTTAAGCGATACTTTAGGGCGTAGGCATACACATTTTCATTATCTAAATTCGTTAACTCTTTTTCGTATAAAGACTCAGAGCCCATGCTTTGCCATGGGAAGGCTTCTCGGATATAAGATGGAAGCTGATTAACATCGTGGTAAGCCGCTATTAACCCTCCTCGTTGAAGGTTCGCTAAATCTTGTTCTAGGGCGTTTTCTTCAATGAATAATCCATAATAGACCATCATATTTTTGGTATCGGTATTAATACTGGCCTTTTGAATCACGTACCCTAATACACAGAGAAAGATTAAAATGGTCACAAGAGATAGTGCTAAAAAGGTATAAATTCTTTTACGAAGGCTCGGCATATTATGATTCTCTCAGGGCGAAACCGACTTTGGGAACACTGTGGACAAGCGACGAAGAAAAAGGCTTATCGATAGCCTGCCGTAGCTTGTGAATCTGAACTTTCAGATTATTGTCGCTGGTTTCCTCGCCCCAAACCTCACGCTCTAACGTTTCCTTAGCCACCACATTTGGGCTGTGCTTTACAAGAGACTTAAGCAACTTCCAACTAAGCGGTGACAAACTTAATTCTATAGAGCCACGGTGTGCCGTATGTGAAGCCATATCCACGCTCAGATCACCAATATGAATGACTTTCGATACTCTTCCTGTACTTCGATTCGCAAGGGCTTTTAGCCTTGCACTTAGTTCAGCCATGGCAAAAGGCTTCGTCACATAATCATCAGTACCTACCTGAAAACCTTCAAGCTTGTCATCTAATGAGTCTTTGGCGGTCATCATTAATATAGGAGTCTCAACGCCTTTATCTCTCAATGATTGGCAGATTGAGAATCCACTCAACTTGGGAAGCATGACATCTAGAATGATGATGTCGTATTGGTTCTCCGTCGCTAAACTAAGGCCAGTAATACCATTGTATGCAAAATCACATTCAATGTTATCAAGCTCTAGGTAATCGCTTAACGCAGACGCTAGCACTTTGTCGTCTTCAACCAATAAAACAAGCATGGTGGAGCTTCCTAATCATTCTTATATTGATCTTTCTATTATATCACGCAAATAGTTATTAAAAGGTTAACGGGGGGCCGTTACGCCTAGTAGAGCAAACACTTTCAATATGTATGTTATCGATGAAAGAGAGGGGCGTTTATTGATGGATAAAATTAAGGCCTCGCGTGTGCGAGGCCTTTTGATTTTCGAGTAATAACAATAATCTAATCTGTAATAAATTATTGTTACCAGATATCTTCGATTAAAGAGTCTTTAAGCTGCGCAGCTGCGGCAATGTTTTCTTTCGACATGTACTGTTTCACGTCGATTATCTCTTTCTCTGCATCCGAGTTTCCGTATTCCTGCGCGACTTCAAACCATGCTAGCGCTTTAACAAAATCGCTCCATGTACCGTGACCATTACGGTAGGCGTAACCAACGGAATATTGACCATAATCGTTGCCCTGCATTGCGGCGTGAGTGTAATACTCTAATGCTTTTTTTGCGTCTGTAGTTTTGAAACCACACGGTTTTTTGTATCGCGTAGAAGAGTAAATATCACCCATCTTCACATAAGAAAGTGTATGTTCATCTTCTTCAATGGCTTTGCTAAATAATTGCATCGCTTTAGAGCAACTCTTTTCAACGCCTTGTCCATTTAGGTAAGAAATACCCAAATTGTACATAGCACTTGCATCGCCTAAGTTAGCCGATTGCTCAAACCAATACGCAGATTTGGAGAAGTCTTGAGTGACGCCTTGACCTTCATCGTATGAAAATGCGAGTTGATACATAGCGTCAGAATACCCCGCTTTTGCAGAAGCTAGGTAATAATCGTTGCCTTTCTTTAGGTCGATAGGTGTACCTTCACCATCAAAATACATTACGCCTAATGAGTAGAGCACATAAGGGTCTTTGCTGGTTTCAGCTTTGTGGTACCAAGCCAGTGCTTTTTCGTATTGCTCTTCGTAGTAATAATTATCTGCCAAGGTAATCATCGCTTTTACCTCACCAGACTCCGCTACTTGATTCATGTACTCATATCCGCGTTGTAAGTTCTCTTCATACATTGAATCTTCAATTAAAAGGTTAGCAGCTTGCATTAGCAATTCGTTATCGCTAGACGTTTCTGCGTTCTTTAAAAGTGCGAGTTCTTCGCCTTCAAAAGCTTCTATCTCAAGATCGTATGCAAAAGTGCTAGCGGATAGCAGCAGCGACAGTGACGTTAAAAAAGTACAACTTTGTTTTATCATTTAAGCCATTTCTTATATTAGTAATGTTTCACATGAATATAACAAAACAGCTTTGAAAATAAAGGAAATTTCGGGCTATCGAAAACCGAATTCACGACAATGAGACCTAGGGCATCTCACAATGCTGGCGCAACCAAGACAGGTAAATAAACGTTGAACCAAGCGCTTAACTCAATGGCGTAGGCGCGAAAACTGGGTGGCACTGGCTCAGTAGCAATGGACAGGACTCGATCAGTGCCGATAATGATCTAGAGGTCTTTAAACCCAAGTTATCGTGACACTCATTACCTGACTGGCAGCTTGGTCTTTGTTTTTACCTGACCGAAGGCGAAGCTGGATTCAATAGAAGCGATATTGGGCAGGCGAGTTAGTTGTTTACGGATAAACTGCTCGTAGCTCTTGAGCGACTCGCTCACCACATGCAGTAGGTAGTCGTGATTGCCCGTCATCAGAAAACACTCTAACACCTCGTCAATCACTTCGATGTGCTGTTCAAAGTCTCGCATATTCTCTTCAGTTGGCTTTTCAAGCTTCACCAACACAAACACATTGACTGGCAGGCCACACGCTTCTTGGTCAACACTGGCGTGATAGCCGCGAATAATCCCTTGTTTCTCTAATGCTCGAATTCGGCGTAAGCAAGGAGAGGGCGACAGCGCTACTCGGTCGGCCAACTCTTGATTAGTCAGTCTAGCGTTGCTTTGCAGTTCAGCCAGTATTTTCTTATCGATCTCGTCCATTGGCATATTCCATCAATATTGATTTTAATTTGGCAATATTATTGCTCAAAGTGTATGTCTTACTTCGCAAATAGCAATTTTTAACATCCGCGCAAAACTAAAATTAAAGGAGGAACAACCAGCATGGAATGACTTAGGAATTATGAATACTTCAACTCAACTTAGCCCGCTGCGTAAAACTACCAAACTCGAACAAGCAGAAGCCCTTGCCATTGAGCAAGCCAAGCATTTTGGTATCGACCCAAACAGTGATTACGGCGTCACGCTTATCGAACTGGCGACGACACTGTACAAAGCCAATACCAAGACACACGATCTTTGGGCATTGACGGTTGATGGCCTTTCAGAGCTCGATAAGAGCGACCGAATCGCTTGGTTTAACGCCAAACGTTTTTTGTCATTCCAGATCGCTAAGATCCTCGACAATCTGCAAAACCCAATGCGCGCCACTTACCAGTCTATTGCCACCAATAATGGTAATTTTGCATCCAAAGGTGCGTATCCTATCTTCGATAATGTCGCTGCTATTTTCTCTGCGAGCCCTGTGATTACACGTACCGCGACCTATTTGTTTGCGTGTACAGAATGGATTGAAGATGCGTTTAATGGTAAGGAGCCGCTGCACGATATTTACTCTCGACTGCTTAACCCAACATCGATTTCACTGGCTAACCACATGGTTGATATTGAGGCAGGCTCTAGAGCCAATGAGTACCTCGCATGGAACTTTAACTCGGGGATGGCCGCTATTGATGGGTTGTTGAGCCATCTACTTGGGTATGAAGACATTGTCTTAGCTTCACGCAATATCTACGGCGGTTCTTACCAACTGTTGGAAGATTGGTTTGGCAAGCCTTCGAACCTGAATGTCGCGGTAGAGTGGGTGGATGGTTACTCCGGGGATGAGTTTGCGACGCGACTTGATGAGGTTGCCGATAAATACGCAGATCGCATCGCTGCGGGTAAGAAAATCTACGTCTACCTAGAGTCACCGTGTAACCCGCATGGATACGTGTTAGATGTTGCTAGCATCAGTAAAGCAGGTCACGTTCGTGGTTGGGATGTGATTGTTGACTCGACAGTGGGGACTCCATTGCTGCATCCAGTACTGAAGCGCGACGATATGGCGGAAAGACCCGATTATGTCATTCACTCTTACACCAAAGAACTGGCGGGTTCTGGCACCACAACAGCTGGAGTTGTGATTGGCCGCAACGAGACCATGTTTATTCCAAAAGGAGAGGAGGTCACTTTCACCAAGTCCAACGGCGATGAGGTCACCATTCCATGGAACGAAACGCTGTTTTGGAATGTGTATTACATCAAAGGCGCATTCTTAGATGCAGACAAAGCGTTTGAAGTGCTCAATGGCATGAAAACCTATGAGATGCGTGTGGTGCAGAAAACCATCAACACTCTGACGCTCGCGAAGATCTTCGACGCTCACCCAGACATCAATGTGTCGTGTCCAGCTTTGCCAGACAGTGATAACTATGAGCACTGCCAGAACAACATGTACTTGGGTTTGCCAGCCGCGCTTTTCACTATCGATATGGAAGGCAACGGCGACCGTGCACCAATCAATCGAGATGGGTTTAAACAGTTCTTCGACATGCTTGAGCCAGCAATCGGCATGCAAGTGAGCTTAGGGCAAACCAACACTGTGGCCTTGTGCCCAGCACTGACCACGCACTCAGAGCTCAGCGATGAAGCGTTAAATGAAGCAGGCATCAAGCCAACCACAATGCGTATCTCTATCGGCTTGGAAGATCCGCGAATGTTCATCGCTCACATTATCGAGGCCGCTAAATTGTCGATTGACCGCAAACACGCAGACTTCTCATCGAGTTTCCCGAGTGGTGAGAGTATCGATGAAATCTATATGCAAACCTATATGGATGTACACCAGAGGTTTGTGAAGAGCTTGCCGAAGTTTGAGCAACTTACTCAGTAAGCTGAGTTATTAAGGAAAGGTGACAATCACTTATTTGGTATACGGTGGCCACTGTTGTAGTCCAGTCATGACACTTAGGGTGATGTAAAAATGCCCACCAAGTTGGCAGGCATTAATTGATGCTTAGAAAGCATAGAAAGCATAGAAAGCTTAGGAATCTTTGGATGTTTTAGATGCTTCGTGTTGTGCAATCATGAAGGCAATGGCTTCATCGTTTAGACAAGATTTACTGACGTATTGGCGCTGTTTTCCAATATGAAGGATAAAACCTAAATCGGTTTGTTCAAGTTGGTCGATGTCACGCCAAGCGATAGTATTGGTGGCTTTACGGTTTTTATAACTCACACCATCAGTATCCCCTGAAAAGACCACTTTGCTGCCAGCGCCTGAGCTGATTTTTTGTCGCCATAACCACCAGGTTCTCTTGCAATATACACTGAACGCTTCAATCACACTCAAAACGATAAAAAACCAGCCTACGTAGCCACTAGGTAACAGTTCAAACTCCAATAGAACCCAACCAAAAATAAGAAACAAAAATGCCTTTAAATAGGCTTTTGGAAACTGAGTCGGAAGGCTAGTTTGAACATAACACTCTGCGAAAAACGTTTTGTCGAGGGTGTATTCTGTGGTGAAACCGGGATCTTTAGGCATGTGTGGCTACTTTGTAGTTCTTTGTTGAGGCGCATTATATCGCTTCACGCTGGTTTGTCTTAGCGGTTTCAATCCTCTTTTGTAAATCAATAATACTGAATGCGTTTACTCGCATGATAGCTAAATTGTTACGCTGTAGCTAAGTGGTCGCCCCGCGACAAGCTGTCATGTCTCATAGCTATTTTAAGTAACCTTGTTGCTCCATTCATTGTATTGCGCTTTAGATACCGACTTCATGCGACACCAACTTGGCGACCCCAGTCTTCCTATACTCACGGCTTTTCTTTTTTCGTTGTTGTAATTTTAACCCAAGGTAACAGCTGTTCTATACGTTTCTATATTAAATGAATGATGTTAGACCGCTTACTGTTCTATCAGATGAAATGTTGTTCTTATAACAAATTACCCCGCAAGTGCGAGGTATTTAGAGGCTAGCGTATAATCAAATAGGGCTAGCTAATTAGTTTTCTGTTAATGGGTTTTCTTAGAAAAACTTCTTAATCGCTTTTTCAGCACAAGCGACATCTAAGTGGCCACCCGGAGCGCCACCCACACCAATCGCGCCTATCATGGCATTGTTCAGTTGTACCGGAACACCACCCGCCAGGAATAACAAGTTGTCGTCCATATTCTGCAAGGGTTGCATGATAGGTTTGTCGGCGATGAGTTTCATCAGGTTACCTGACGGCTGCTTCATGCTTGCCACTGTGAACGCTTTTTTGCGTGAGCTATCAAGAGTGTGGATGCCTGCGCCGTCAGAACGTAGTTGAGCAATCACATTACCCGACAAGTCGACAACAGTCGCAGAAACCTTGTAGCCATCGGCTTCACATTGATTAACGGCTTCATGGGCAAGCTTGAAGGCCGCTTCTGATGATATTTGAGTGAAAGAGACCGTTTGTGTTTCTGCTGCCATTGCATTGTGAGAAAGGCTAAGGAAACCAAGGGTTGCTGCTAGTACTGTTAGTTTTGTCGTTTTCATGTTTACTCCGTTAAAGCATCTGTTTTCAAAAAGAATCTGTTTTCAAAAAATATTCGTTTTTCAAATTCCGAATTCTATTTTTTGTTTGTTTAGAAAGGGTGTTTTTAATCAACAGGTTCATACTAACGAATGCATGATTACGACTGGCTTTCTTGAACATTACAAAGTTGCAATGTTGGTTATATTCGAGAAAGGATATTGATAGAGTGTATTAAGACCACGGCAAATATATAAACGGACGTTAATGAAAATACTATTGATTGAAGATGACATTCATATCGCGAGATTTTTGGTGAATGGTTTTCAGCAAGAAGGGATAACGGTGACGCACGCAACAGATGGTGTTGATGGATTACACGAGGCCGTAACCGAAGAGTATGACGTGATCATTCTCGATATCATGTTGCCAAAGAAAGATGGGTTTGAAGTGTTGGCTGAACTCAGAGGGCAAGGCTACGCGACGCCCGTCATCATATTAAGTGCCAAACACTCAGTAGAAGAACGAGTGCAAGGGCTACAGTCAGGTGCTGATGATTATTTGGTAAAACCTTTTGCGTTTCCTGAGTTATTGGCTCGTTGCCAAACCTTGGTGCGTCGAGGCAAGCAACCGACACCTCAGCCATTAGAATTGCATTACGGCCCGCTTAGCCTAGACCTACTTAAACACACTCTACAAAGAGATCAACAAACGATCACCATTAATCAGCGCGAGTTTATGTTGATGAAATTACTGCTCGAAAACCGAGAGGCTGTGATGTCGAAAACCGCGATTCTTGAGCATGTTTGGGGGCATCAGTTTGATCCGCAAACCAACGTGGTCGATGTTTTGGTTTGTAGGCTTCGCAGCAAAGTTGATAAGGGTTTTTCTAAGCCGTTAATTCACACACTTCGAGGTGTTGGCTATGTCCTCAAGTCGTAGTATTGAACAGGCGCTTGCTAAAACGCAGAGACATTTGTTGGTTCGCTTTATGTCGACTTTACTGCTCTGCTTGCTGCTGGTGGAACTGATTGTTGGGGCGATCTTCTTTTTCGACCTTTACCAAACGGAAAAGAAGATCCTTACGTCTATGTCGACCGAGTATCAGCGTATTTTGACTTACGATTCGGGTGAGCGATTGATTCATGTTTTAGAGGCGAATCCTCATCGGCTACTCGAAAACAACATTGCGGCGTATAAGCTTGAGAAGGGCGCTTCATCTGATGCCGTGTTTATCGCTGGTGTTCAACATTTATCGACAGAACAGTCTTTTTCTAGCTATCAAATTGATGAGAATCGTTCATGGTTAGAGAGCTTTATCTTTAGTCCCTATATGTCGTTATCTATTGAAGGGGAGCAGTATGATTTCTGGTTGGTTTTGGATAACCGATCAAGAGACTTTATCGCATACAATCAATGGCTAATGACCTTATATGCGTTGCTTGCTCTCGTGGCCGTGACCGCAGTCTTTACTCGTAACATCATTCAGAGTGCAATGTCTCCGTTAGTGACCTTTGGCGACTTGCTCGATAAGCTGAAAAAAGGGCAGTTAGAATTTCCTAGCACTAGCACTAGCACTAAAAATGAAGCCGAATCTGATTTACCGCAAGGGCTCAACGTGATCAGTTATAGTGTCCATACTGCGGTTGCCAAGTTACAGCACGTGACGACAAGCTTGAATACGACCGTCGATGCGATCGCTCATGATATTCGAACTCCTTTGTCGCGTATTACGTTAGCCTCTCAAACTGCTTTACTTAACAACGCCGACCAACAAGCGATGAAAGATGCATTGGCGGACTGCTCTGAGCACGCTATGCAGGCCAGTAATATGTTAACCGCCTTGATGAAACTGAATGATGAGCTAACTGGTAAACGCATACCGCAGAAAGTATCGACTCAGGTCTCTGACGTGATCAGCAATGTGGTGAGCTGGTATGAAGATGTTGCAGAGGACAAACGAATCGAGCTGGTGGTTGAGAGCGCTGATGGTCTTGTGATTCAGTCAGACCCTGATAAGTTGACTCAGGTGTTGGTTAATCTTGTTGATAACGCGATTAAGTACACCGAGCCCGAAGGAAGAGTGACGGTCAAAGCGGAGCAAAGCACCGAAGGTAAGGTCGAGATAAGTATCCAGGACACCGGTGTGGGCATTGAACAGAAATATCAGGACTTGATTTTTGACCGACTTTACCGAGTCGACAGCAGCCGCAGCAATATCGAGGGGTATGGTCTTGGGTTATCTTTAGCGCTTGCCATGGTCGAGAATCTAGAAGGAACGTTAGTCGTTGAATCTGAATTGGGTGTGGGAAGTACTTTTACTCTTTCGTTGTAACAACGATTTATATCGTCACTTCGTCTTTGAAATTTCAACTCTTACGCACAAAGAATGCCCCGCACTAGTGGGGCATTCTTGTTTTTGGGAAGGGAGGTACTCCATGAACAGGTTCGGGAGGTAGAGTAACCTGCGCCAACCCTATTGGCTGCTTGTAGCTTGTAGCTTTTGATCTTAGCCATCGATCCAGTAAATCTTATTTTTCACATGATAGTTGTTGGCATATGCCAATAACGGGGCGTATGCTGAACTTCTGATCATCAATAACAGGAAGTTACTATGTTATACGCAATACCTTGTCGTGACCTTCATGTCGGCAACCATTTTGCCCGTTCTCCACAGATCGCGATTGTCGATGAGCAACAACAAATAAAGCATCTTATTCCTTTGGTTGAGTCAGACAGCCCGTGCAATAAGAAGAAGCAATGGATGTCCGTCGTTAAATCTTATGATGTGAAAGCTGTTGTGGTTCGTCACATCGGGAAGAAAATGCTGTCGCACTTGTTCAATCATGATGTTCGCGTTTTTGCATCTAAAGCAAAGGCGGAAGTTACCACTCTGGATTTCAGCAATCTACAAGAAGTAACCGACCTCGATTATGGTCGCGAGTCCCGAAATAGCGGGTGTAGCAATAAAACTTGCGGCGAGAAAGGGCACAAAAAACAAGCTTCGATTTTAATGGCACAGCCTAATCAGCTAGGCGCTATTCGAGGGTTCCGTAAATGACCTTTTTGTTGACGCTATTGGGGTTTGTCGGAGTCGTTACACTGATGGCGATAGGCGTGATTTTTTCGCGCAAGCCAATCAAAGGCAGTTGTGGAGGACTCGCACAGTTAGACATTGAGCGCGAATGCAATTGCAAGGATGTGTGTGAAGGGCAAAGCCGAAAGTTGTATCAGATTACTGAGCCATCAAGCTAAGTATCAAGTTAAGTATCAAGTTAAGTATCAAGAGTTCTCGCTCGCTGAGTTAAATAACTTCTGGCTAACACGTGACTTAACTGCCTTGAATCACCAACGCATGGCCGTTGACGATGCACTTGGCTACTTTGGTACGTGCTCGCTTAATGATGTTGCCGAACGTTTGGCGAGACACCTGCATCTGCTCGGCGGCTTCAAGCTGGCTCAATCCTTCTTGATCAGCTAAGCGTAAGGCTTCCAACTCTTCTAATAGCAGTTCTTCTTTATGAAGCTCGCCCATAGGAACGCCATTAGGCTTAAAACATGAGTAAGCCGCACGGGTACATAATTGACGATGTTTTTTTGGTCGAGCCATATCTATCTCTAGGAATCTAAGGGTACACAGGAATAAGGGTAAGTATGAAGGTTTTCATTCCTCACAACCATCGGCGTTGCCAAGTGTGCAGCCAAGGTTTTTTCACAGACAGTCCCATTTGTTTTGTAGCTATTGGCGAAGGTGAGACTTTGGCTCAGTACGAAACGCTAGCTAAGCATGAAACGCCAGTTAAGCATGAAAATTTAGCTAAGTATGAAGCTATGGCCAAGATTGTACCAACAGATAAAGCTGAGGGCTACGACGGTATTATGCAGGGGGGCATTGTTACCGCATTACACGACAGCGCGATGCTGTATTGCTTGTTCCATAACAATATCAATGCGATGACGGTGAGTTTAACTTCTCGCTTTCACCATCCAATTGCCATTGGTCAGGAACTCGAAATTCGCGCTCAATGGGTGAATAGCAGACGTAATCTTTATTTCCTCGAAAGCCAAATTACGCAGTGCGGGAAGTTATGTTCGTCGGCACAGAGTCAGTTCATGTCTGCCCCGCCTAGATTTGATCTGAACTAGAAGCTTTGTTCTTTTTGAAGTATTTGAACGCTGTCCAGACGGCATAAGCCGAAACACCTACGATCAACGCTGAGCGAAGTAGAATAGGTGCAT
Source organism: Vibrio atlanticus (assembly GCF_024347315.1). Classification (NCBI taxonomy): domain Bacteria; kingdom Pseudomonadati; phylum Pseudomonadota; class Gammaproteobacteria; order Vibrionales; family Vibrionaceae; genus Vibrio; species Vibrio atlanticus. The sequence continues at coordinate 1,959,342 of NZ_AP025460.1, read as the reverse complement.
CATGCTCAAGTTGACTAACATGCGGCACAATACTAGCGAACAATCGACTGGTAAAAAGCAGCCCCATTACTAACATAACAATTTTATTCATGTGACCTGCTGTTCAATAGGGTACGTTGCACAGAAACAATTATGGGGTGGGCTACACGGCCAAAAAACTATTCTGCTCGAAATAAAATCATGCGCTTCTCAAGCTTGGTCGTCAACGCGATATCAGCTTAAAGCCAGTAAGCTAAAGTTTCGTTTTTGAAAGCGAGGGGGATTAAAAGTGAAGAGGGGATTGAAAGGGGGAAGAAGAGTGATGCGCTAGGGCTTGTTCTACAAACTAAAATGCCACTACAAATCTGAAGTGGCATTAGAACGACAACAAACTATCACTTTGCTTAAACTTAAACTTTAGTTCTTACATAAACTATAGTTCTAACAGTTTGGCCAATTCACGCTCTTCGAGAAGCTCTTCAATGCGTTGACGAGCCTTAGGCCCTTCAGCTTGTGCTTTGGTTGACTTGCCGGCTTTTTTACTGCGGCTCGTTTTTGTTTTTTCCTTAGTTGTCATCGGTAACCTTCCTTGTATTTTCTATCTTACAGGTTGCATGTCTCTTTTAGTGCTTTACCTGCTTTAAATGCTGGTGTTTTTGACGCTGAGATTTGAATCTCTTCTCCAGTTCTTGGATTGCGACCAGTGCGAGCAGCGCGGCTATTCACTTTAAAGCTACCAAATCCAAGGATAGATACATCGTCGCCATTAGCAAGCGTAGTCGAGATGCCTTCAACGAGTGCATTGAGTGCTGTGCCTGCTTGCTCTTTTGAGATGTCAGCAGAAGTTGCGATGTGTTCAACTAATTGAGATTTGTTCATGTTTTAAATTCCTTGTCGAGTTCGTCTGGCGTTTGGTTTTTGCAAACTATTGGTTAAATATGACCAATATGAACTGAAGTTATGTCATTGCTAGGATTGAACTTTGTAAAGTAACAAACGAAGTTGATTATAAAAACATATCACGCCTCATTCAATGCAAATCATTGACTATTACTTGTTTTCGGCCAGTTATGGACAGTGAGTCATGAAAATGAACATCGTTTTGTTTAAATTAATTCATGATATCAATTGAAAGTTAATATTTTTCTGTATGTAGAACAGACAAAAAAGCCCAGCGTGTGTGCTGGGCTCATGCTTTTTTGAAGCAATCTGTTTTTTAAAGCAATCGAGTATTTGAAGCGGTTTTGTACTCGGAGCTAACGCAACGAAAATTATTTAGTAATAAAGATCTGTTCCGTTTTTAGCGAAGTCATCGAGCGAACTTGGCGCCAAATGTAGTAGAAGATACCTAACATCATCAACATACTTGGTATAGCGATGGCCGGGTAGCTGTAAAGTGTCAACTTACCCAATTCTTCATTAAAAGCTGCAGTACCTGCTGGGCTAGTCACAATCCAAGTCGCAAGAAAGTAGTTCATCGCAGAAGAAAATGCGAAGGTACTAGCGAATAGGTAGTTTGACTTCATTAGGCAACGATTAAACTCTGCTTGGTTACCAAACTCTCTTAAACGCTCTTCGATTAGAGATATGTTTAACAGTGCAGGCGTGAAGATAACTTTTTGGATAAACGGGTAGCGAGTGAAGGTTGAGCCAAGAACCGCTAAACCAATTAGGCCGGGTATTAATGCTTCTTTTAATGCTAACCAACGAGTATCAAGTTCGAAGAAGCCGATACCGCCGGTTAATAATACGCTGACAAAGCCAAGTGCCGCGATGAAGTTAAACTTCTTGTTGCGGACTAACTCCATACCACCGTAAGCAATAGGGAAGGCAAGCGCGACAAGTAGTGCTAAGCCAGTTCCTAGGTGCTCCTCTCCACTGAACTTCATTAAGATGAATGAAGGAAGAAAGACGTTAAATACGACTTCGAAAAGAGGACTCGATTTTTTGTTTTCTGTGCTGCTCATAATTTCTAAATACATTATGTTATGGATTTATTCTCAGGGATTGTTGTTTACCTCGCTCAAGATGTAAAGCCTTAAGACGTCATGCTGTGTAACGACATGTGACATCAACGACATCTCTGAACTTATAGAACGCGTAATTCAACACTTTCGTGTCTGAGTTCTCGACCAACTTGGGGCTTATGATGTGAAAGCAGTTGTTTGGTGAGTCAATTTATATGAACGCCATAGCTAAGCTTTCGCGTTTTTCTGCAGTGATCCACATTCATCAAGTTACCTAAGGCTGCAAAGGCATATCCATATAATTGGAAACATGTACGGCAAGTTGCTTGTGATATTTTAGTTATGTTATAACATAACTAAAATATCACTCTTACTGAGAATAACGTTCGTATCGGTAAGAGGAAAACATCAAGCATGTATCAAGGAGATGACGTAATGGATGCCGTGTTAACGAAACCTGTGACAACCAATAATAACCAGCCACCTAACATTGGTTCTGCTGCGAGTATCAAGGAGCAGGCGAATTATGCTCCATGCTTTAGCGCTTCTGAGCAGCCAACGGTGCTGGCAGACATCTATCAAAGCGATGTCAATATTGCTATTTGGCAGCGTACATTTGATGAAGATTTAACAATGGCAATCAGTGAATTTATCGTCTTGAATCCAAGCTTCAGTAAATCTATGAGCCTGTCTCCAGACAACGCCTATGAGAAATTGGAGTTTGCTACCGACGAAACCGCATCTAAAGCACTACTAGAAAACATGGTAGAGCTGGTGGATATGTTCTGTTGTTTGTTTGATCTTGAAGAAGTAGGGCTCCGTTTAGCGGTTCTGAATAAAGCGATGTGTCCACGCTTCCATGTTGACCAAGTCCCTTGCCGTTTAGTGACTACCTATCATGGTGTTGCCACTCAATGGCTGCCAAACGACTTGGTCGACCGTACGAAACTAGGAAGAGGGAGTAACGGAAAGCCAGATTCAGAGTCAGGCTTGTACAGTCATGAGTCGGATATCGAGCAACTTTCGAGTGGTGATGTGGCATTGCTTAAAGGGGAGCGATGGAGTGGCAACGAAAACGCGGGTCTGGTGCATTGCTCACCCGTAACTTCATCTAACGAGACGCGATTGTTGCTGACGTTAGATTTTGGTTAGTCGCGCTCTATTCGCGAGACGATTTTTAGAAGTCGTCGGCTTACCCCTTTTGTACATCCGGTTTTATACTCGTCAAACCTATTAATTTACGCCAACACTGTCAGCATAATGATGAGCAGCGCCGCTAAAGCTAGTACGCCTAACGCACGCCATTGAGAAACAAACGTAACACTGCCATTAAGTTCGATTTTTGTTTGGAAGCCAGTGACCATTGTCCAAGTTAATGGTTTTGAACGTAATTTGTAGAACAAAACAGCAAGGACGTGTAACGCAACCAGAGTTGGAAGTACTTTTACCATAGTGAGGTGAATGTTTTCCAATAATGAAAACACGGAGTCATTCAACCAGATATTTGCATAGGGTAAGTGATCAAGAAGCCCAGCTAAGGCTAAACCAGAAACACACTGAATAGTTAAAGCTGATAACAGTGTAATAACCATCCAACCGCCAGCAGGATTATGGCCTGGCTTTTCTTTTTCTTTTCCTAATAAATAACGAACTACTGATTTAGGTGGTCGTAAAAACTGTCTGAATCGGCTCGTTTCGCTACCCACCCAACCCCAGACCAATCGCCAAACGATTAATGTCATAAGTGCTAGCCCAAGTTGAACGTGGGGTCCATTACCTGAAATGCCCGATGCCATTAACCCCATGAAAAGCGCCGCTTGCGTCCAATGGTATAGGCGAGTTGATAGATCCCAAATCTTCATAGTTTCACTCTCTCTTTTGTTTATTTAATCTCTGTTCGCTTTACAGTAATTTACACAGCAATAGTTGCAATTGCAACTATTGCCGTGTAAATTGACTTTATCAAGGAAACACAGGCATCAAAGAAACACAGACATCAGAGCAAAACGGAACATCGAAACGAATCATCGATGTCTGTATCGAAACCAGACAACAAAAGCTATATGAAGCGAGGAGAGATCAGTATGAACAAGAGAATGACGCACAAGAGATTGGTGAGCCTACTGTGTACTACAACCGTTTTACTTAGTACCCACGCTTTGGCATCACAAGATCATGCGAACCAAATTGAAGAGCGCCAATACGCATTTACACAAGTTGAAACCTTGATTGAGCAAGCCAAAGACTTATTAGATGGCAACGATACGAGTTGGCAGGTATTAGAAGAAACAAGTTTAGAGCTAACAGCTCATAGCGAGTTGTTACTGACGTCATTTCCGGTGGGCAGCCAAGAGGGAAGTAAAGCTAAAGAGAGTGTGTGGAGTGAGCCTGAAAAATTCGAACGACTACTAAGTCAAATGAATCAAGGGTTCCAAGAACTCTATCAAGGTAGCCAACAAGGTGATGTATCACTGGCGGAATCAGGATTAGAAGCAGCGCAGGCGACTTGCAAAAGTTGCCATCGTTCATATCGCTCACGTTGGTAATAACATTCAGTCCGTTCAATTAACTAACTCCATTTAACCAGTTAAAATTATTTAGCCAAAAAGGAACAAAATATGAAAATGAGTATGTTTATAACACTAGCCGTTTCAATCATGTTTTCTGCTTTAACAAACGCAGCAGACTATGCCGTTGCTCTAGGCTACGCTGATGTGAATGTTCAACATTTGGGCTACAAACTTTCTGTGACGAACAACTAGTAGTCGTTGGTTGTTGAGTTAGTATTGGGTAAGTGAAAATACAATAACTGACAAAACTAATAGTTAGTAAAGTAATTAAAGCGATTATTAACTAACCCCAACTTCGGTGAAATCTAAGTAATCGAATATAAATATTGATCTGATGGAAATAAGAATGCCGTTGGGTTTAAATGACGAGAAATAAAGGGCTGAACGTTATGTGTTGGGTCCTTTTCTATTTTTCGTCTAGTTAACAACGCTATGTTGAGCGTATTTAACTTAATTATCCTCCAACAGGCCGTTCTGTATAATTTCTCATGCAATCAATAATTTACTTGGTGAATGTCTCGCTATGCGTGCCCCTACTCACATATATTGCTGATATTAACCTTGGATGGTTTATTAATTTATTTTAAAGCGTAAAATAAATGGTGCTTGCAAACTGTGTTGGTGACAAATTTGTCACCGCGGTTTTTACTTCCAAATTATAGGTTTCCTATGTTCAAGAAACTCTCGCTTAAAAATAAGCTGGCGATCTCTGCTAGCATGGCCATTATCCTGGGGGGGATTTTGGTCGAGGTATTGTCTTTTCGTGCTTCATTGCAACGGTTGGATATTGAAGTTGAACAGCGCTTAGAAGGTGCGTCAGCTTCTTACAATCAATATGTATCGGATTGGATCTTATCCAAAGAGCGTGCGCTTACTTCACTTTCGAAGGAGTCACAACAAGAAAGCTTGGTCACTCACCTGAAGCAGGTTCGTGATTCAGGCTCGTTTGATAATGTGTTCTTAGCGTTCCCTGATGGCTCGCAAAAAAATGCGAATGGCGTAGTGTTGCCACCGGGCAATGATGATCCACGCGTATGGGGTTGGTACACCAATGCGGTTGCGAACCCAAGTAAGGTGTTCATGGATAACCCAACGGTTGCCGCGGCAACTGGGGCGAACGTTGTGTCGTTGGGTACTGCAATGCAACTGCATGGCCAGCAGGTCGTTTTAGGTGCTGATGTAGAAATTACCGACATTCTAAACAGCCTTGAAAAAGTGATTCTTCCAGGCGAAGGCTACATGTTTATCGCGACCAACAAAGGCACGGTTTACACGCACGCTGATACAAAGTTGCTGAATGAGAACATTAGCTCGCTAGGGCTAGATTTTTCTGATGTACAGAAGGCACTGACTAGCGGTAAAGACACGGCTATCGAGTTAAATGGCAGCGACTATGTTTTGTACGCACGTGCGATTGATGGTACAAGCCTGATTACTATCAGTGTTGTTAATCATGACTCTTTGGTTGCACCGTTATTTGATGCGGTGATCGGTCAAGTGTTGGTGACACTGTTGGTTGTGATTGTATGTACCATATTGTTTAACCTGCTGTGTACTATTCTGTTCCGTCCGTTGAACCATGTGTCTCAAGCACTGGCGCAGATCGCTAATGGTAGTGGTGATTTAACTCAGCGTATTCATGTTGAGAACCAAGATGAAGTAGGAGAACTAGCACAGAACTTCAACACTTTTGTAGGAAGTTTACAGCAGTTGATTGGTCATATTCGTGGGCAATCAGAGCAGCTTAACAGCCAGTCAGAGAAAAGTACTCAGCGAGCGAATCGTTCGGTGGATGAGCTTAATCATCAACAGCAAGAGATCACCATGGTGGCGACGGCTGTAACGGAAATGGCGAGTGCAACGCAAGAGATTGCATCGCATGCTGAGCAAACAGCAAAAGCGGCACAAGACTCTGCGACAAGCACTAATAGCGGTCACGCCCTGGTTGTCGATACCAAAGGTTCTATCAATAACCTTGCCAATGAAGTGAATGAAGCAGGTAATGTGATCAGTGAGCTAAACAAGCATGCTCAAGAGATTTCGACGGTACTTGCTACGATTCAAGGTATTGCAGAGCAAACTAACTTGCTTGCTTTGAATGCTGCGATTGAAGCGGCGCGTGCTGGTGAACAAGGTCGTGGTTTTGCTGTAGTTGCAGATGAAGTACGTGTGCTTTCTCAACGAACTCACTCTTCAACAGAAGAGATAAAGTCAACGATTGATGTTTTACAACGCACAACGGCTCAAGCGGTTGATCTTATGGAGAGCAGCTCGAAACTGGCAATACATTCCGTCGAAGATGCCGACCGAGCTTCACATGCGCTAGAAGAGATCAACACAGCGGTGGCTTTGATTAGTGATATGGCGACTCAAATTGCTACCGCAGCAGAAGAGCAAACGCACGTGACGGGTGAAATTACTCAGAACATTACGACCATTAAAGATGTTACGGACCACTTAGTTGTGGGCGCACAGGACAGCTTAACTGAGTCGAACGAACTTAAGAGCCAAGCCGCTGGTTTAAGTGACAAAGTGGCGACTTTTAAGCTTGCTTAACTGTGTCACTCACTGATGCCTGATCAGTGAGTGATTGTTAAGCAATAAGTCAAAGCGACGTAGATTACGTCGCTTTTTTTGTATTTGTGAGTAATCAAATTATTTATTAATCAGTTTCTGAAAACTCTTTCAGCGCACTCATTGCAGTTTCTGCTTTCTCTTTCTGAACGAAGATATGGTCATGGTAATAACCAGCAATTACGTTTGCGCTAATGCCGTATGAACCTAGCTTGGTGGCAAAAGCCGCTGTTAATCCAACCGCTTCAAGACTCGAGTGGACCGATAAAGTTATCAGGCTAAATACACCGTCGAAGTCTAACTGAGCTTTGGTCGCAACGCCTTCTTCAAGAACCAGTGTTAAACTTTCCTTTTCACGAAAGGTCGCGATTGGTTCGAGTTGAACATAATCTCCCAATCCCCCGTCTACAGTACAAAAAACATAATCACCTTCAATGAGCTCTGGTGACATGGACTTTAGCAGAATGTCTAAATCGGTAATGGCGGTCATCGTCTTTTTCCCTGCGTAATTGCGTTTGTTTATGGTGTTGTATAATGCAGCCAAGATAGAATGTAGTTTTGCATAAGTAAAATTAATAATACTTATTCCACATCAGTATCGTTAATGTCGAGATTCCTTCCATCTTGATGACATCGAACAAGTGCTGAGTGGTGAGATGGAGTGGGACTAAACTCATTATCTCTGTTGTGTTTTAGAAAAGCCTGGAGATTGTGTTACATTTAAGTTGATACACAACTGGAGATATCGATGATCTGGCTTTCAGTGAAAGTACTACAGATTGGACTTGTCTATGGATACAGGAAGTATCAAAAAACGAAAAGAGCTCCTATGTAGGGGCTCTTTTTTTAGATGGCCTTGTTCTTATTAAAGTGAGACTTTCTTTTGGAACGTACAGTGTTGAAAGAAATGTTGTATTTGTCCGGTTTAATAACAGGCTATTCCTCTCAGTCTCAGTCTCAGTCTCCAACTCAACTTAGAGAAAACCAAAAAGAAAAAGTATGGCGAAAATAGAACAAGTTACCCCTCATATCGGTGCGCGAATCCATGGAGTCGATCTCGCCACATGCAGTGTGACTGAGCTCGATGAGGTTTATCAGGCGCTGATTACCCATAAAGTAATCTTCCTAGGTGATCAAGTACTCTCACCAGAACAACACTTGATGATTGCAGAGCGATTTGGACAGCTCGAGCCTGCGCATCCCTTCTTTCCTCGCGTCGAAAGCGCACCTCAGGTGAGTGTCATCGAAACAACCTGTGGTAATGCACCCATGGAAAGCTATTGGCATACGGATCTAACCTGGCGCAAAGTGCCATCGAAAGCTTCTTTGTTGCATGCTCAACATATTCCAAGCACCGGTGGGGATACGATTTGGTGTTCGATGACGGCGGTTTTCGAGTCATTAGATGAAGACATGAAAGCAAAGCTGAGAGGGTTGTCTGCGACTCATTCGCTGGTGGCTTTCGAGGGAGTTGAGTCAGATCAGATAGAGCTTGATTGGCACAAATCACTACTTAAAACCGCGCAGAAAAATCCACCTGTAATCCATCCTGTTGTTCAGAGCCATCCGGAAACCGGTAAAGAAACACTTTATATCAATGAACAGTTTACTCGTTATATCAACGAGCTCGACCGACAAGATAGTGATGTTTTACTTTACCAACTGTTTGAAATTGCACGACGCCCTGAGTTTCAAGTCCGTTTCAAATGGGACAAGGGATCAATGGCTATTTGGGACAATAGGGTAACGCAACATTACGCGGTGATTGATTACGGCGATACTCCAAGAAAGATGCATCGCGTTACAGTGACATAATGCAAACGAAGAGGCGCAGCACTTGCTAAGGCGCGTTATTGGTGTAGGCGTGAGCGTATAAATCTGAATCACTTAGGGATGTTGTCTGAGTTAAAGTATGAAACCGAGACTTTATTCATCTAAGTCATAATAAAATCAAAAGCGTTGATACATATTTGATTGAAAGCTCACTGCTCTGAGGTGATGTGTAATATACTCAGCGGAAAACATAAGAACCAACATCAAATTTTAGACTTTGTAAACGTTAGGGCTTAGTAAATAAAGTATTTGTATGAACGCGATTCGTAAAGTTTATCAGTACGCAGAACCTAACCTAACCCTTGTGGGTTGGATGGGCTTTGTCGGTTTCCCTGCTTACTACATTGTATGGGAATTCTTGTTTCCGCAACCCTATGAAAATTTAGCCGTGCGTCTGTTTTGCTCGGTATTGTTCCTTGGGATTGTTGTTCGTAATCGTATTCCATTTGATTGGCGAAAGTACCTTCCGGCTTATTATCAAGTCGCTATTACCCTCTGCTTACCGTGTTTTTTCTTTTACATGCTGCTGATGAATAACTGGTCCAACGTATGGGTTATGTCTTTCATGTCGGCTATTTTCCTCCATATTCTATTAGTTCACGTCACTCGAGTGATGTTTGCACAAACCTTCGCCGGGATAGGGATTGCTACCTTGTGTGCATGGGTGGCACAAGGCTTCTACTTAGAGCTCACAATGGATTGGAAGCATGTGCCAATCTTCTTATTTATCTATTTGTTCGGTAACTTATTTTACTTCCGTAATCAGGTGGAACATGAGAATAAGGTGTCATTGGCGAAATCTTTTGGAGCCGGTATCGCGCATGAGATGAGAAACCCACTAAGTGGTTTACTGACTTCTATTGATGTTATGCAGTCCATATTGCCGAATCCGAAAAGTGGTGGCCACCAAGGGCAATACGCTTTGAGCAATGAAGAAGTTATACAGTTACGTGAAGTGGGTGATGAAGCGATGGAGATTATTCACTCAGGTAACGAGACGATTGATCTTCTATTGACTTCAATTGATGAAAACCGAGTATCTCGTTCTACGTTCAAGAAACATTCAGCTCAAGCGGTGGTTGAAGGGGCGATAGATAGCTTTAACTATAAGCGCTCAGCTGATAAATCAGCGATCTCTTTAGATGTACAAAGCAACTTTGATTTCTTGGGCAGTGATACCTTGTTGAAGTACGTGATGTATAACTTGTTCAAGAACGCATTCCATCATCGCAGCCCTGAAGATTTTCATATTCATGTCACCATGTGCAGTGATGACGTGACCAATCAAATTATGGTTACCGATAACGGAGCTGGTATTTCAAACGATATCATTCGACGTATTTTCCAGGATTTTTACACCACCGGACAATCAGGTAACTACGGCTTAGGTTTGCCATTTTGTCAGAAAGTAATGCGGTCGTTTGGTGGAGAGATTAAGTGTAAGTCTGAGGTGGAACAGTGGACGCAGTTCACGATGACTTTTCCATCTTTGACTTCTCACTCTGTGAATGAAATTAAGAGTGAGCTCACTAAACTAAAGACAGTGTTGATGGTGAGTGACCAGAAAGTACTCTTTGACAAAATTACTGAGACGTCACATTTTATGGGGTTTGACCTCACCGTATTAGACGTTGTATCAGCACTTAAAAATAAGGAATATCAATTTGAGTTCGACTTGATTTTCGTTGATATGGAGAGCTTAGATTTAAGAGCCAATTACCTCGATAGAATTGAATCTTTACTATCGTTCACTGAAGCGAGAATCATCTATTTGTATGAGCATCACCCCATTAAGCGTGTTCGTAACGTTGCTTTTGAACCGATTTGGGTGGAAACACAAGTTTGGCTACTGAATACCAAAGCCACCATCGAGCGCTTACTTTTCGATTCCAATTACGTGTTGCCGTCGGTTGCTGTGAAACCACTAGAGGCGACTAATAAACGTACGATAATGGTGGTGGATGACAACGAATCTTTGCGCCGTTTTACCGCAATGTTATTGGAAAAACAGGGCTTTGACGTTGTACAGAAAGAAGATGGCCAACAAGCGTTAGATGCTTTGGATACCGAGGATGTTGATTTGATTCTGATGGATATCGAGATGCCAATTATGGATGGTATTGAAGCTTCTCGTCGAATCCGCAGTGCAGCCAAAGAATACTCTACAGTGCCGATTATTGCTCACACAGGCGACAGTTCCCCAGTGACATTGGAAAAAATGGAATCGTCAGGCATGTCAGATTTTATTGTGAAGCCAGCAGATAAAACCCGACTGTTCGATAAAATTGCACACTGGATTTGATTTGTTGTACCGTCCGGTTATCCAGCTGAACTAGATGAATAGATGAATAGATGAATAGATGAATAGATGAACACAAGAAAGAGCTCAGCAATTCGCTGGGCTCTTTTTGTATCGCGACATGATAGCGTCTATTCAGTCCTGCCGTTTGTGTTAGTTATAGAATTGGTGTGTACAGAGTTATACGAACTCTAACTCTGGGTGATGGTACGCTTCGTGACAAACGGTGAGCACATGGTCAATGTCTCGTGGTGTCATATCGGCATTCACTGAAAATCGGATGATGTTCTTGTTCTTGCCCGTAGCGGGGCGGCAGAACACCGCACCGAACACATTCCGTTCTTCGAGGAAATCGCGAACACGTTCAGTGTTTCTTTCACTACCACATTCTAATGCCACAATTTGAGACTCGCTGCGGATATTAAAGCCAATTCGTTTTAGACCCGTAGTCAACGATTTAGCACGCTGGAACAGAGCCTGTCGTTTATCATCTGCACCTTTGATTACCTCTAATGTTTTCTCTAAACGGACCACCTCTTGTGGTAACACGGTCGAGCTGAAAATCGCGGGATAAGCAACAAACGGTAAGGTTTCTGAAAGTAGTTTTGGTCCAAGGATCGCGCCTGCACGATAAGCAAAGGTTTTAGCCAAACTTACGGTGATGAAGTCGACTTGCTTTGTAAGGCCCAATGCGTGAACTATGCCGGCACCATTTTCCCCATGCGTGCCCAATGAATGCGATTCATCAACGACGACGGCACAATCAAACTCCTGCGCCATTTCGTAGATGTCGCGTAGTGGGGCGATGGTCCCAATGGTACTGTAAACCGAATCGACCACAATAACGCCTGAGCCGTGGCGCTCTAACTGTTTACGCAGGTGATTCATATTGTTATGCATAAACGGGTGGGCGATGCCGCCAGCGGCACGAATGCCTTCCCATAGCGACATATGGGCAAAAAAGTCGATATACACCGATGTGTCCGGCGGGCAGATGGTTTGTAATAGTCCAATATTGGCCGCCCAACCTGACTGAGAAAGCAAACAGCTCTCCATTCCGACATAGTTCGCGAGCTCGGTTTCAAACGCAGGTTTAGACTCTTCATCTTGTAAAAAAATTGCAGACATCACTACGTTGTCATCGTGTTCGATAATCGCCGCTTGATGGGCGTCTTGAATCGGTTTGTTGTGTGACAGTGCTAAGTAATCATTGCTCTGCATCACGACGGCGTTGCGCTGAGGTCGTTTACCCAATACCAAGTGCTTTTGGCTTTGGTTCTGGGTAATGAGGTCTTGAATATAGAAGTTCAAGCGTTCTTCGATAAAGGAAGGTAGTGGTTTGTTTTTTGTTGTATCACTCATAATTATTCTCTTCAAATACGGGAAAACGCCAGCGCCGGCGGTTGTATATTGAAGTTAAAAAGTGATGTGTCATTAGCCAGTTTGCATAATTTTGTATGTGCTAGCAAACTCAGTATTTAAAGGTATCGAAGAGAGTCATTTTCCTTACGGTGCGGGGCTTTAACCTAGATCAGATTGGAATGATAGCCTTCTTTTTTATGATAAAAGGCTATTAAAATTTCGGTGTTCTAATGACCCTGAAAAAAGTCGATTCTGAAAAGCTTTGATGTCCTAGCTGCGTATTATGAACTGGCACGTATTAAGAACTGGAACGTATTAGCTATGAACGTGAATCAGTTCGATTAAGTCGTTCAATTCCTGCTTGGCTTTTCCCTCTAACGAGTAACCAATATTGATGCGTAAGCAATTGCTGTAAAGGTCATGAGTGCTAAACAGGTGCCCAAGCCTGATATCAATGTTGTGGTCGGCAACTGCCTGAGCAAAGCTTGATTGGTTCAAATTTGGTATTTGTAGCCAAAGTACCATGCCACCTTGTGGGTTACTTATCTTTACTCCTTGAGGAAGGTGCTGAGCCAAATAACTTAGGTATTGCTGGCGCAAAGAGAGAAGCTGAGTACACCTTCTTCTAACGTGTTTTGCGTATTGACCAGATTCGATAAAGTCAGCAACTGCAAGCTGAGTGGGTAGGGCGACGCCATAGCTTGCAGCAGAAAACTGAGCCTTGTATTCGTTAATGAACCTCCCTGGTAAGCACCATCCTAATCGGTAACTCGGTGACAAGCTTTTCGATATTGAACCACACCATAGTACATAGCCGCCTTTGTCGTAGTATTTCGCGGGGAGTGGAGTGTGTGAGGAATAAGAAAGTTCCAGATACACATCATCTTCAATGATCGGTACTTGATAGTGATTCGCTAATTCAGCAAGCTTTTGTTTTTGACTAGCCGACATGTTGATCCCTTGAGGGTTCATATGAGAGGTACAAAAAATCGCGGCATCCACTCGTTTATTCTTCAAATGTGCTTCTAATTGTTGCAAGTCGATACCGTCATCTAGAGATGGGATCTCGATGATTTGTCGCGACATCTTTCCGAGCAACTCCAGAATGCCGTTGAAACAAGGTGAACTAATCGCGATGGTGTCGCCTTCTTTGGTGCACGATTCAAGTGCAGCCTTAATCGCAGACATACAGCCTGCCGTAATCACCATCTCTTCAGGTGAAAAGTGTACATCGAGCTTGGCAAAGTGAGTGGATAATGCCAGACGTAACATTGGCTCACCTTGTGTATCTGGGTAATGGTTTAGCCTGCTGCTCATACGCCGAATAGCGCGGCGAAAACTGCGTTCCAGTTCAACAATCGACTGTTCATCATTGGCGGTGCTAGACACCCCTAAAGGTCCATTAATTGAGTTGTGAGTCGATGAGGTTAGCTTGACGCTCGACACTTTACTTTCAAACTGTGCCCACTCTGGGGTTGAACGAGCAGGTTTATGAGGAGAAACAAAATACCCTGCTTGCGGTCGAGAGTGTATCCAGCCTTGTGATTCCAGTTCTTGGTAGCAGCTCACCACGGTCGACATGCTGATGGCTTGTTGTTTAGCTAATTGACGCAGCGAAGGCATGCGTCCACCTTCGGGTCTTTTCCCCGTTTCAATCTCATCAATAAACTGATTGGCTAGCTTTCTGTAGATGCTCATGGTCACGACCGTTGTTAACTGTACTGGTTTTTATTGTAAAAATTGTATCTGTACTGGTTTTATTGATCAAGGGATACTCATTCAAAACAAAGGAGGGGTCAGTATGAAAAGAAATGATTTGTTGCTAGCGGTGTTCGTGATGGCAATTTGGGGATTCAATTTCTCGATGATCAAAATGGGTGTAACCAATGTTCATCCTTTGTTGGCAACCGCCGCGCGTTTCTCGCTAGCGGTGATTCCGGTGATATTTTTTGTAGCAAGACCGAATGTCGCGTGGCGTTATTTAGTGAGTTATGGCTTTGTGTTTGGTGTGGGCATCTGGGGCATGGCTTCATGGTCAATCACCGCTGGGCTCTCATCGGGGCTTTCGTCGGTGTTGCTTTCAACCAATGTGCTAATTGGTATGGCGGTTGGCGTGTGGGTTTTCAAAGAAAGTGCGTCGGTTCGCAAGTTAATGGGTGCGATGTTAGCCATGTGCGCGTTGGCGGTGCTGGTTTCCGCAGCAACGGGCAATGTCACTGTTAATGGCGTGATTCTTATTATGATCGCAGCGTGTAGTTGGACGTTAATGGGCGTGATTGTTAAAGCGTCTCAAACCACTCAGGCTTTTGCGTTTAACGTGTGGGGCATGTTATTTGCGCCAGTTCCATTAGTGTTGTTTGCCGTGATGTTGCACGGTGACCAAATTATTTGGCTGGGGATAGAGCAATGGGATTGGAACACAACGATTGCTGTGTTGTTTCAGGCTTACCCAACCACGCTATTCGGTTACTGGGTGTGGAATAAACTGTTAATTCAATATCCGTTAAGCACGACAGCGCCGTTAACCTTGCTAGTGCCTATATTCGCATTGATCAGTGGTTACTTTATGTATGACGAGGTGCTATCAGTCGCTCAAGTTGTGGCATCTGTACTGTTTCTAGTCGGTATAGGTTTGATAGTGAAGCCTGCTAAGACAACCGTAAGACCTCTTAGGGAAATAAAGACGATTGATTGAGCGTTTTCTAAAAACACAGCAGAATAGCATTGTCGAAAGGATTGACTAATTCGAATTAAATTCTGAAATGATACAAATATCATATTTAATAATGGTTGCTTAGTAACCTCTGTTGAGTTTGATATCAAATCAAGTGGCTGATTTTATTGGGTATAGGATAGAGGTCTCAAAAATTATCTTTTAGAACACTAAAGTTTTAAATTCTTATTATGTTAGATTTTGCGGGATATAATATCACATCGTACCTGTTGGTTAGGTGTTTTTTAGCTATATATGTGACTTTACAAGGGAGTTATCTTCCTGATTTGAAAGAATAATTAAATTGATGAGATAAAAAAGTTGGCGAAAATCAGAAGCTTGGCATACACTTTCCTTGTAAATGACCTTATCTCATTGATTGAATAGGGTAAATGCTTTGGCGCTACTGAAGATGGTAGCAATGTATAACATAGCTTTGAGGAAAGTTTTATGGCACTCACTAAAGCCGATTTGGCTGAGAACCTGTTTGAAACACTCGGATACAGCAAGCGGGATGCCAAGGAAACGGTTGAAGTGTTTTTCGAAGAAGTTCGTAAGGCACTTGAAAATGGCGAACAGGTAAAACTGTCTGGTTTTGGTAACTTTGATCTTCGTGAGAAAAACGAGCGACCTGGTCGTAACCCGAAAACTGGTGAAGACATTCCAATTTCTGCTCGACGTGTTGTTACTTTTAGACCGGGACAAAAACTAAAGGCCCGAGTCGAAAATATTAAAATCGAGAAGTAGCCAAGCAATAGACCACGCCTAGCGTGGTCTTTTTGTATCTACGTCTTATGCATCATTTGCTGACTGTCTTGTCACTAGTTTCTCTTAGTGGTATCACCTGACTCTCTTTTCTTAGCTACCCTTCTCGTTAACCACTAATAGTGACATCCCCTATATTTTGCTTTCTGATACTAATGAACTAATGAACTAATGAACTAATGAACTAATGAAAGCAACGCGAGAGCACTAATAAAAAGAAAGGGCTGCGATTATGCAGCCCTTTGTTGTTCTTGTTTATGGTAAGCGTTTATGCCGCTTTAATGTGCGTGGTAATGTAAGGTTGCCATGCTTGTTGGTAAAGCTCTAAAGATTGGCGTCTTAGGCTATTGATTTGTGCCGCTTCGATATCGTTGATTGGGCGATGTTCTGCAATTGCGTGACGCTCAATGCCTTGGATGATTTCGTAGAGTTCGTGCTCAGGGCCACTTTTCACATCAGCAATCGCTTTTAAGTGAAGTTGAACTTCTGCAATGATGTTGGTCTTTGGCAAACGAACCAACAAGTTAAGGTCACGGTAGCCAGAGTCAGCTGGTGATTTAAACTTGTTTTTCAGCTTAACAACGTCTGCTTCACGGCTTAGCGCTTCGTACACTTCAACCAAGCTCTCGACATCATTCGCGATGATAGTTGCACGGGCTAAGTCGGTAATTTTTGTCACATCACCATCAAGCTCAAGGGCGATTTTTTCTTCTGCACGAGCTTGAGATTTAACGCCAGCAAATAGCGCTTCAGAATTGGTGAGTAGGGCAGTACTTTTACAGATAGTTTCAAGTTCAGCTTGGCCTTGATGCGCTTTGCTGTACAGAATATCGAAGTCGGTGTAAGGCTGAGTCGGGCGTGAGTCGAAGGCTTTGATGCCGTAAAGGCCGCTCAAACTATGACGGAATACGTTTGAAGATATTTGGTTTTGCGCAGGAGTGCGCGTTTGATCTGTTGAACTTGTTGAAACAGGTGCTGCTGCGAATGCAGGCGCTCGGCTCAATACCAAAAGCATTAGGGCCGTCGTACGGAGAAATACACTCATTCAAACTCCAAAATACAAGGTTACAAAAAACGGGTAGTCAAAAGGGGTAACCAGTAACGCACAAGAGTAAAAACAGCTTAACTAAACTTACTACATATTAAATTGGGCTAGCTAAGACAGAAACCAACTCTAACGTTTAATATTGCTTTAAAATGTGAAGATATAGACAAATAATCCAAGCGTTAGTTCCGCAATTATCAGAACTTTGAACTTAGCCAGTTTCTGATTTTATCGAAAGCAATTTGGTACTTTAAACCAAGCTAAGGTTGCTCTTACCTCTCTATACTGTACCCTTGCATTATGACTGTTTAACATGAACGAAAGATGAATAATCCTGAATTTTGGCACAATAAATGGGCAGCCAACCAAATTGGTTTCCACCTCGAAGATGTTAACCCACTTCTGATTAAATTTTGGGAAAAGACTGAGCCTAGCTACGAGAAGAGTGTGTTTGTTCCACTTTGTGGTAAAAGTGAAGATCTGATTTGGCTAGCTTCAAAGCATGAAGATGTTCAAGGTGTCGAGTTAAGCCAGATTGCGGTTCGCGCATTTTTTGCAGAGCACCTTTACACCCCGACTGTGACTCAAATCAGTGGTCAGCACGAGCTGTATCAATTCGATGAACTGAACATCTACACGGGCGATTACTTCACGGCGCCAATCCAGCCTGTCGATACCATTTATGATCGCGCGTCTTTAGTCGCATTGCCTGAAGAGATGCGAGTGCAGTATGTAGAGCGTTTGAAACAACTGTTGAAACCGGGCGGTAAGATCCTTCTGGTGACGCTGGATTATGATCAAAGCGAGATGGCGGGGCCTCCGTTTAGCGTACCTAAACTAGAGATCGATCAGTTGTTCGCTGGATACAAAATCACATTGTTGAATCAAGATATAGCGGACGATGAACATCCGAAGATTGCTAAGAAAGGCTTGTCTCGATTCAGCGAAGAAGTGTATTTGATTGAGTCAGACGCTTAAGTCAGTGAGCTTTCAAGCGAAAAGACCGCTTCAATAAAATGATAACATCAACAAAAAGACGGGCTCGATAGCCCGTCTTTTTTATTGTTCAGATTTGAAATCGTGATTGTTCAGAATTGAATAGCAGGTTAGTAAATCACTTTTACTTTTGACGCGCTCTCAATTGCATCTTCAATCGCTGCCTCAGTACTGTTACGACGAGTAAGCGCCACACCTAGACGACGGCGGCCATCGATATCAGGCTTACCAAACAAGCGAACCTGCGTTTGTGGTGCGTCTAGCGCCTCTGTAAGACCTTCAAAACGAATGTTGGTTGAAGTGCCTTGGCCAAGGATAACCGCTGATGCACACGGACCGTATTGCGTGATTGATTTGATCGGCATACCCGTAAAGGCACGTACGTGCAGTGCGAATTCAGATGAGTCTTGAGACATCAATGTCACTAAGCCAGTATCGTGTGGGCGAGGGGATACTTCGTTGAAGATAACGTGATCGCCTTTAACAAACAGCTCTACGCCGAAGATACCGTGACCACCTAGTGCATTAACCACTTGTTTAGCGGTGTATTGCGCGGCTTTAAGTGCGTTGTCTGACATGACTTGTGGTTGCCATGACTCACGGTAATCACCATCTTCTTGGCGGTGGCCGATTGGTGCACAGAAATGAACGCCGTCGACTGCGCGAACGGTAAGTAGCGTAATTTCGTAATCAAAGTCGATGAAGCCTTCAACGATTACGCGACCCGCGCCAGTACGACCGCCTTCTTGTGCGTAGTCCCAAGACTTCTGAATATCTTCTTCTGTTTTGATAACGCTTTGGCCTTTACCTGAAGAGCTCATTACTGGCTTAACAACGCAAGGCATGCCCACGAATTCAACAGCGGCTGAGAAATCTTCAAAGGTGTCTGCAAAGCGGTAAGGAGAAGTGCTCAGTTTTAGTTCTTCTGCCGCTAGACGACGGATACCTTCGCGGTTCATCGTTAGCTTGGTCGCATTCGCAGTTGGAACGACATTTAAGCCTTGTGCTTCTAGCTCTACCAACTTGCTGGTGGCAATAGCTTCAATTTCAGGAACCACATAATCTGGCTTTTCTAGTTCAATGATCGCTTGAAGTGCATCGCCGTCTAACATGTCTAATACATGGTTACGATGCGCAACTTGCATTGCTGGTGCGTCTGCATAACGATCACAAGCAATAACTTCCAAACCTAAACGTTGGCACTCGATAGCAACTTCTTTGCCGAGTTCACCTGAACCTAATAGAAGTACACGAGTAGCATTTTCACGAGTAGCAGTACCAAACATAGAAATTCCTTCCGATCTTTTGAACGATTGATTGAAAACGGGGTGATCATACTTATTTCAATGACAAAAGCAAACGTTTGCGCAAGTTGTTGCGTTAATTACAGGCATAAAAAAAGCAGCCCTGTTAAATAGGGCTGCTTATTTAAATTTTTGTTAATCAGATGTACTTAGATTGCTAAGTAAGTCACTGGAATGTCGGGGTTAATCGCTTCTAATGTAGATTGCGTATCCGCTAGGTGACTGATGCTACCTTCCGCGATTTCTACCAAAGCAGCACTTTCAATTTGTTCGAAATCTAAGCCAGCCAGTTTAAGTTGAATTAACGCGACTTGCAGAGGAGGTAGGCTCGGGTTAAACGCTGCGTTTTCAGCGTAAGCACCCGTAAAAATTTCACCTGACGTCAGTTGTAGCGAAACACCACTTAAGTTTTTGGTGTAAGGAGCATGGCTGCGGTTTAGTGCTGCTAGCGCTTCTACAACAATAGGCGTTGTTTCTTCGGTCGTGTACTTATGATCAAGCTTTGTCATTAGGCCTGTTGTCACACCTAAATCAGCAGGGCCGAACGAGTCTGGCAGGTACTCTTGCAGAGACATTTCATCACGTTGTGGCAGCTGAACTTTAAGTTCTTTTGCTGTTGTCAGTTCGTTCATGAATTGACGACAGTGACCACAAGGACTGAAGTTGATGGTGATATCTGAGATACCTAGTTCGCCTTTCATCCAAGCGTGGCTGATTGCAGATTGCTCAGCGTGAACGGTTTGACCAAGTTGAGCACCAGCGATTTCAAGGTTTGCACCAAAATACAGAGTACCAGACAAACCACGCACGATTGCACCAACATAAAAGTCAGATAACGGAGCGTAAGAATACGCTGCGGCAAAAGGAAGTAGCGCAATACGTAGTTCGTCATCCGCTAGACCACTTGCTTGCAGTAGGCTAGCAAATTGTTCTGGAGACAATGTCGCGTCAAAGTTGTCTGCTAATACGATGTCACTCAAAAGCGCTTTCATTGATGATGGAGCACTTTCCAGCGCCAGGGTAATACGACTGTTCATGTTGAATCCTTAATTGACCTTAGGCTTTAATTCTATGCAATGCTCAGGAATTTTCTGTGGCCTTGATCACCACTGCGCTGTTGTTGTTACATTGGTTTGCATAATTAGAGTGAGGTCACAGATGAAATCGATTGCAAGAGTAAAAACTACCATTGATATCCCACTTATTGCTTGAAATTGAGTTTGGTTTGTCACGTATTGATGAATAAATGAGAGAAAAAAGCCCAAGCTACCACTGAAATAATCAGGTTATGCTTGGGCTTATTGATATCTGTAACGCTTAAAAGTCGCGAACCAGTGAGTTTAGCTATTTACCAACTCATCTATTAGAGCGCGTATAAACTGTAATCAAAGTGGTTAAGAATAGAACCAAACCACGAGCGAAAATATACTCGGCGCAATGATTGAGGTGATAACCCCACAAAGAACCAATGCCAACGAACTGAATGCAGCATCTTCCTGATTCTTTTCAGCACATGTCGCAGTACCTAAAGCGTGAGACACGGTACCCATGGTTAAACCACGCGCGATAGGGCTCTTAATACCAATGAGATTGTAGATTGGGTAAGCAAAAATTGCCCCAAATAGACCAACAATCAATACCAGTATTGCCGCAATCGCTGCTTCACCACCTAAATGGCTCGATACTTCCATCGCAATTGGTGTGGTGACTGATTTACCTAATAAACTCGCAATCAAACTCAAGTCCGCTTTAAAAGCCACTGCGATTAATGCTGTCGTTGTCATCGACATCACACTGCCTAGCGTGCAAGCAAAGGTAATAATGCGCCAGTTGGCTCTGATTTGAGGGAGCTGTTCATAAAGCGGGTAAGCAAGGGCAACAACCGCAGGCTGAAGCATGTAGGTAATCCAGGTGTTGTCGGCATAGTAAGTCTCAAACGGTACTCTAAAGAACGTGAGTATCGGAATGATGATACCAATGCTGATAAGCAGGGGATTACAAAGCGGCGAGTTTACTTTTTGACTTACCCAGCGAGCAAACAGGAATACCACGATGGTGAGTAGAATCCACATGATCAGTTACCTCTCGAAAGCAAGCGGTCTAAAAACCATGATAAGGACACCAACACCAGCAACGTGCCACCAACGGCGCTCGCCATAATTGGCAATGCGTTCGCGATGAGCATGTCGAAGTGATCCATCAACCCAACACTGATCGGAACAAACAGTAAGATCATTAGCCGGATAATCAAGCTTGCACCGGGTTGTACCCAGTGCGAAGGAATAATACCAATCACCATGGCGGCAAACAGAATCAACATGCCAAAAATACTGCCTGGGATTGAGGTATCCAAAAAGTGCTGTAACGCGTTACCTGCTGTAAGTGCACCTATGATTAAGGTGAAGGAGATTAAGCAGTAAACCAGTTGGATCAATCTTTCTTTCAAAGTGTTACGTCTCTTGATAATGGAATTAGCTAGCTAACTTTTCTACGTATTGATAAACCGCCTTCAAGATAGCCATTTTCTTCTCGTCGCTTTCATGTTCATGCGCGAGGTTTTCAAGGTTGAGCATGTACTCTTCTAAACGGCTTTCATAAAACTCACGACAATGGTTCGCCCATTTCAATTGCTCAGCTTCGTCGAGCGTCCATGGAAAATGACGAGCACGGTAACGGAACAGTAACGGTTTAATACGTTCATCACCGAAGGTGATATCTAAAGCTGCCAAGTTATTTGGGTCAGTTTCGCGAATGATGTTCATCGCTGTTTTATCAGCAGGTGAGAAGAAACCGTCATAAAGGTGTGTATCAACATCATCACTCTTTTCGTACTCTCGCTCTTGTGAGTACAGGCCGATCAGTTTTTCGCGGATCTCTGGGTGTTCGCGCAGCAGTGCCAAGTTCTTCAAGCATTGTTGGCGATCAATACCGATGGTTTCGGCATTTTCAGCCGTCAGCGTTTTAGCTGGAGCAAGAATAGGGCACTTGTTCAGTTGAACCAATTTGATTGGTACGGGTAGCTCGTCTTCACCCAGTTCACTGCGTTTGGTGTAGAGTCTGTCTCTGAGTTCATCAGCGTCCAGTTCTAACAGTGGGCTTGGATCTTTGGCTAAATCAACCACGATAACGGCATTTTGATTGGTTGGGTGCCAAGCCATAGGCACAATCCAACTTGTGTAGTTGCAGTCACGGCCAAACATGCCCGAAACGTGCATCAATGGTGTCATGTTTACAATATCAACCAGGTCATTCAGCTTACGCTTATGACGCATGTTGTAGAGGTAATCAAACATCTTAGGTTGTGCGGCCTTTAACTTCTTAGCCAGTTCGATGGTCGCAATAACATCTGCCATCGCATCGTGCGCGTTCTCGTGTTCAATGCCGTTTGCCACAGATAGGTGTTCCAGTTTGAAACTTGGATAACCTTCTTCGTTCTCTGGCCAAACA
This sequence comes from Vibrio atlanticus, assembly GCF_024347315.1. Classification (NCBI taxonomy): domain Bacteria; kingdom Pseudomonadati; phylum Pseudomonadota; class Gammaproteobacteria; order Vibrionales; family Vibrionaceae; genus Vibrio; species Vibrio atlanticus. The sequence goes on along the minus strand of NZ_AP025460.1, from coordinate 1,936,488 downwards.
ATGCCTTCAGGGCGCAGTGCGTGAACAGCGCGCATTACATCTAATAGATCCCAACGTGAGTTGCCGTTCTGCCAGCTCCACGCATATGGGTCAATGAAATTTCGGTAACAGGTGTAACGCGTTACTTCATCATCGAATCGGATACTGTTGTAGCCAAGGCTTGTGGTGTTTGGTTTGGCTAACTCAGCATGGATCTTAGCGATAAACTCCGGCTCAGGAAGACCTTGTGAAGCTGCTTTTTGTGGTGTGATACGGGTGATCAGTGCAGCTTCAGGCGCAGGAAGGTAATCAGCAGGAGGTTGGCAATAGATAACCAGAGGCTCTCCAATAACATTGAAATCTTGGTCGGTACGAACACCCGCAAACTGACTCGGACGGTCTTTTGCTGGGCTAACGCCCCACGTTTCGTAATCGAAAAAGAAGTAGGTCGGCTGATTATCTGAACTCATTGAAATTCCTGAACAGCAAGCGCAGAACGTTTACTGTGGCTGAAGGTTAGTTTTGTTCAGTATCTGATAGTATGCGGTACGCGTGCAACCCAGATCACAAATAAATTGTCGGAAAACGGTGCTTTACTATTCAATCGAGTCGGTAGGGATGTCTTTGAATCCAGTTGAGGCGGTATCTTAGTTAATACAATCTGTCTATCGTCCGTTTAATCCGATGGGGGTGAGAGTATCAACTGGACTTTCTGTTTAATGGTTAGCTCTCGGTTTCTCAAATCTTTGAATATAGCCTTCCATTCTTGAAAGGTGACGATTATAGGGTTAAAACTGTTTACTGGTTTAGTGACGCCGTAACGTACGGTTTCAACTTCCGGTTCGAACGTACCAAACAATTTATCCCAAATGATCAAAACACCGACGTAGTTCTTATCTATGTATTGCGGGTTTTTGCCGTGATGTACTCGATGATGCGAAGGGGTGTTAAAGATGTATTCAAGTGGCCCCAAGCTTCGTATCCATTGTGTATGGACGAAGAACTGCAAACCTAGGTTCAGAAGCACTACAAAGATGACCCATTTGGGGTCGAAACCTATGATGACGAGCGGTACCCAAAATAGCCACATGCCTGCGAATGGGTACATCAAACTCTGACGGAAAGCCGTACTGAAGTTCATCTGTTCTGAACTGTGGTGCGCGACGTGCGCGGCCCACATCCAGCGAATACGATGGCTTGCTCTATGGAACCAGTAATAGAAAAAGTCTTGCAACACCATCAACACGACAAAACTCAGAACACCCATTTCAACGTCCATTAAACGCCAACCAAACATCCAGAGATACAACTGAACGACCAATAACCCGGTGAGTAAATCGGAGAGTTGATGCATTCCCGCCAGCGTGAAGTTACACATCACTTCTGAAAGTTTATAGCTGGAGTTTTCCGGCAGTCGACCTTGCTTCTGACCAATAAAATATTCAGCCAACATGCACACCACGAACAAGGGCGCTAATACCAACAGTAGCCATTCTGGGTGATTGATTAATGCGTCAATATTCATGTTTTATCCTTGTTGAGACGCCATACGCGTTCTTGGTATCAAGTTTACTTAGACTTAAGCGTTGGAGATTCGGTCTGCAGCATTTCGCTACCAGCGAGCAAAGTGATCTTCAGTTAGGCCAAGAACACCATCAAGTTGATGTGTCACTCCATTGTTGTCTTCAATCGAGCCAGAAAAGTGACCAATGAACTGACGAAAGTTACTCTTTAACAGCCATAAATTGAGCTTTTCGCTGCGGTTATTTAAGGGCGTAAAGGTCAGGTTTATACGTCCATCTTGTGATGTTATCTGCCAAGGTAAATTCGTGTCTTGGCGACTGAACGTAAACTGTACCGGGTTAAGTAAGTGTCTGGTTCCATTGACCCATAACACGTTTTCGCAGCCTCCGGTTTCATTCACGCCCGCCGCGAGGTTTAAGCCAATATCTGTGCCATTGGATTGCGTGTTGATACTTGCCCAGCGCCAACTGGTTTCACGTCTCATGTAACCCGCTGAAAAGTCATAACCAGCACGAGCTTGTTCGAGAACGAGTGATTCTCCCTTGATTTGGATGCCACCGCTGATGCGCAAAGCATTGTGCTTTTGGGTGTAAGTCCAACCTGAATAACCCGTTGGGCTGCACATCGCCAAGGGCAAGCTGTCTGCTTTAGGCTCTAAAGCGATATCGGCCTTGATGAGTTTGGTATTCAATCTAACTTGCCATTGCCCGCCTTCAATATTAAAGGTGATACTTTGGCCTGCAATGTTTGTCGTGCCGTCAAATGGTGAAGGCGTTACTTGTTTATCAAACCCCAGTGGTCGTAACCATGAACACTCTTCAAGTTTGTTGCTCTCTATATCGTACACATAACAAAATGCCGAGCCTAAGTAGCGAATATCCGCGATCGCGACGCCGATAATGTGTGTGTCGGTGACGATGCTGACAAACTGAAATTGCTTGTAGTGGAAGTGCTTCTGCCAAGGGGCTGCTTTTGAATCCATCGAGTTTCGGTAGTCAAAGTTCTCGATGTTCAGGTGTTTTGGGATGCCATCGAAATGTCCAATGATCGGCTGACCATTAGAATCAATCAAACTGTATGGGGCTGGGTTCGTTTTTATCATTGCGATGGTTCACATAAATTTAACAACTAAAGCCATTGTGCGATGAGTAGCGTAGAATTGGGAGGTCATATTCGGACAAGAGCGCGTGAGCAATCACGATTTTGCTAGCAGTGTTGTTGAAGCTGAGTCGTCATGTTTATGGGAATGGGTTAGATATAAGGAGATTCGATTGGATATTATCGCGGAGTATAAGCCGACCGGACATCGGCATCAATTGGGTACATTAGATATCGCGCTGCTGTTGAATACGTTAGAGCAACGAGGTCTCGATATTGAAAGGCTACTCAATGATGTGGGTTTGCCGAACATGGATTGGCGAGACCCGAATGGAAAGCTGACTTACGCTGACAAACTTTCGTTATTTAGCGCGGCGAATCAGAGTTTTCCTCACGATGGTCTAGGGCTTTGGTTGGGAAAACACGCTAGCTTGAGCCACTTTGGTGTGTTGGGTTATGCGCTATCGACCAGTCAAAATGTCGGGGAGGCCATCAAGTCGGGCTTCAAATATTTGCGCCTGAATGGGCCGATCTTCTCGGTTAAATTGTTTCTAGATTCCGAGCAAGCAGTGATTCAGATAGAGAACACCTTGGAAGTGGGCGATCTGCTCCCTTTCTGCAGTGAGTATTTCTTGAGTTCAATTGTCTCTTTGTTCAAAGAACTGACTGGTCATGAGTTGGATATTCACACTTTGGCTTTGCCTTATGCTCGCACTAATTACGCCAAACTTTATTACGATCGTTTCCAGTGCCCTGTAGTTTTTGAGCAGAGGCATTGTGAATTGCGTTTTGATGCCTCGGTTTTGTCGCAAACCTTATTGACTCATGATGCCGCGACACTGAAGCGCTATCTTGCGTCTTGCCAGTCGATAGTGGAAACGTTGGACTCTGAGCATCTGCTGACTAACCAGATCAAAACGATCTTTTATCAAACCGCAGGCAGTTTCCCGACTATAGAACAACTGGCGGATGAGTTTGGTTGTAGCTCTCGTACACTCAGGAGAGAGCTATTGACCTATGATTCCAGTTATCAAATATTGCTTACCGAAGTTCGAGTGGAACTGGCCAAAGAGCTATTACTCGGCACAACCATGAGCATTGATGACATCGGTGAAAGGCTCGGTTATAGCGACCCTGCAAATTTCAGAAGGGCGTTTAAAGGGTGGCTCAATAAAACGCCCGCGCAGTTTCGTGGCAGATTGAGTGCTTCTGGGTAATTGGCTCGATGTGCGTATAAACGGTATTTCGTGGAAAAGTGGAGGTTGTGAGCAACAAGAAGGGAATATGGACACAGCTTAGATCTATCAGCGCAAATTTTGCGATTGTTCAGTAAACAGAAACCCTAAAAACAGGTATGATAGTGCCGTTTTTAATCCTGAACTGGGAAAGTCATGGCAAAGTTAACACTCCAAGAGCAAATGCTTAAAGCTGGCTTGGTAAATGAGAAAAAATTAAAGAAGGCGAAGAAGGGCTCTAAAAAGTCTCGCGTTCAGTCTCGTGAAGCAAAAGCGGCAGCAGAAGAAACTAAACTGGCGCAGCAAGCGAAAGACAAAGAGTTAAACCAACAGTTGAAAGAACAACAGTTGAGCAAAGAAATTAAAGCTCAAGTGAAGCAACTGATTGAGATGAACAAGATCGAACAGAAGAATGGTGAGATCAAATACAACTTCACCGATGGTACGCTAGTTAAATATCTTTACGTAGAAGATCTGACTCAAAAGCAACTAAGTAAAGGTATTCTAAGTATCGCGCGTCAAGGCGAAAGCTATGTTGTTATCCCTACTGCGGTAGCGAACAAGATCGCGATGCGTGACGAAGAATCTATCGTTGATACTCAAGCTTCAAGCTCAGATGAAGTAGACGAAGATGACCCGTACAAAGACTTCGTGATCCCAGATGATCTAATGTGGTAATTGCCCGTTAGTACTGAGTAGAAGCACGAATTAAAAATGCAGCTGACAATCCTTCGATTGTGGCTGCATTTTTTGTTTATGAGCTGTGAATCTTTTAGGTACTAAACGACCACTAGCTAACTAATTAGTTAGATCTCGGTTGAAGCGATCAGGCGTCACCGGGCTTCTCACGTTTGCTGTTCCAACCCATAAAGTTGTAAAGGTTGTAACGAGCAAACCCCAATTGTTCATGCAATGCAAAGTCTGTAACTGCGAAGTTGTACCATAATGGTAACCATGAAATTTGAGCAGCCATGTAGTCGGCTCGTACTGGGACGACGTTTAATCCAAAATGATTAAAGTAGAGTTCACTACGACGAATATGTAGGCCTGATGAAACAAGAACAATGTTGTCGAACTGGTGATGCTTCATTAAGTCACTGGTGAGCTGCGCGTTTTTCCAAGTGTTGACGCTATTCGATTCTTGAATGATATCGGCTAGTGGAACGCCGAGTCTAAGCAACTGCTGTTGATAAACTTCCGCTTCGGTTACACCATTATTTTGTGCATCTCCACCACTAACAATCACTTTGCATATGGTTTGAGCCTTCGCACAGTTTTTATATTGGCTTGCCGTTTCATTGATGCGACCGAACGAGAAAAAGGTCGGCTCAAATTCTTGTGTACTTGCGATGAGTTGAGTACCAGCACCAAGCAAGACAATGGCATTGTGAGAGGTCCACTGAATGTCAGGTTTGCGCTCATAATTGGCTTGCAGGTCGTTTAGTAGATAGCGAGGGATTAAACCCGAACCAATCAATATAAATAAAGAGAGAAGAAGAAGTTTGATAAAACTAGAGGTTTTTCGCCACTGAAATAAACGTGTAACGCCAACGAAGACTAGAAGAAGTAATAATATAATAAAGCTCATGAGGATCCTGTTATCGAACGGGTGCCAGAATGATGTGACATATTGAAGCGGTGCATCATATATCAGTTTGGCTGATGTTTCATGGCTAACTTATTGTACTATTGAACAAATATAGAGTTTTGCGTTATAGAATGTGGATGGTCGTAAAGTAATAAACAAAACTAATAAGCAATAAAAAACCGACGCATGTGCATCGGTTTTTGTTTAACGAGACTCAAGTTATTGGATCAATCGAACCCATTAAGCGTTCGCTTGTTCCAAATCTTGCTGCTTGTCCTTTTTAGCCAATAGGCGGCTTGTGATTGTACCAGCTGTCATTGCACCAGATACGTTAAGCGCTGTACGTGCCATATCGATAAGTGGCTCGATAGAGATAAGCAGTGCTGCGATAGTTACAGGAAGCCCCATCGCTGGCAGTACGATAAGCGCCGCGAATGTTGCACCGCCACCCACACCAGCAATACCGAAAGAGCTCACTGTGATAATAGCAATCAGAGACAGAATGAAGTTGATGTCCATTGGGTCAATACCAACCGTAGGTGCAACCATAACTGCAAGCATTGCAGGGTAGATACCCGCACAACCGTTTTGACCAATCGTTGCACCGAAAGAGGCAGACAGGTTAGCAATCGCTGGTGGTACGTTAAGCTTAGTGATTTGAGCTTCAACGTTCAGTGGAATCGTTGCTGCAGAACTACGAGACGTGAAAGCGAACGTCAGTACTGGCCAGATCTTTTGGAAGTACTCTTTCGGGTTCACACCAACAAAAGAAACCAACACACCGTGTACAACGAACATCAGTAGAATCGCTACGTAAGACGCTACGATGAAACCTAGTAGGCTTAAGATGTCAGAAGCGCTTGATGTTGCCACTACTTTCGCCATTAACGCTGCGATGCCATATGGTGTTAGTGCCATGATCATCTTAACTAAGCGCATCACGATAGATTGAGCCGCTTCAACGAAGGTACGGATTGGAGATTCTAGTTCTTCTTTCTCTGCCATCACTTTACGAGCAGCGATACCCGTTAGCACACCAAAGATAACCACTGCGATAATAGACGTAGAGCGAGCGCCCGTTAGGTCTGCAAATGGGTTAGTCGGAATAAAGCTAATCAGCATCTGCGGAATTGTTAGGTCTGAAACGCTGCCAATGCGGCTTTCTAGTGTTGCGATACGTGCTGTTTCGCGAGCGCCTTCTGTTAAGCCTTCAGCAGATAAGCCGAATGTTTGCGTAACAACAATACCAACAATCGCAGAGATTGCTGTGGTTGCTAGCAGGACAGAAATGGTGATGCCAGAAATCTTGCCCAGTGAACCGCCTTTCTCAAGCTTAACTACCGCCGCAATCATTGAAACTAGTACTAATGGCATGATGACCATTTTCAGTAAGCCAACGTAACCACGACCAACAATGTTTACCCAGTCTAGCGTTTCGTTAATAACAGGATTGCCTTCACCAAATAGCAGCTGAAGACCAAGGCCGAAAGCACTACCAAAAACTAAACCTAATAGAACTAAGCGCGATAACGTGTTTTCTTTTTTCTGCTGTCCGTAGAGAAAGAAGAGGATACCAGTGAATACCGCTAAGGCAGCGATAGCTGAAAATGACATTTGTTTTCCTTATGAATTTCTTTAAATCGATAGGGCGCTTAGATATATGGGCGCAAATACTGTTAGCTACAGTAGCGACCTGTAACAAAACGTAAAATAAGGAAAAGTAATTTAATAGAACGATTAGTAATATCCACTCAATAGGATGGGTGGATATTCAACATTGTGATGAATAGGTGAGCTTTTTAGCGATATTTTGCCAATAAATTGAGCATGTCACTTGACGAGTAAATTTCGATATTTTGGAAATTATTTTCGAATAATCGGAACAACATTGCTTTAGCTACGTCTTCCGACTGAATAGGGCGTAGGTTTTTGAACTTACCAAACATAAATGGAGACAGCAGAGGAAAGACACTTTGCAGGAGTTTTTCATCAGCTCTTGGTTCATCACGCTCACCAACCAGCGGTCCGGGGCGTGCGATGAAAAGTTGCTTGAAGCCAATACGTTTTAAGTTTTGCTCCATTTGCCCCTTGCAACGAAGGTAGTGCGAATAGGAATCTGGTGAAGCGCCATAGCTAGAAACGACCGCGACGCGTTGAACCCCAAGAAATTTCATCGACTGAGCGACTTGGCTAACCAGCTCCACATCGATTTTGCGCAGTGCTTCTTTTGATCCTGCCTTTTTCTTAGTCGTACCTAAGCAGATAACGCCAAGATTTGGCGTGGCTTGGGTATCGTCCCAACTGGTGACTTGCAGGTCGCTGTGAATAAGCGTGTGGAGCTTGTTGGAGTCAAACTGTGAATTTAGTGCTCTTCGAGATAGGGCATAGATATGCTCGACGGCAGGTTCGTCGGTGAGCAGTTTCATCACATGTTGGCCAATTAGCCCAGTAGCACCAGCCACTACGACCGATGTTTTGTCTCCAGAAATGCTCATCCTAACTCCTTACTCGCTTCACAAGTGCTTGTTTAATATAAACAGTGTTTGAATTTTAAGCGAATAAAAGTTTGATAAATGAGGGGCGAATGCTGAGTGGCTAATGACGTATTTAATATAGTAGGGATCTGAATCCGGTGTTGGTTGAGTCTCAAACATAACAAAGCCCGCTGGGCGACGGGCTTTGTTACTTGCTTTGCTGCTTACTAGGTGAAGGACAGTGGGATTTTCCTTACCTTTTTGCTGGTTTTCTTATTTGGCTTTCTTTTACTTGAGTTCGGAATCATTACACCTCCTAAATCGCTGTTCTGTTGAGTATTTCTATCGCTTGTGTTTCTTTGTGTAGCGTCAGTGTTGTGGGAATTCACTGTATGGGTACTTATCAATGGAGAGATTAACAAGTGTTTTAGATAAAGCATAAACGATGCCAAAATGTAAGTTATTGATAAATCTATTATCAGAATTGTTGGTGTTATAGGGTTCGTCAATTTGATTGTCAATTTGATTGTCAATTTGAGAAAAAACTAACGTGATCTGTCTAAATTAAGAACACTCTCTGCGGTTTCTGTTGATTAGGCATAGATACAGCATTGCTTAACACGTAAACTGAACCGTAATTCACATAGACCAAGGACGTGCTATGAACTTCAAGCTTGATACTCTTGCTCCCACTCAGATTTATCACCTGATGACACAAACCGTTGTTCCTCGCCCTATTGCGTGGGCATTGACGGAATCTTCTGATCAAGAGTACAACCTAGCGCCTTTCTCTTATTTCACACCCGTTTCCAGCAATCCACCGCTACTGATGTTGTCGGTCGGGAAGAAGCCAACGGGCGAAATCAAAGATACCACTCGTAACGCCCTTGAAACGGGTAAGCTGGTGATCCATATCGCGTCTTCAAGTTCTGCAGAAATAATGACGGCAACAGCTGCCACTCTCGATCATGGTGATTCTGAAGTAACCGCGAATAATATTGAGCTGGTTGAATTTGAGGGCTTTTCTTTACCGAGAGTGAAAGAGTGCGCCGTGGCTTTTGGCTGCACATTGTATGAAGTTAAAGAAGTCGGTGAAGTACCGCAAAGCCTTATCTTTGCTCAAGTTGAACAGGTGTATATCTCTGAAGGTGTGATCGATAAAGAGAGAGATCGCTTGAAGATTGATGCACTAGCACTTGATCCTTTATCTCGACTGGGCGGCGGTGAATACGCGACGCTTTCTAATGTGTTCTCTGTAGCACGCCCTAAATAGCTTTCCTAACTAAACCGTACCCAGAATAAGCGTTTTTAAAACTATGTTAGATACCCAATACTCGCAGTACATCCAACACCGTATTGACCAAAAAACCAAGCCACATGGCGCGCTTGGCTTACTAGAAAAAGTCGCGCATCAACTGGCATTGATTCAGAGCCAAGGCAAACAAGCTGCGGTTGAACACATCGAATTGAATACGCCAAGTATCATTATATTTGCTGGCGACCATGGCATAGCTGATGAAGGTGTGAGTATTGCTCCAAGCGCGGTAACACAGCAGATGGTGTTGAACTTCCTAAATGGAGGTGCAGCGATTAATTGCTTCTGTGCGGTGAATAATATCGATATCACGGTAGTCGACACGGGGATATTGTTGCCTGTGGAATCTGATAGTGGCATGTTGATTTCTCAGCGCTTGGGTACGCGAACCAAAAACTTTGCCAACGAAGCGGCAATGAATTTAGAAACGGTGGAACGTGGGATTGAACTGGGCGCAGAGCTTGTATCTAGAACCATTTCGAATGGCACTAATATCATCATGTTTGGTGAAATGGGCATCGGCAATACCAGCAGCGCGTCAGCGATTTTAAGTGCGTTAGCGAATCGTTCTGCAGATGAATGTGTTGGCCTCGGAACTGGCATCAACAATGAACAGCTTACACGTAAAGTGACTGTGGTTGAGCAAGGTGTTGCACGTTGCAAAGGTTTAGATGCGACTGAAGTTAAAGATATTAAAGAGGTACTAGCACAAGTCGGCGGTTATGAAATCGTTCAAATGGTCGGTGGTTTCCTTGGTGCTTACCAAAACAGAACACCAGTATTAGTCGATGGCTTTATCGTGTCGGTTGCGGCGTATGTCGCGACTCTAATTGAACCGAGTTGCCGTGATTACATGATCTTTGCTCATCGCTCTGAAGAGTCGGGGCACAAGATTCTATTTGAGCTGCTAGACGCTGAGCCACTGCTCGATCTTGGATTGAGATTGGGCGAGGGCACAGGTGCTGCGCTAGCTATGCCAATAATTCGTGCGGCGGCAGAGTTCTATAACAACATGGCGAGTTTTGCGAGTGCTGGAGTCACGGTTTAATGAGTGATGCACCAAAAAGATCGTTGAAAGATAGCATCACATACCAATGGGAACTTTTTTCGTTGGCGATGGGTTTCTTTTCTCGTTTGCCGATGCCGAAGAATACGCCTTATTCAGAAGAGCGCATGAATCGTTCGGGTCGCTACTTTTCAACGGTTGGTTTGTTACTTGGTGTTCTGTGTGGCGGTGTGTTCTTGCTACTCGATGTCATATTGCCAAGCACAGTGGCCATCTTTTCAATGATGAGCTTTAGCTTGATGCTAACCGGTGCTTTCCATGAAGATGGTTTAACCGATATGGCCGATGGTATTGGCGGCGGCATGACCTTAGAACGCCGCTTGACCATTATGAAAGACAGTCGAATTGGTACTTATGGCGCGTCTGCACTGGTTATGACTCTGCTTGGCAAGTGGGTATTATTGAATGAACTGGTGAACATGACCGGTTTGTTTATGGTTATCGTGACCAGTTATACCTTTAGCCGCGCAATTGCCGCATCGCTTATTTATGACATGCCTTATGTCAGTGATTTAGAGACCAGTAAAAGTAAGCCATTGGCGAACAAGCAAACTAAAGGTGAACTTGTCTTTTTATTGCTTGTGGGCGTTCTTCCTAGCTTGTGGTTTGGTCTTGAGCTTGCTTTGGTTTTATCTGTCGTCGCCTACCTGTTTAGATTAGGTTTCAAAAAATGGTTAACGGCTCGAATTGGTGGCTTTACTGGCGACTGTTTGGGTGCGGCTCAACAGTTGATGGAGTTGCTGACTTACCTTGTGTTCATTACTGCTTTTTACAATGGTTTTCCATAACAGGTTCCTATGACAAACACGAATCAAATTAATCAAGTAAGTCAGCGAAATAGCCATTTGGTATTGGGTGGGGCTCGTTCTGGTAAGTCGAGTTTTGCAGAACAACAGGCATTATGTTCGCTTGCAGCATGTTCAAATGGACGTCTCAACTATATTGCGACGGCCACTTATTTGGACGACGAAATGCGTGAGAGAATTGCGCATCATCAGCAACGTCGTGGCGAGCTGTGGATTGAGCATGAAGCCCCTGTTGAATTAGCCGAAAAACTGCAGTCTTTTGATCAAAACGATGTAGTGTTGATTGACTGCCTAACTTTGTGGTTGAACAACATTATTTTTGAGTTGGGTGATGATGCGACCAATGAACAGGTTGAGGCCGTGGTTGAAGTTTTAGTGAAAAGCGTAGAGCAAAGCCCAGCGCAAATTATCATGGTTTCTAACGAAGTCGGTTTAGGTGTGGTGCCGCTGGGGAAAGTGTCGCGCCTATTTGTCGACAATGCGGGTCGCATGAACCAAGCGCTAGCTCGCGTCGTTGAACGCGTTACGCTGGTTGCAGCAGGATTACCACTGAGCTTAAAACCGTCGAGCCATTCGACTCAAAACTCGACTCATAATTAGATTGGTATCAAAGGTTAGTTGAACAAATGGAAAATGGAACAACCAAAAACATCTATCTATTAAGACATGGCAAAGTCGAAGGCGAAGCGGCACTTAATGGTTTATCCGATGTGTTGGTTAATCCTGATCTTCAAGATCGGATATGTGGGGCATTAGCAAAACAAGATATTGCCTTTGATTGCCTGGTTACCTCGCCATTAAGGCGATGCAGCGATCTCGCAAACAGATACGCACAGCGTATGTCTGTGCCTTTATCTGTAGCACCAGACTTTCAGGAAATGAACTTCGGTGACGTTGATGGTGTCCCATTTGATGAGCTTGAAGACAAGTGGGGAATGCTAGAAACCTTTTGGCAAGATCCTGCTAATCATCAACTGACTGGTGCAGAAAGTTTACAGAGCTTCCACGACAGAGTAACTCAAGCTTGGTCGCAACTTTTGAATGATCCAAGTGACAATATATTGTTGGTTACCCATGGTGGTGTGATTCGCATACTGCTAGCGCATTGTCTTGATATTGATTGGAAAAATCCGAGTTTGTACTCGAAGCTATCGATAGAAAACGCGTCGATAACTCATATTCAAATCACTCAGTTTGCGCAGAGCTTTACCAGTGTCAAATCGATAGGGCTACCTGTTCTCTGAGTGTTCAAAAAACACAGTTTAAGAGTTAACAATCTATTGGACCTGTAAATTGAAACAGAAACAGAAACAGAAATAGAAATAGAAATAGAACCAGAAATAGAAGTATAAAGCGGCGTTTACAGCCGCTATACCAGATTGGTATTACTACCTACGTGAAAGGAATTTAGTCATGACAACACCGAGTTGGGATCTAAGCATTGCTTATCGTGATCTTGATGATGCAAAAATCGAGCAGGACATTGAACTCATCCAGCAGTGCATTGAGCTGTTGTACCTACACGTTGAAAAGCGTCATATTATCCTAGCGATGCAAAACGCCATTCAAACTTCTGAAGCGGCAGGCACGTTACTGAGTACAATCAACACCTTCGCTAACTGCCACGCATCGGTAGACGCGACACACACAGAAGCCAAAGCACTGCTTGGTCGAGTTGCGAAACTGAATTCTGAAATGTCTCAAGCGTTCAGCCCTTATGAAGACACGCTAATCCACGCAGAACCAGAGTTTATTGATGCAGTTTTAGAGCATGACAGCGCAGATGTAGCAGGACAACGCTTTGCGATTGAAAGCTCGCGTAAGTTATCAAGCAGCCGCCTTAGTGTTGCTGAAGAGCAGTTATTAGCCGCGATGAAGGTTGATGGCCGTGATGGATGGGGTCGTTTGTACGATAACTTAACCGGTTCTTTAAAACTGTCGCTAAAGCTGAACGGTGAAGACGAAGCGCTAGGTTTTTCACAAGCTGCGAGCTTGTTGTACGGCAGCGAATTCGACAAACAAGAACCGGCATGGCGCGCAGTCCAAGGCGCAATGAAAACGCATCAAGAGTCGTTTGCTTCGATTCTAAATGCATTGGCGGGTTGGCGACTAACGGAAAACAAAAAGCGCTCGAAAATTAGCGATGTGCATTTCCTTGCTCCAAGCCTACACGGTAGCCGCATTGTGCCAGAAACGTTAGACACCATGATGTCGGTAGCAAAAGCTAATCGAACGGTTGGCCAGAAAGCGGGTTTGTTGATGGCAAGAGTTCACGGGCTCGATGAAATGAAGCCTTGGAATCATTTAGCAGCAATGCCACCACTTGGTGACGCTGAATCTAAGATCTACCCATTTGATGAAGCGATCGAAGTGATCAAAACTGCGTTCGCTGAAGTGAATCCAGAGATGGCTGATTTTGTCGCTTTGATGGTTGAGAACGGTTGGATTGATGCAGCTCCAGCTGCGAACAAACGTCTAGGTGCGTACTGCACCAAGTTTGCTGCGACACGTACCCCGCTTGTGTTCATGACATGGAGTGGTAGTCGCTCAGACTTAATGACATTGGCGCATGAGCTAGGCCATGCGTTCCATAACTGGGTGATGAAGGACATGCCTTTGTGTCAGACACGCTACCCAATGACTCTAGCAGAAACCGCTTCGATCTTTGCTGAAAACATCGTCCGTGACCACTTGTTAAAACAAGCACAAACACGCAATGAGAAACTTGAAATGTTGTGGGAAGAGCTTTCTTCTTCTTTGGCATTAATGGTGAATATTCCCGTTCGTTTTGAGTTTGAGAAAGCCTTCTATGAGCAGCGTGAAAAAGGTGAGCTAACGGCTCAGCAGCTGTGTGACTTGATGGAAACCACTTGGAAGGAGTGGTATGGCGATGCAATGACAGAAGCCGACCCTTACTTCTGGGCAAGCAAACTGCACTTCAGCATCTCTCAAGTGAGCTTCTACAACTACCCATACCTGTTCGGTTACCTGTTCAGTAAAGGTGTTTACGCTCAGCGCGATGCGAAAGGTGAGCAATTCTACGGCGATTACGTTTCGTTGCTTCGTGATACGGGCAGCATGATGGCGGAAGAAGTCGTTCAAAAGCACTTAGGAATGGACCTGACTCAAGCTGACTTTTGGCAACAAAGCATCGACATGGTCAAAGTTCAAATCGATGAATTTGAAAGATTGCTCGATCAGGAAGATTAATTGATCTCAATCTGTTCATGGTAGGTAAGAGCTGTGTTAGCTTACGTGGCTCTTATCTTGCTGATATAAACAGAGATAACCAAAAGTTGTTCTAAATAGGTAAAATTATTTGGAACAGATGTCGGTTAGTAAAGTCAGCAGGTAATACAAAAATATATGGGTAGTATTTGTGAGTGATAACGGAGTTTCTATTGATAAGTGCGATCCTAGCAACACAATTTCTATGTACAATTTATTAACATACGGCCGTGCAATTAAGGAGTAGCGCATGACGAAGACCCTCTTTCGCCAATCATTTCTTTTTGACAGCCTAGATCTTGAGCAAGAAGTGGTTGCAGGACAGACCGTACTGAGTAACGGTGTTCAAATTAAGCTTCATCAACGCGGTGTATTGGAAGTGATTCCCGCAGAGTATAATTCTGAGACCAAGAACATCATCTTTTCAACAGGTGTTCATGGCGACGAAACTTCACCAATGGAGCTGATTGATAAGCTCATTGAGGATATTGAAACCGGCTTCCAAGTCGTGACAGCAAGATGTTTGTTCATCATTGCTCACCCAGAAGCGACCAATGCGCATACGCGTTTTCTTGATGTGAATATGAACCGTCTGTTTGATGAAAAACAGCACGAGAGTAATCGAGAAGTGGACATCGCGAAGAACCTTAAGTACTTGGTTACTGAGTTTTACAAGGAAACGGTGCCTGCCACTCGTTGGCACTTAGATCTGCACTGTGCGATCCGTTTGTCTAAGCATTACTCTTTCGCCGTAAGCCCTAAGGTTCGCCACGAAGTTCGCAGTAAAGCCTTGTTCGATTTCATTAACAGTGCTCACGTTGAAGCGGTGTTGTTATCCAATGCGCCAACGAGTACTTTCAGTTGGTACAGCGCTGAAAACTTTGAAGCGCAAGCACTGACAATGGAGCTAGGGCAGGTAGCAAGAATTGGTGAGAACCAGCTTGATAAGTTAACTGCTTTCGATTTGGCAATGCGCAATTTGATTGCTGAAATAGAACCAGAGCATTTACCAAAGAAAACCATTACTTATCGCGTAAGCCGAACCATTGTTCGTTTGCATGATGATTTTGATTTCATGTTCTCTGATGCCGTTGAAAACTTTACGGCGTTCAAGCACGGTGAAGTGTTTGGTCATGATGGTGATAAGCCATTGATGGCGAAGAATGAAAACGAAGCAGTAGTGTTCCCAAATCGCAACGTTGCTATCGGTCAACGAGCGGCCTTAATGGTGTGCGAAGTTGAAACACGATTCGACCACGGTCAGCTTGTGTACGATTAATACCTAGTCGAACTAGAACGACCAAAACAACCGCTCAACTGGTTGAAATATCAAGGTTCACATTACGGTGCGAGCCTTGAGTTTATTGAGGGATACAGGTAAGGTTACGCGAACAATTTCAAAGTAGCTTGATATGGATTTCCAACAACTTCTTCACCAAAAACAGCGCAAATGGACCCGAGCCATTTATCTGATGGCAGCACTGCTTGTCGCGCTGAGTGCGATTTACCTAATGGTTGGCGATCTTTTCATTTCCCCTCTGGGCACTTTGTCCACGTTAGAACAAAAATTACTGATTGATTTACGCTTACCTCGATTATTAGCAGCGATTGCTATCGGGGCAGGGTTAGCTGTATCTGGCGCAAGCCTACAAGTCTTATTGGGTAATGTATTAGCAGAGCCAGGTGTGCTCGGCATTTCTGGTGGCGCAAGCTTGGCGATGGTTATCGTACTGTTCTTCTTGCCGTTTGCTCCTACACCAGAACTGTTCATGATTGCCGCCGTTTTAGGTTCACTTTGTTTTACCGTGATTCTAGTGAGCATGGTAAAAACCATGCGACTCACCACGGCTAAATTACTGCTAGTCGGTGTCGCGTTGGGCATTCTTTCTGGTGCGATGGTGACATGGGCGTTCTACTTTAGTGACGACCTCAGCCTCCGCTTATTGATGTATTGGCTGATGGGCAGCTTGGGTGGCGTGACTTGGTATCAACACTCGCTCACGTTAGTGATGATCCCCGTGATTATTTGGTTGTGTTTGCAAGGCAGTAAGCTAGACAAACTGATGATTGGCGAGATTCATGCTGCACAGTTAGGCGTGAACGTTCCGAGATTACGTTGGCGTCTAATCTTTGCTGTGTCTATTCTAGTCGGCTGCGCGGTTGCCTTAGGCGGCGTGATCAGCTTTGTTGGCTTGGTTGTGCCACACTTGCTGCGTTTAGCGATTGGTACTGACAACCGATACCTTCTTCCCTTGTCTGCCGTGGCTGGTGCAGCATTGCTGGTATTTGCTGATATCTGTGCAAGAACTTTACTAGATTCAGCAGAACTACCCTTGGGTGTGATGACCACCAGTATCGGCGCGCCTATCTTCATTTGGATGTTAATTAAAAATCATGATTCAAATTAAGAGCCTGAGCGTCGGCGCTCGTCTATTACCACTATCATTTGAGCTCAAGAAAGGGCAGGTGACTCATGTCATCGGTCCTAATGGCAGTGGTAAAAGTACCTTACTAGAAGCGATATCTGGCGTTGGTGATGGCTACAAAGGGGATATAAAGCTCGACGGACAAGATTTGTCACTGTTATCACTACAAGACTTGTCATTGCATCGTGCTTATCTTTGTCAAAGTGCAAGACCGGCCTTCAACTTGGAAGTGTTCCAATACCTTGCGTTATCACTGCCAAGTTCATCGCACGGCCTTGATACTGAAATCAACACGGCTTTGGAAGAGATAAGCCAGATGTTGGACATCACAGACAAACTTCATCGTTCAATTCAGACACTGTCTGGCGGTGAATGGCAACGCGTTCGTTTGGCGGGAATGTGCCTGCAAATTTGGCCGACGCTTAATCCTTACGCAAAGCTCCTGATCCTCGACGAACCTGCAGCGCCGTTAGATATTGCTCAAGAAGCGTTGCTGTATAAGCTTATCGAACGAGTGGCTGAGAAGGGCATTGCGGTTATTATGGCTAACCACGACCTGAACCGAACCTTGAGGCATGCCGACCAAGTACTGCTGCTCGAAAAGGGCGTTTTACAAGCTTCTGGTTCTGCGGCACAAGTTCTGACTCCAGAACAACTTGAGTCTGTGTTTAACACACAAGTGAAAAGCATCTCGGTCGACAATCAAACTTACCTATTGTTTGGTTAATTTAGGCTCATCAATACAAGGCAATCTATATGTTTAGATATATTCAACGACGACGAATCAAGAAAGTAATCAAATCACTTTCTGCAAAGTTGGTGAAAGCGTACGGAAGCAGTGACTTTTTCTCTATTGGGCAAGTAGAAACGAGTTCATGTGAATTGAGTAAGCGCCAACAACTGGTTGCCTTAGCATTGTTTGCTGATCCACAAAACCTTGCTGCTGAAATTGCTCCAGCCATTCAACTGCTGCGTAATGATGTGTCTAATGACTTCTTCGGTGGTGAGGAATATAACGCGCGTGATGTACTTAATTTGTTGGGCGGTGGCGGTTGGAAGGGCGGTCGTATGGACGATGATATGTCGAATCGATTTGGCATGAATAGCCGCTATTAGTTTAGCTCGTTCAAATTAACGTTTAATGATTTATCCATTTATAAACGTATACGCTCAATAGCTTAATAGCTTAATAGCTTAGTCACTTAGCGACTTTGCGACTTTACAGCAGTCTCAACAACGTAATAATAATGATGATAAAAAGCACTCAATATCATTATTTATGCGAGCGTTTCACTCCAATTAATTCAATGAAAAAATACCTTCCTAGCGATCTATTTTCTTAGGGAATGCGTAATTTTTGTCGGTAAAAATTGATAATTCGAACCAATATCATCTATCTCTAACGCATTTCTTTGAGTTGTGTGATTCTGATTCCTTTCAAAATAAATCCCACTTTTATTGATAGTTGAACGAAGCCGCTACGCGGCAGAGTAAAACGAGTGCGAACCATACTCTTGTAACACCATCACCCTGATGGTCGTTGACAGGAGTAACTTATGAATCCCACCGACTTAAAACGCTACAACACCCTTTATGAACAACACCTTACCAACCTAAAGCTGCAAGGTAAACGACCTGCGACGATCGATGCCTATTCCCGTGCAGTTCGTCGGATCACCGCTCATTTCGATCGCGTCCCTGACACATTAACCACGGCCGACCTCAAACAGTTCTTCGCGTCTCTTATTCAAACCCACTCGTGGAGCACCATTAAACTCGATCGTAATGGCTTGCAGTTTTTCTATCGCTACACACTGGGTAAACAGTGGGAGTGGCTCAATATCGTCAAGCCGCCACAAGTAAAACGACTGCCCGACATACTCACACCGCAACAAGTCAGCTCACTGATTAACCACACGCGACAAGCCCGTTATCAAGTCTTCTTCTTAACTCTTTACAGCATGGGATTACGCCTTGGTGAAGGGCTCAATCTCACGGTTCACGATATCGACAGCCAAACGATGCGGGTTCACATACGCGAAGGAAAAGGCGGCAAAGACCGAATGGTGCCGCTTCCTCTGCGAACGCTTAAGGCACTCCGCACACACTGGCTCAGCCATAAGCACCCTCGCTTACTGTTTCCCGGGCTTGGAAAAGGTGACGACGCACCGATGGACAGAGGCGGTATTCAAAAAACCATGAAGCTTGTGCTCAAAGAGTGTGACATCCAAAAACACGCCAGCCCCCACTCTCTCAGACACTGCTTTGCAACGCACTTGCTTGAGCAAGGGCTTGACCTGCGTTCACTGCAAACGCTGCTGGGTCACGCAAGCCTTAATACCACAGCCCGTTACACCCGAATGACTGCGCTAAAACAACGCGATGCGGCGATGGCCATCAACCATTTAACTGACGCTCTAGACTTAACGGGGAGCATTACATGAGTACCTTTATTGAACTGCTTCGCCAACACCACTCTACGCTTAAGCGTCACTATCATGCGCAGCTCAATGGCGATATGCATCGGGCCATTGCGGCGATGCTCCGTTGCAAAACAGAGCAACAAGGTCGGTCACAGTGGTTTTGCAGCCACTGCCATCACGACGACCGATTACCGCTTTCTTGTGGTCATCGACACTGCCCTCAGTGCCAACAACGCACCACCGCTGATTGGCTTCAACGTCAGCAGCAAAAGCGGTTACCTGTTCACTATTTCATGGTGACCTTCACTTTGCCGTATCAACTAAGGGTTTTAGCAAGACATCAACCTAAAGCGATATATAACGGTATGTTTAAGGTGGCATCAGGGGTATTAAAGGATTTTGCCAACCGGCAACGCCAAGGTGAACTTGGTTTTACCGCCGTGTTGCATACTCACAGCCGACAACGAAACTTGCACCCACATCTGCACATTATCGTGGCGGCAGGCCAATACGACCCATCAAGACAAACCTGGCACAAAGGCAACAAGCATTACCTTTTTAACGTGTTTGCTTTGGCCAAAGTCTGGCGAGCAAGAATGCTAGAGGCCATTAATCAACACCCAACGTTGTGGTTGCCGAGTGGCATACCCAAACAATGGGTGGTCGATTGCAGACAAGTGGGATACGGTCAGGCTGCGTTGAGCTATTTGGCTCGCTATCTCTATCGTGGTGTGCTGCCTGATGAAGACATCATCAGTATTACAGATGATACTGTCACCTTCCGCTATAAAGAGAGCCAGACCAATGCATGGCGAACGCGCACCTTGCCCACTCTGAAGTTCTTACTGCTCATTTTGCAGCACGCGCTGCCCAAAGGGTTGCAGCGAGTACGAGATTACGGTTTTTTACGTGGTCAAGCACACGCCTTAAGAGCCCGCATTCAACTGCTGTTATTGAACTTGGTCTATATGATGCCGCCGCTAACGGCAACGATAAGGAGCAAAGCGATAAGAATCTGCCCTTGCTGTGAGCATGAGATGGCGTGTGTTGGAGTGAGCCGACCCATGTAGCCGAAAGGCATTGATAACAAGGAGAATGGCATTGACGAAAACAGAGGAGATGTGACGACGAAAGAAATAGAAAACAGCTAACTGATTGATAAGATTGCTATCGCAACCTTATCTTAGCTTCGCTCGCTTTGAGAAAAGCCTCAAAGCGATGTGCCCTTCAAGTTCAATCGTACAATTTACTTAATAAAGTGGCTTCGGGCTTGTTCAACACTCGGGATTTAGTGTTGGCTGCGCAACACCTTAATCCTTATTTGTTATGACGTATATATTTTCCGTGTTCTTTAAGTCAGAAACTATAAACCCTCGAACTGCAATATTGATTAGTAAATGTCCAATCAATATTTCATACGGGGGTAAAATAATAGAGAGTGGGAAAGTGAAAACAGCAAATAATAATATTCTAAAAATAGCAGTGGGGATGGCTATGCTATCCAGCGTACCATCAGTAGCAAACGCTCATGGCTGGTCTGAATTTCCAAGTGCACGTCAGAATACGTGCTATGAACAAGGCGGGGTTTGGTCGGGTACGCCACCAAATGCAGCATGTGCTCAAGCAAAAGAGATTTCAGGGTCATATCCGTTCGTTCAACGCAACGAGTATGCGAAAAACATTCAAGACTTCAACAACATCAATGCAGTGAAAGCGGCGATTCCAGACGGCACGTTATGTTACGCCAATGATTCGCAAAAACGTGGTATGGGCGCACCTCATACTGGTTGGACTCGCACCGAGTTAAGCACTGGTACATTTGAATATGTATTCAACGCGACTGCACCACACAACCCGTCATTCTGGGAGTTCTATCTAACAAAACCAAACGCCGACCTGAGCAAAGGCCTAGCGTGGGGTGATTTAGATCTTATCCAAGAAGTTGGGAATGTTCCTGTAAGTGGTGGCAAATACCGTATCAACGTAACGATTCCTTCAGACCGATCTGGCGACGCAATCTTATACGTTCGTTGGCAACGTGACGATGCCGCCGGTGAAGGTTTCTACAACTGTTCAGACATCACTATCGCGGGGGGAACAACTCCTCCACCAGAGCCGGGTCCTCAACCTGATCTAGTCCGTGGCGACCTGTTTGTTTCTGACCAGTTTGGTACGCCAGGAATTGGTGATACGGTTAAATATGACATCATCAACAAGTACGGTGAAGTAGCGCGTAGCTTCGACATCGTTATCGATGCTTCAAACGTTAACGATTGGGCTCGCTTGTTGGCTTCAGAGATTAACGGCTGGCATGAAGAGTTTAAAGATGGCGCGATCTTCATTGGTGACTGGCACGCTGAAATGCAGCACTACATGTATTTCCAAAACGATCCTTCACGTAACTTCTTCAACTCAAAAGATAGCCGTGCTTCTGGTCAGTTAACGCTGATTGATGGTGGCGACGGTGGTGTTGAACCATTGAAAGGCGACATCTACGAGCTAGTGAAGAGTGACAACGTAGTGAATGCTGGCGACAAAGTTGTGATTGCAACAAGTGAAGCGGCGACATTAACTCAAACTCAAGGTTCTGCTGTAAGCATCCAAAATAACGGCACTGCGTCAGTTGTCGTAGATACGACTGGTATTGTAGCTAATGAAACCTTGTCATTCATGGCTAGTTCTATTGAAAGTGACAGTGTTGAAACCTTCACTTTTGAAGTAATTGCCGATGACGGTGGTGTAACACCAGACCCAGATCCAACGCCGGATCCTGATCCGACTCCTGACCCAGACAATGGCACTTGGGACTCTTCAGCGACTTACCTAGGCGGTGAAGTAGTAACGTACTCGAACCAGTCTTGGAAAGCACAGTGGTGGATTCAAGGTGGTACAAACCCTAAAGCGACCTACGAAAATGATCAGTGGGGCGTTTGGCGTCCAGCTAACTAGTCAGTTAGTTAATCTAAACTAAGTAACTAGGGCGTGTTGATCTTTCGTGAGTGTTTTTTGAACAGCATGGTAAAGAGTTATAATTTGCTTCGCCAAAAGTAAAACCATAACCAATACCATGCCAAGAACAATGCTAACTGATATTCGCTGGGAACTGCTACTCCAAGTTATGAAAAGTACAGGTCGTATTTACGATAAAACTGAACATCGAATGACATTTGAAGGAATACTTTATCGAATGAGAACAGGTATTCCTTGGCGAGATCTACCCTCTGAGTTCGGAGAGTGGAGTACCGTTTACAGACGATTTAATCTTTGGTCAAAGAAAGGGATTTTAGATAAACTTTTCAAAAGCTTATCTAGCATGGCTGATTTTGAATGGGTCTTTCTTGATGGCTCTATAGTTCGAGCGCATCAGCATAGTACAGGTGCAGCTACTGAAAGCTCAGAGCAAATAGGAAAAAGTCGCGGGGGCAACTCAACCAAAATTCACTTAGCCGTAGATAGTGGTGGTCTGCCGATTTGCTTTGATTTATCAGAAGGACAACGCCACGATATAGTGCATGCCGAAAGCTTAGTTGAACAACTCGATGAAGTTAATACTATCGTTTGTGATAAAGGATATGACAGCGAACCTTTCCGTACTTTTGTTAAGGAACGTGGCGGAGAAACGGTAATTGCTAAACGCAATTACGGACAAGATATAGACAAAGACAGTATGGATTGGTGTCTATACAAGTATCGTCACTTGGTCGAAAATGCCTTTGGGAGAATTAAGCATTATCGAGCTATTTCAAGTAGATATGACAAGCTAGAAAGGAATTATGCCAGCATGTTATCGCTGGCATTCATGTTAATGTGGCTACCGATGTATTGTTGAACACAAAATGTACAGCAAAGATCAACACGCCCTAGTAACTAAGGCACTACACTCGCTTGATGAGTGTGGTGTCTTTTCTTGTGGGAGAGATAAACAAGTCGACCGTGAAGGTAATTGGGTTTAGGGTAGGGCTTTGTTATACCTGAATGTCCGAGTGCTTCGAATATCCACGGTTTAGTAATCTTTTACACATTAGATAGAAAAGACTTTTTGATGAAAAAATCTCAGATACTCGCCAATACAATCAAGAATCAGATAGAACAAAACATCTGGCTGAGTGGTGAGAAGATCCCATCAATTAGAGACACATGTAAGCGCTATAAACTCAGTATCGAGACGGTACTTCAGGCCTATCAACAGCTTGAAGACCAAGGCTATGTGCGCTCAAAGCCTAAATCTGGCTATTTCGTGTTACCGCGCAGAAATGTGTTCACCTCAGAACTCGTACAACAAAAAGCCATCAAGCCGTATCCCGTTAAGATCAGCGACCTGCTTTACGATGTACTTCAACGAGCCAAAGACCCTAGCATCATTCCACTTAGCTCGGCATTCCCTGACCCTGCTTTGTTTCCGCATCAAGCATTGTCGCGCAGTTTAGCCAATGCCAGCCGCCAAATGCCCGATAACAGCATGCTTACTAATCTGCCACCGGGCAGTGAAACATTACGCAGGCAAATCGCTCAGCGCTATCAAGCTGGTGGGCTAGATGTATTGCCCGACGATATTGTGATCACGTCAGGGGCAATGGAAGCACTTAACTTATGCCTGCAATCCTGTACCGAGCCGGGTGACTTAGTCGCGATAGAGTACCCTGCGTTTTACGGTGTGTTACAGACTATTGAAAGGCTTAATCTTACCGCTGTTGAGATCCCGACCGACTCTGAAACCGGTATCGATTTAGATGTGTTGGAATCGGTGTTTTCTTCAATGAACATCAAAGCGTGCTGGTTCATGACAGAATCGCAAAACCCAGTGGGTTATTCGATGAGTGATAACAACAAGCAGCGACTCGCCGAGTTAGTGAATGACCATAAGATCCCAATGATTGAAGGCGATGTGTATCGTGAACTTCACGTTGGAAACCAAAGCTCATTGCCAGCTAAAGCCTATGACACTGGCGAACAAATCATGTTGTGTGGTTCGTTTTCCAAATCACTGTCGCCCGGCTTTCGAATTGGTTGGGTGGTTGCAAGGAAACAAGCGTTAAAGATTCAGAGATTGCAGCACCTTTCGACGCTCTCAAGCAGTATTCCTATCCAACTTGGACTGTCTCATTACCTGACGTTTTATAGTTATGACAACCATCTTAAAAAACTTCGCAAGCTTTTGAATGAAAGGAAGAAGGCACATATTGCATTGTTAGAATCTAGCTTACCTTCAAGTGCGATGGTGCATAAAAGCCAAGGTGGTTACTTCCTTTGGATAGAGTTGCCTCATTCTGTTTGTGTTGAGAAGCTTTATGAGCAAGCACTTGAACACAACATCTCTGTCGCGCCAGGGATCATATTCAGTAGTGACAAAAAGTTCTCCCATCACATTCGACTTAATTGCTCGTATGCTTGCGACGACAAAATCGCAGACGCCATTCGTACGCTAGGTGGTTTGATTCAGACCATGGAATCACAAGCCTAAGTCGTTAGTCAATCCTCGACTATGTTTACTTGAAATTTAGCTTGTCACTCGTCAGATGATTCAATCTGTTCTGTTTTTTAATAACTAATCTGTTCTAGTTTGGTTTGTTCGAACTGTGCTGAAATACGCTCCAATTCTTAATATGAAAGCCATCATTATGATGTTTGGAGCTTAAATGTTTGATGTAGTTGAATTGTCGCGTTTACAGTTTGCGCTAACCGCTATGTTTCACTTTCTCTTCGTCCCGTTAACTATTGGTATGTCTTGCTTACTGGCGATCATGGAGTCGATCTATGTGCTTACCGGTAAGCAAATCTATCAGGACATGACTCGCTTTTGGGGCAAACTTTTTGGTATTAACTTCGCATTAGGTGTCACGACCGGATTAACCATGGAGTTCCAGTTCGGCACCAACTGGTCTTATTATTCTCACTATGTCGGCGACATCTTTGGTGCGCCTTTAGCCATCGAAGCGCTTGTCGCATTCTTCCTAGAATCCACCTTTGTTGGACTGTTCTTCTTCGGTTGGGAAAGGCTATCCAAACGCCAACACCTTGTCGTGACTTGGTTGGTGGCGTTGGGCTCTAGCTTCTCTGCGTTATGGATTCTGGTTGCTAACGGTTGGATGCAAAATCCGATTGGATCGGAGTTTAATTACCAAACCATGCGTATGGAAATGACTAGCTTCGCCGAAGTGGTGCTCAACCCAGTTGCTCAGGTTAAGTTCTTGCACACAGTCGCTTCAGCTTATACCTGCGGTGCGATGTTGATCCTTGGCGTGAGTTCTTACTACTTGCTTAAAGGTCGTGACGTTGCCTTTGCCAAGCGTTCTTTCGCTGTAGCGGCATCTTTTGGTATCGCATCGATTATCTCCGTAATCGTACTTGGCGATGAATCTGGTTATGAACTGGGTGACGTCCAAAAAGTGAAACTTGCGGCGATTGAAGCTGAATGGCACACCGAACCGGCACCTGCGGCGTTTACTTTGTTTGGATTACCAAATCAAGAAGAAGGCAAAACCGACTTTGCTGTGAAAATTCCCTATGTGATGGGGATTATTGCAACGCGATCTTTGGATGAGCAAGTGACAGGGCTTCATGACTTGCGTGACCAACATTTAGTGCGTATTCGAAACGGTATTATTGCTTATGAATTGCTAGAGCGTTTGCGATCTGGCGATACCTCACATGAGACAGAGCAAGCTTTCGATCAAACCAAGCACGATCTCGGCTATGGCTTATTACTTAAGCGTTACACCGATACAGTGACTGACGCGACTGAACAACAAATCCAACAAGCAGCCGATGATTCAATCCCAACTGTGTGGCCTCTGTTCTGGTCATTCAGAATCCTGGTGGGTTGTGGCTTCATTATGTTGTTTGTGTTTGGTGCGGCCTTCCTGCAAACCTACCGTAAAAACATTACGCAAAAGCCTTGGTTATTGAAGGCGGCACTTTGGTCAATTCCGTTGCCTTGGGTGGCAATCGAAGCAGGTTGGTTTGTTGCGGAGTATGGTCGTCAGCCATGGGCGGTCGGTGAAATTCTCCCTGTTGCGGTCGCGGCTTCTTCGCAAACCGTTGGAAATTTACTTACGTCTCTCGCGCTAATTATTGGCCTCTATACGGTCTTCATCATTGTTGAAAGTTACTTGATGATTACCGTCGCTAAAAAAGGCCCAAGCAGTTTGAAAACGGGGCGTTATCACTATGAACAGACAACAACATCGCTTGAAGCCAAATTGGTACAACAAGTTCAACAATAAGGTGACTGACTCATGTTTGAATATGACACATTGCGTTTAATTTGGTGGGTGCTAATCGGTGTGTTGCTGATTGGTTTTATGATCACCGATGGCTTCGATATGGGAGTAGGAGCGTTGTTACCGTTTATCGGTAAAACCAACTCTGAAAGACGAGTGATGATTAACTCCATTGCACCCCATTGGGACGGCAACCAGGTGTGGTTAATTACCGCAGGTGGCGCTTTGTTTGCGGCTTGGCCGTTAGTGTATGCGACATCGTTTTCAAGCTTATATGTTGCGATGTACTTGGTTCTTATCTCATTGTGGCTGCGTCCTCTTGCACTTGAGTACCGAGCCAAGATAGATAACGACCAATGGCGAAAAGTGTGTGATTTAGCGATTTCGTTTTCAGGCTTTTTTCCGCCGATTTTATTTGGTGTCGCGTTTGGCAACTTGATGCAAGGGCTTCCATTCTCGCTCAATAGTTTACTCATGGTTGAGTACCACGGATCGTTTGTTGATTTGCTTAATCCGTTTGCTCTGTTGTGTGGCTTCGTTGGGTTATTGATGGCGTTGTTGCAAGGCAGTGCTTGGCTGATGATGAAAACGACAGATGCGCTATACAACAAGGTAAGATTGGTTGCTCAGGTGAGTGCGATACTTGTGGTGAGTCTCATGGTGCTAGGTGGTTTAACAATAAGCTACATTGATGGTTATCTGATTGCCAGTGAGTTGAACCATAGCGCTGTTTCGAATCCGTTAAACAAACACGCGATAGCAGAAACTGGTGCTTGGTTATCTAACTTCGAGATTTACCCTTGGATGTGGTTTGCACCAATTGGCAGTGTGTTTATTCCACTACTGGCTTTAATTGGGGCAAGGTTGAAATTGGATGCGATTACTTTTATTAGTTCCAGCCTGACTAACGCTTGCATCATCTTAACGACTGGTTTCTCGATGTTCCCGTTCATTATCCCGTCTAGCGTTAAACCGAGTCATAGCCTAACATTGTGGGATTCAACCTCTAGCGAACTGACCTTGAACATCATGACAGGTGTCGCGTTTGTGATGGTGCCTATCATTCTTTGTTATACCGCGTTCAGCTACCGAACCATGTTTGGACGACTCGATAACGAGTATGTCGAACGCAACGGCAATTCACTGTATTATGGAGTTTCTCATGTGGTATTTTGTTTGGATATTAGGCTTATTTCTAGCCTCTGCATTTGCAGTTTTGAATGTCATCAGCCTAGAGAAAAGTGACTCAGAAACTGAGTTCTGATTGACCTTTGATTCATAAAGAGACCAGAAGCATGATGCTCTGGTCTTTTTTATACCTTTAAATCATGGCTATGCTGCTTTATTAGTTAGTGGCACAAAATGGTAAGACTCGATTCGAGTGAATGACTAGAATTATCTCAAACGAAACAAGTGAGCTAAGACTCAGTTTAGTCACTTTATCTTATTCGAATGGATGCTTTCAAAACTCGAAAGAGGATTAACTTATGTACGAACTAACACTGATTCTAAGTCTAATGATGGGTGGTGCAGACAGCACAGCAGAAATGGAAGTTAACACTCAATTTACGACTCTTGAGCAATGGAATGAAGAAGGTGCAGCGTTAGCTAAGAAGCTCAATGCTACGGCCCTTAAAGTCATGCAAGTTCAATGTGAGCGTGATTAACTAGATCAAGATGAATTAGTTCATGATTAACCAGAACAGAATTAGTTAGATCATGATGAACCAAAGCTAACCTATTGTTAAATATTTAGTATTTGATAGTGTGTCTAGGTGCACATTAAGGATGTGTTTCATATTTAGCGATGAAAATAGTAGGAGTTGCGATGAGTATTATAGTGAGACGGTCTGAACCGTCAGATGCAAAGGGAATAAAAGAAGTCTACGAATGCACTAATGCTTATACCGGTACGCTGCAACTCCCAAATCCATCTCTGGAAAGCTGGCAGAAACGAATCTCAAATATGCCTGACAACGTGTACTCGTATGTCGCGATGATCGATGATGAGATTGTTGGTAATTTGGGAATGGAAGTGTGTGTAAACCCGAGAAGGCGTCATGTTGCTTCATTCGGTATGGGTGTTAAAGACAATGTTTTAGGCAAAGGTGTCGGTAGCCAACTGCTCGCGACCGCAATCGACTTGTGTGATAACTGGATTAACATCAAACGACTTGAACTAACGGTCTATACCGATAACGAAAGAGCGATCAGCTTGTATAAGAAGTTTGGTTTTGTGATTGAAGGGGAGTCCGCAGGATTCGCTTTCAGAAATGGCGAATATGTGGCGGCTTATCACATGGCACGACTGGTATAGTATTTAGCTACAATTAACACCCAGCTGCAACTGACACTCGGCTGCTTTAGCACACAGCTACAATTTACACACAGTTTGAAATCACTAACAGATAATAAAACGCCACGTTATTTAAACGTGGCGTTTGCTATTTTGGCGTGCTGATCGGTTTAGACAACCAGTCTTAAGCCGTTAGAGGCTCAAGGTTCGCAGGGCGGTAGTGTACTGATTTTAGTACTTTACCTTGGCGAACTGTCTTGCCTTCCGATACGAAATCTTCCGCACACTTAGCGATGATGTATTCGCCTTTTTGAACAGCCATCAGTTTGATGTTCTGCTCAGCATAGAAAGCTTCAGTTTCTGCGTATTCTGTTTCGTTACGGCACACTTTACTCATGTTGCTTGAGTGTACTTCGTCCCAACAAGGCAGAAAGTCGATTGAGCGGTTTTTAGAAACATTCAACAGTAGGTCGATCAGGTAGCTGATTGCTAGGTTGTCTTCTACCTTAGCTTGGCCAAGGTGAACTAAACGTCCCATCAAAACATAAACGCTGTCTACAATAGCGTCCGCTTGTTCGATTTTAGAGTCAGCTTCTGCAAGTTCTGTTAGTTCTTCGATCGCTAGAGATGTGTGTAGCGTATCGCCTTTTTCGTCCATTGTTTCAGGAGCAGCAACAGGCAGATCAAAAGTACTGCGGAACTCTTCAATGTCGCGGTAAAGGTGATCGTAGATTTCTTGGCTTAGTTGAGAAAGGTTCATTTTCCTATCCATTCTGTTTCGTTAGTGGGGTATTTTACCAAAGCTGGGAATAGGGTGCTAACGCAAAGTCGACTTTTATTCATTGGTTTAATGAGGTATCTTGCATAAAAACTAATTGATTAATATATAATTTACAGTAGGCTATACGTAATATTGCCAATCAGTTCTCCGTCGTAGGATCACAGTTATGCACCAAGCTAATGAAAGTGAAGTTGTTATACGTCGTTTGTATCAAATCACCAATGATTATCGAAAAGGGTTCGATATTCAGATCGCTCAGCTGCTTATCATGGGGCTTGAACGCTTCAACCTTGATATTGGTATCTTATCGAAAGTCGATGGTAATTCTTATTTAGTTGAGCACTGCGTTACACCTGAAGGGGTAGAACTCAATAGCGGTGACACCTTCGATTATCCTTCGACTTATTGCGAAATTACTTGTAAATCGATTGGTCCTATCTGCATTGAGCATTGTGGTAAACACGATAAGTATGCGACTCATCCTGCCTATCAGTCTTTTGGTTTGGAGTCATACATTGGTATTCCCATTTTCGTTAATGATGAGCTTTATGGCACCTTAAACTTTTCAAGCCCAGAGCCTTATCATCGTGAGTTTAAAGAGTTCGATATCGACGTCATGCGGTTAATGGCGTCATGGATCGAAGTGGAACTGGTGAGAAGACAGCAAGAACGTAAACTGACAGAGTTAAATGAAAAACTTGAATATCAAGCTTTGTACGATCCTCTTACACACTTGCCGAATCGACGTTGTTTGTTCAAAACGCTGAATGCGGAAGTCGAGCAGTTAAAAGGATCTTTAGGAAAGGGAACCTTAGCGGTTGTCGACATCGACTTTTTCAAACAGGTCAATGACACTTATGGTCATCAAATGGGTGATGTGGTTTTAAAGAAAGTGGCAAACGTTCTGCGCAATAATATTCAAGATGGAGAGTTTGTAGCTCGCTTTGGTGGTGAAGAGTTCATTCTTTGGTATCCAAATAGTACACCAAGTGGTGTTGAAGATAAGTTCATGACTCTTTTACAAGAAATGAAGAAAATCACACTAGATAGTAAGCCTATCACCATATCAATTGGTGCGTGTCATTTTGAGTTGAGCACTGGAGATAGCAAAGGGGAGAGAATGTCGGCATTAGACTCGCTAATCAAAGTTGCCGATGAATGCCTGTACATTGCTAAACAAAATGGACGAGATCAGTTCATTTCTCGCCCATATCATCAAGAGCGCTCAGGAATATGAGCCAGCATTTTAGCGATTAACTGAACGATTAACTGAACAGATAAGGGAACAGTTGACGACGTTCTTCCGGCGTTAAGGATTCAACTCTCGCGATGTTGGTATCAGGAATCGCTTCAGGGTTAGGGTAGTGCTTCAACACTTTTTCCATACTCGCTTCACGAATCAAATGGTAAACCGGATACGGAGAGCGGTTAGTTAGGTTTTCATCGTCTTCTGGATCGGCACCACCAAAGCAATAGTCTGGGTGGAAGGTTGCTACTTGGTAAACGCCTTCCCAATCTTCTTGCTTGATTAACGCTTCAATCCAATCAATGAACATGTTGTAGTCGAAGAAGTCTTGCAGCATGTTAGGCACAACCACCAAAGTCGTCTCTAATTCCGCGACTGGCGTGTTATCTAACTCTACGAAATGCGTCATGATGTCTTCCAACAACGCTTCTTCCGTATTCGCTTCACTCACAAAGATCTTAATCTGCTTATTACGTTGTGGCTTGGCTGCGAATGGACACAGGTTTAGGCCAATAACGACATCGTCTAACCACTGCTTTACTTGGTCGTGGATGGTTTGAAGATCTGTGCTTTGAGTGTTCGACATAACAGGTTCCGAAATGAAATTTTGCGTAGGATATCAGAACGGACGTCAATCAAAAGCAATAATTGAGTTACAACCTCAGTCGTACTTATGCTTGTGCGAGTTTAGAGGCCGATACTTGAAGTTGTTTTAATTGGTAGACCCAAGCAAATATCGCAACATAGAAGATTGAACCGCCCGCAATCACGCCATTCCAACCGAACAGTTGCCAGCAATACAAGAGTAAGAAACCACCTAAGCTCCCGCCAATATAATAGTGAACCAAGTAAAGTGCGGTTGCTGTCGCCTTAGCGCTCGGCGCTTTTTGACTTACCCAAGAGTAGGCAAGGGTATGGGCGAAGAACGCGCCGCCACTAATCAATAACAAGCCTGCTAGCATGAACGGGACTTTGTCGACGGCAGAAATTAGCATTCCGATTAAGCTAATGCACACGCCCATCAATATTCCGTTTAACGGATCAAAGCGAAGTGTCCATTTGTTGGAGAGCTTAGAGCTTACCGTACCGGCCAAGTAACATAGGAATATCAGTGAAGCTAAGCCCACTGGCACTGAGTGAGGCGCAGATACTAGCCTAAAGCCCATTACTGAATACAGGTTAACGAATAGCGCGAAGTTAGCGCCACCAATCAACATCGCGAGCCACAAGGTACGGTTTCTTAAGTGCATCACAACCGAGCGGTTATGATGAAAGAACAACCCTTTCTGAGGTTTGAAGTTTTGTTGGTCAGGCAGACTATACGCAATATAGAGTGCGCCGATTAAGGATCCGACCACGAAAAACAACACCGTAGCGTGCCAGTCGAAATAATCCGTAATTAAGCCACCCAATACACGCCCGAAGATGCCACCTAATGAGTTAGCCGCAATATAACCTCCAATCGCGACTGCGAATGCTTTGGGTGATAACTCTTCGACCATATAGGCAACCGCTACGCCAGCAAAAGCAGCAACGGCGATTCCCATGACTGCTCTGGCAATAACAAGTTGCAGTAGAGTGGTTGTGAACACCATGCTCAATCCAATCAAAGGAATAGCGAACAGACTGAATAGGATAATAGGTTTTCGACCAAAGGTTTCAGAAGCGATTGCCCAAGGCACCAAGCTGATGGAAAGCCCAAGTGTTGTCGCGGCAAACAGCCAGTTGATTTGAGTTTCAGATACTTGGAAGTGCTCGGCCATGTGCGGCAAGATTGGCTGAAAGAGATAAAGGTTACAGAAAATGATAAACGAGCCAATCGCCAATGATTGGGTGATACCTTTGTATTGAGGACTGCCTTTATCAAACATTTACGTTGTGCCTGCGCGAGTTAGTAAGCTATTTGTGAACAAGTTATCAGCACAATGGCGATTAAAGAAATATATTAAAAATATAACCTCAATATAATTAATATATCGACATGCTTGAATCAAAACCACTTCGACATTTTCTGGCTGTTGCTCAGTTTGGTAACTTCACTCAAGCCGCCAAAGCGCTGCATATCGCACAGCCTGCTTTGAGTATCTCTATAAAAAAACTAGAACAGACGCTTGAGTTGATTCTGTTTCGTCGCGGAGATAAATCAGTCACCTTAACGGAAGAGGGTAAAGTGTTATTTGAGCATGCGAAGCGAATCGCCCAACAGTTTAATGAT
Source organism: Vibrio atlanticus (assembly GCF_024347315.1). Taxonomy (NCBI): domain Bacteria; kingdom Pseudomonadati; phylum Pseudomonadota; class Gammaproteobacteria; order Vibrionales; family Vibrionaceae; genus Vibrio; species Vibrio atlanticus. Next base: position 1,903,568 of record NZ_AP025460.1, on the reverse strand, counting down.
GCTCAACTCGCAATGAATGAGCTAAAGGGACTAGAAAAGGGAGAAGTGCGATTAGGCGCTCCAAGCATGATGGGCAGTTACTTTTTCCCCCAAGTCGTGATGGCGTTTAAAAGCCAATACCCAAACCTAAAATTGACTTTAATTGATGCCGGCACCGCATCGATTCGTGAAATGTTATTAAACGGCGAACTGGATATTGGGGTTATCAATCATGAAAATGTCCCAGATGATCTCGAAACCGATCACTTGTTGAGTTCTGAGATGCTAGCTGTTGTTGGTAAAGAACACCCATTGGCAACGCAAGCATCCATCACCTTTGAAGAGTTTTTCGCTCAAGAACTGATTATGTTCAAGTCGGGTTATTTCCACCGTGATTTTATTGATGCGACCTGTAAAAAGTACAATCTCGATATGACCATCGCCTTCGAAACCAACTTATTGCCAATGATTCTTTCTATAGTAAAACGAGAGTTTGCCATTACTGCGCTGCTGAGTTTGGTCACAGAATACGAAGAAGACGTCGTGGGGGTGCCATTTAAAGATCCTGTAAAACTCAATCTATCTTTGGCTTGGAGAAAGGAAGGGTACCTGTCGAAGGCAGACCGAACCTTTATTGATTTCGTTAAGCGCTACGTGTGATTTAGAATGGTATAGAACAACAAAGCCCGAGCATCCTAGATTGGACATTCGGGCTTTATTTTATAGAAGTATTACTGGCTTAGAGCACTTAGGTACTCTTTGAGTTATACATCTTATCGAAGTTCTTCTGATTCCAGCCGACCATCACCTGGTCGCCGATTTTAAGTACGGGGATAGAGCGAGCTCCCATCGCTTGCAACTCTTTACGACCACGCTGCATCTTTGCATTCGTTAGGCGGTAAACAATTTTCTTTGAATCCAAATAGCGCTGTGCATCTTTACAGTGCGGGCATTTGTCTGCGACGTACAATACAACACGTTTCATTTTTATAATCTCTTTTTGAGTCTAGCTCTTGGTGAATCTCGCTAAAGTGTAACGAATCCTAGGTGATTAGAAAAGTGTGATCAGTTACACTATGCGGCTCAATTTTCAAGACCACAACGTATTGTCGTGGTGTAACTTGTACGGTCTTTCAGCATGCATCCTTCTTTACGCTATATCCAAGGCTACCCGAAGCACATTCTCGACCCGGTAACTCAACTAGTTGAATCGGGAAAGTTGGTGCCGTGGTTCGAAGCTCGCTACCCAAAGAATCATGAAATAAAAAGCGAGAAAGCCCTGTTTGACTATGCGATTGAGATTAAAAATCGTTATATGAAAAAAACACCACCGATCAGTAAAGTGATTTATGACGGCAAGATACACCTAATCAATAATGCATTAGGTCTGCACTCTTACGTCGCGAAAAATCACGGTGGAAAGATCAAATCGAAGAATGAGATCCGTATCGCCAGTGTTTTTAAAAATGCGCCAGAACCTTTGCTGAGAATGTTGGTGGTACACGAACTGGCGCACATCAAAGAGAAAGAGCACGACAAAGCCTTTTACCAACTATGCTGTCACATGGAACCGGAATATCATCAACTTGAGTTAGATGCCCGTTTATTCATGATGTATTTAGATTTAAAGAAGTAGCCCAATGAGCCAATCACAAAATAGAACGACGCTAAGCCTGTCGAAAAACAGTACCTCCGCAGCAAAAACAAAAGATAACCAAGCTAACGAAGGTAACAGTACGCAAGGTAACCGTAAGCAAGGTGATGTTAAGCCAAGTGCAGGTAAACCAAGCAGCGACAAGCGTATTTCTTCAAAGAACACATCGGATAAAAACCGAAAGAGTACAGTTTCAAAAGGCGCTAGTAACAACAAAGCAAAGCGACCTTTTGCAAAAGATAGCAAAGGTAAGCCGGGCGCTAATAAAGGGCCATCGAATAAGGCGTCTTTCAATAAAACTGTATTTAACAAGAATGCAGCACAGAAAAGACGTTCGGCAGAGAAGCCTCAAGGTGGATTACACCCAAGAAACCAACACACAGGTCGCTACGACTTTGAGTTATTGGTTGCAGCGTTACCTGAGCTAAAAGAACATCTGATCAAGAACCCGGTGGGCGAAGACACCGTTAATTTCTCTGATCCATTGGCTGTTAAGCTACTTAACAAGGCTTTACTGGCGCATCACTATGGCGTTAAGCATTGGGATATTCCTGCTGGTTACTTGTGCCCACCAATTCCTGGCCGTGCAGATTATATCCACAGAGTGGCAGACATCCTAAACAGCGATGGACAAGGTGAGCCTTATAATCACGCCTCTGTGAAAGCATTAGATATCGGTGTTGGTGCAAACTGTATTTACCCAATCATTGGCGCGACAGAGTATAAGTGGCGCTGTACGGGTACGGATGTCGATTCAGTCTCCATCAAAACAGCGAACTTCATTGCTGAAAGTAACCCTAATCTAAAAGGTAAGATCCGAGCTCGTCTACAAGCGGACTCTGAATCTATCTTTAAGGGCGTGATTAAGGATAATGAACGTTACGATGTCACTATTTGTAACCCTCCATTCCATAGTTCTCTAGAAGAGGCGGAAAAGGGGTCACAACGTAAACTGGATAACTTAGCGGCAAACCGAGCTAAGAAAGCGGGCAAGTCATTCAAGCCCGAGATGAATAAGAAGCCAGCCAAATCGATTAAGCAAGAGAAACCAACCTTAAACTTTGGTGGCCAAAAATCTGAACTTTGGTGTCCGGGTGGCGAAGCTGCTTTCATTATGAAAATGGCGAGAGAGAGCCAACTTTTTGCTACTCAAGTATTGTGGTTTACGACATTGATTTCTAAGAAAGATAACGTCGATATGGTTCGTTCAGAGCTGGGTAAGCTAAGAGCTAAACAAGTAAAAGTGGTTGAGATGTCGCAAGGCCAGAAGGTGAGTCGCTTTATCGCATGGACCTTTATGGACGACGAGCAAAGACAAGAGTGGATCACGCTAAAATAGCGGCTGCGCTAAGTTAAGACATTAAGTTGAAATTACGTACGGGCTTGTTGTTAACGCAACAAGCCCGTTTTTTGTGTTTTTCATATGCACTATGCAGAAAGTAACTCATCTAACTTACTCTGATATTTCTTCTCTAGAGCACTGTTACCTGCTTTGTTTTCGAGATCGACCAAGATTTTAAGCGATGGAATTTGGTAGCCATAACGTTGGTGGAATTTGAACAAACGAAGCCTAGCGTCGTTGTAATCGGCGTCACTCACTTCAATTTTTGATAGTTGTAGTATCGATTTTACGCGATTTGGATCGTGGTCAATCGCTCGTGTGAAGTAGTATTTTGCTTGGTCGGTATTACCAGCCTTAAACGCGCAGAATGCCGCATTCTCATAACTTGCAGAGACAAGGTAGTAGTAGGGTTGGTCAATTGCGCGATTGAAATATTTATCAGCTTGCTCGTATTCGCCTTGTTTACACAAGAACGTACCGTAGTTATTCAATACATTGCCGTTTCTTGAATCTAGACTGAGTGCTTTGCGGTAAGTGGTTCTTGCTTCATCTACTTCGCCAACTTGCTCGTAATAATGTGCCATCGAAAGTTGGGCGCGGTAATAGCTAGGAGCGTGTTTGATAGCGAGCTCTAGGTTTTCACGTGCCTTGACCATATTACCTTGTCCCATGTAGCCCAAACCCAATTCAATACGTGATTGAGACATCGCAATTGGGTCACTTGCCATTTTTGGTGGCCCTTCGGTTACAGAAACACAACCTACCAAAGAGAGAGAGGCGAGTAGCGTGATATGAGATATCAGGGTGGATTTTGGTAATAGCGACTTGTTAGGCATGTGCAGCTCCTTTTGAACACAAACCTATGATATGAAATCGAACATATTTAAGTGTTAGATAGATTATGGAATGCGACCCAAACACCATAAAAAAAACCGTGTCCCATTTGGTGTTTTATCAACAACCTATGGAACACAGCTTAATTGTTCTTTATCTGGATAGCCAACTGTCTAAATAGCTTGTTAGCTTGTTAGCTTGTTAGCATATAGGCAAAATGCCTAGTTGGCTTTTTAGTTAGATGACTTATCGTTTAGTCGTCTTTGGTGAAGTTGTCTTCGCTGAAGTGATCCAGATCGTAAGGTGTTTGTTGGTAAACGCAGTAGTTAAGCCAGTTTGAAAACAATAAGTGTCCATGACTACGCCAACTTGCTACAGGCTTGTTGTCTGGATTGTTGTTCGGGTAGTAGTTAATTGGAATAACAGGCTCCATGCCTTCACCCAAATCACGAATGTATTCATTGTGAAGTGTATGAGCATCATATTCAGGGTGACCGGTTACAAACACGTTTCGCTTATCTTTGGTTGCCGCTAGGTATACGCCCGCCACATCAGAAGTCGCAAGAACATCAAGGTCAGTATGTTCGGCTAAGTATTCCTGAGAGAAATCAGCATAGCGAGAGTGTGGTGCCAAGAAGGTATCGTCGAAGCCTCGTAAAATTGGGTGGTACGGGTTATGTATCTCGTGGTTGTAAACCCCAGAAAGCTTATCTTTACGAGTTCGCTTTGGTAAATCATACAAGAGCTTTAAGCCAGCTTGAGCAGCCCAACACACATACAAGGTTGAGGTCACATGCTTGTTTGCCCATTCCATGATGGTTTTTAGATGATCCCAGTAGATAACGTCTTCAAATTGAACCAGGCCAAGTGGCGCACCAGTGATGATCAATCCATCAAAGTTTCTCCCTTTGACCATTTCAAATTGACGGTAGAAGTTATCAAGGTGTTCTGTCGGCGTGTTTTTACTTGGTCGGTCATCAATACGCAACAGCTCTACATCGACTTGCAGTGGGCTGTTGGATAGTAGGCGTAAGAATTGAGTTTCAGTTTCAATCTTCTTTGGCATTAGGTTGAGGATCAAGACTCGAAGTGGACGAATTTCCTGTGTCGATGCTCTTGATAGCGGCATAATAAAGATGTTTTCTTCACGAAGAACATCAGATGCTGGCAATTGGTCTGGAATGCGAATAGGCAAAGCTTTCTCCCTAAGCTAGATATGTAGACGTCTATACATCTAAATCTATAGTAGTTTGATACGCTTGTCGATATACAAAATGGATAGTTGTAAATTATTTGTGTTTGCTTTCAGAAGTCATTCACCGACGTCGAGGGGATTCTCATTGTATTCAGTGATTATCTGAGTCGAGTATAAGGACTCGGTTTTCGGATGTTGAGCAACGGCAGTTATCAGAGAAACTCGTCACTATTTAAGATAAACTCATGTTTTAAAATTAGCCTGTAAAGTGACAGATGAAGTTAATACTCATTCGAGGGTTGCCCGGTTCCGGCAAGTCAACAAAAGCAAAAACCTACGATGCATTGCATGTCGAAGCGGATATGTATTACGTGAATGAGCAAGGCGACTATAATTTTGACCCAAGGCAGTTGCAGCAAGCGCATGAGTGGTGTCAGAACACTGCAGAAGACGGCTTGAAGCAAGGGTTAGACGTTGTGGTGTCGAATACTTTTATTAAGCAGTGGGAAATGAAAGCCTACCGCCAACTCGCACTCAAATATAAAGCGGATTTAGTTATAGAAGTGTGCCGAGAGCAATATGGCAGCATTCACGACATTGAACCGTCGGTGATTAAGCGCATGGCAAAAGATTGGCAAGAATAGCCTCGTGCTTATCCAGCTTGGGTGAGTGGCAAATAGAATTAATTAATAGAACAACTCCAAGGTAACGATTGAAATGGCAAAGCGCTCTGTTGTGGTCGACATGACATCTTACGGCATCTATACAACGTGGGATTCCAAATCTAAAGATCTTCCAAAAATCCAAGAGTTCACCACTACCGTTGATGCTGAAATCGACGTGGAATTTGGCTATATCTTGAATATCAAAAAAGCCAAAGGTGAAAAAATCCGTTACTGCATCTATCACCCGAACATCACCACCGACACGGGTGAAGTGCTCGAACCGTTCGATGGTGAAGAGCATGTCGGCAACAATGACTGGGATTTTTACTTAGGCGATACTATCTGGGCGCCTGTCTCCAACAAACTCGGTAAATGGCGCATGACCGTCGAGCTAAAAGGCAACATCATTGCTGATAAGACATTCGACCTTGTTGCGAAAGACGAAGGGCAGTTTTGGAAGCGTAGGGGTTTTTAGATTAGAACTTCTGTCTAAATTAAGACAACAAAAAAGCCGAGTCACACGCTACATGTGAACTCGGCTTTTTGACGTTAACTAGATGGCATTTTCTATTTCGTCAACGAATAAGACAGGCTTGTTAACAAATAAGGCCGGCTAGTTAACCAGTAAGACTATTGAGTCACGTAAGCCACAACAAACTCAGTGATTGCGACCATGTCTTTCACTGCAATGTACTCTTCAGTGGTGTGAACTTTCGCCATACCAGTAGAAAGGTTAACTGTTGTTAGGCCTTTCGCGTTGAAGTTGTTTGCATCGCTACCGCCGCCAGTGCGTTTAGTGTTCGCTGTTACGCCAAGCTTCTCGAATGCGGATTTGATAGAAAGAATGTGTGGGTGATCGTCTGCGATAACGAATGCATCGTAAGCACGAGTCGACTCGATTTCTACTTCAGCACCGAACTGTTTTGCACTCTCTTGGAATGTAGAGATCATGTGCTCAACTTGAGCTGTTAGCTTTTCTCCGTTTAGAGAGCGAGCTTCAGCCACGACTTTAAGTTCTGGCATTACGATGTTAGTCGCTTGACCGCCTTCAACAATACCGACGTTTGCTGTTGTTTCTTCATCGATACGAAGCAGATTCATCTTAGTGATCGCGTCTGCTGCAACTTGAATGGCACTGATGCCTTCTTCTGGCGCTAAACCCGCGTGAGCAGGGCGCCCTTTGAACTTCGCAACGATTTTCTGTTGGCCAGGTGCTGCATTTACGATAGTGCCGATCGGGCCGCCTGTATCAAGTACGATAGCGTGCTCAGACTGAATGTAAGACATATCGAAGTTTAAAGAACCGAACAGACCGCCTTCTTCGAATACTGTAAATGCGATCTCGATAGTTTTGTGCTCTTGGCCTTCAGATTTGATGCAACGAACTGCTTCCATGATAGCTGCGATACCAGACTTGTCGTCGCCACCTAGAATTGTGTTGCCTTTTGAACGGATGATACCGTCTTCGATGATTGGCTCAATGCCGATACCTGGCGTTACTGTGTCCATGTGGCAGCTGAATACTGTGCTACCTGGAAGAGTGCCATCTAGACGAGCGTAGATGTTGAAACCGTTAGACACTTCTTCAGGAACCGCCAGTTTGTGAACTTCAAAACCCAGCTCACCGAGTTGCTCAGCCAAAGCTTCAGCAATCGCTTTTTCGTTACGAGATTCACTATCAATTTTCACTAGATCGCAGAAATGTTCTACGAGACGTTGTTCATTAATTTGGGTCATTGTTAATTCTCATTTTGCTCCGTTGTTTCTAAAAAAGTCACGGAGGCTGGAACAGGAAAATAACTATAACGCCTTTTTACAGAATCATTGCCTGAGTTAAATCAAGAAAATTATCTGATTATTCTAATTTATGAGAAAAATACTACGCGGATCGACCCATGTGCAGGATTTAAATCTCCATATGTGTCGGGTACAATGTGAAACCGCTTAAGGTAACCGTCGATTAAATTGGTATGCAATCAGTAATGGCACTTATAAATGAATAACAACAGAGTGTTAGGCTCATTTTTTCTCGTCGTACTGATCAGTGTTGTACTAGGATTGTATTTACTCTATCCAACTTATGACGACGATTTACAGACTATTCGACCAGAAACCCCAGGCGCGTACAGTCCCGAAAAAGAGTTATCAGCGACTCAATATGGCGCTGAACTCATTGAAATCCTTAATGTGTCTCGCGGTGATCCCAAACTTGCCTCCCAAAAGCTTGAAACCTTAAAAGCAACGAGCCCTACGCAACATAAAGCCATCTATCGTGGTTATGAACTAATGATTTTATCGAATCTCGCACAGCATGATCTCGATAAACAGGCTGTGTCTGAATACACACGACAGATCAAGGCATTAGCACAGCGTGAAGATATGGGGTGGTTAAAGGCGCAATCTTTAGTTGAACTAGCGATTGAGCAGATGAGTCAAGGTGAATTAGTAGAGGCTGAATCTCAAGTTAAAGCAGCAATAAGTATCGCTGAATCAATCCAGTATGAAGAACTGTTGATAAAAGCCTACAACACTGTGGGGTCGATCAAAAACATCCAAAATGATTTTTCCGAAGCTCAGTATTTTTTTCATAAGGGCTTAAATCTTGGCAAGAAATACCCACGGCATATCTATAACAGTAAGTTGATGTCGAATATGGCATTGCTTTATATCTATCTGGAAGATTGGCCGAAAGCACTCAAACTTATCGAACAGGCCAAAAAGCTCTATATCAAAAGTGGATTACGCGATGGTTCAACCATCGGTGTGTTATATGTTAATGAATCATTTGCTTATCTACGCAGTGGCGACTTAGTAAAAGGTCGAGAGGCTTATAAAAGTGCCACTAAATTTAATGATGATAGCGTAAGTGAAAGGTACAAAATCCTTCTTCTAAAAGCTCAGAGTGAAGTACTGCTAGCAGAAAAGAACTTTGAGTTAGCAAGGAAAGTAACAAACCAATGTATTGGTTACCCGGGTGTTGCAAAGTACACACTCCAACTGGGTCAGTGTTACTTAAACAGAGCTTTAGCAAATATCGGTTTGAACCAAGATAACTTTGTTTTCTTTGATCTAAAACGTTCGTCTACGATGTTTGATATTGTTGGCAGCCGTAGTTGGAAGGTGCTTGGTTTCAAAGCGCTTGCAGAATACTATGAATCTAAAGGCAACAGTGAAATTGGACTTCGGTATTTCAAGCTTTATTACAAGGGCAACAAAGCGCTGTTATTTGAAAAGCGTCAGAGTGATATCTTTTTATTAGAACAAGACTTTGCTACGGCTTCATTAGCGAAAGAGAATGAACTGCTTAATGCAGAAAAAGAGCTCGCAGAGATGACGCTAGATAAACAGAGCTTAAAAGACCGCATTGTTGTCGTACTCGGTGTTATGGTCATCATAAGCTTTGCTGTACTTCTGGTAAGGTTATGCACTATGCATAAGACCAACAAAGAGTTGGTTAAGCAATCGACGAGATGTGAGTTGACAGGTTTATTCAATAGACGCTACCTGGAACAATTGTTAACTCAGCCAATGCCATACCGTTTGTCGCCGTTCGGGTATACGCTTGCTATTTTGGACTTAGATCAATTTAAACGAGTCAATGATACATACGGACATGATATTGGGGACCAAGTTTTGGTAGAGGTTGCTAAGCGTATAGAGCGAGCGCTATCAACAAACGATGTGTTGGCTCGATGGGGTGGGGAAGAATTCGTTTTACTGCTTGCTGGCACTCAAGACCCAGACGAACAGTTGGAAATGATAAGGCAAACAATCGCTGATCAAACGATAGAAACGTATTCCGGTCCGTTAGCGTTAACTACATCAATTGGTGCGACCATTCATTTAACGTATCAAGAATTAAATAGCAGTACCTACAAACAGCATTTGAAATCAGCAGATGACGCTTTATATCAAGCAAAACAATCAGGGCGCAACCAGGTGGTCATTGCTTAGCGAAAAATACAGCTTAGTGCGAAAATACAGCTTAAATGAACCTGTAATTTAAATACTTGGCAGCCTAATCAGAATCATTCCCCTTAGGCAGAAGTGTTTAAATTTAATCAAGTAAAAGAACCTAAAGCAACCATTCAAATAAGCAAATAAGCAAATAAGAAACTAAGCGAACAAGAGTGTTATCAACTCCTATTCGCTTAGTTTTTATATTATCTATTAAGAGTATTACTTAGCGATACTTTCTAACATTTCAACTAGCTCACTCTCTGTTGCTGGTTCTCGAGCGAGTTCAATGACTGCTGAAGCGCCACCTTTTAGCATATAAGCTTGAGTGCCACAGTGGTCATAATGGAACCACTTACCATCGACACACACATCGGTATAACATCTTGGGTCTTGTTTGAGTTCCATAGCAATTTCCTTGTTAACATTTGTCTAACGTTTTTTATGCTAATTGGTCACAACTTGGTGCGGTTTGATCTGAATCAATTTAATATGTAATTGATGATTTGATTATTAAATAGGAGATGTGCGTCTTGAACTGTCGAAGCCGATAAAGAGACCGCCTCTGACGATTAAAGCGTTCAAAGGTCATGATTCCAATTCGCAGCTCTGCTTCTTTTGCTTGCCACGTGACGCTTTTCTACATACGCTAACCACTCTCTTAATCCCTATACAAATGTGATTGTGTTGGAAAATGACTAATATTTTTATCGTTGTAATTGTTCTGGTTGTGTTCTTTTACTTTATTCAAAACTATCTAGTAAAAAATGATGACACCAAAGATCATGCTTATCAAAAGAAAGGCTCGTTAATGTCGGCGCAACAAGCGACCTTCTATAACGCACTCAAATCCGCAGTGGGTAACCATGGGGAAGTATTTGCTAAAGTGAGCATGTCTAACATTGTTGTCCCCGCAAAGGCGCACAATAAAAAGAATTGGTTTATTGCGAACAACAAAATCTCACGCAGTTATTTTGACTTTGTAGTGTGCGACCCGCGAACGTTAGAGCCACGTGTAATCATCGAATTGGATAATGGGAAGGAGCTTAATAAAGGAAAGGTTGATCGCGAGAAGCTATTGATGCACGTTTGTAAATCGGCTGGCCTTCCACTTATTGGCGCTTCAATTAAGCACAGTTATCAAGTGAGCCGTTTGAAGAGGTTACTGGCAGCACACATCGATTTGATTGAGCCATCTAAAGAAGTTCGATTCTGTAAGAAATGTAGCAGCCCTATGATCATCAAACTCGCAAGCCATGGCGATTATAAAGGCCGACGTTTCTTTACTTGTAGTCGTCAACCTAACTGTACTTATACCGAGAACTACAACGTCGTGTTCGACATGGACGAAGATTCTAACTAATACCTTGCGCCGAAGTGCTCAGTAAAGGGAGAAAAGACGCGAAGCATGCTGATGTAGGTAATCATCGAAGTTGAACTTAAATGTGATCTACTTCAAGCCATTGATCTGCTTTGTGTTTAAAATTTATTCTGATTGTTGTTTTTAAAAGCAAACGATCAGTTTTGTGCAAATTTATCCTTGCACGCTACCCATTCACTCGTTATTATCCATCTCGTTCTGAAGCGTTAGCCACTTAATAAAGCGGTTAGATAAGTTTCACAGCATTGCCCGCTTAGCTCAGTTGGTTAGAGTACTTGCATGACATGCAAGGTGTCACTGGTTCGAGTCCAGT